>NZ_JAIUIH010000005.1:0-407938 GCF_020165515.1 Mesorhizobium sp. BR1-1-13
CCCGCCACCCCCGCCGCCGCCAGAGCCAGAGTCCTCGACAACGCAGTTCACTGTTCCGCCGCCATCGCCTGCGGTGTCCCCAGCCGAGGCCGCCGCGCCTCAGGATGAGTTTCCGAAACGCTTTCGATCCAACATGGTCGTCTTTGACGACGAAGGCTCAGGCCGCGATCAAGAAAGTCCAACAGCCGAGATGGGGCAGAGACCCGTGGTCGCCGGTGAGGACCGCAACAGCAAGTTCCTGGCGGCCGCCGCCAGCATCGGTGATCGGTCGGCAAGGGCCAGGAAAATTCCCCGCATCGACGCCCTGGTGGCGGAAGGCTCCCTCATTCCAGGTATTCTGGAAACGGCGATCGTCAGCGATCTGCCAGGTCAAATCCGCGCCATCGTCGCCGACAATGTCTATTCGTTCGATGGCAGGCGTATCCTCATTCCCATTGGCACGCGCCTGATCGGCGAATATCAGTCGGAAGTCATCCGCGGTCAAAAGCGCATTTTCGTCATCTGGACGCGATTGCTTCGCGATGACGGTGTCAGTATTCGGTTGAACTCGATGGGCGCCGACAGTATTGGCCGCTCGGGCCTTACCGGCCGCGTCGACACCAAATTTCGTGAACGCTTTGGCGCAGCCATTCTGCTGTCGATCGTGGGCGGGGGCGCAAGCTATCTGGCCGGCTATGGCAGCCAGGCAGTTACGAGCGGAAGCGACGATGGGCCCCGCGCCGAAGATCTTGCCCGCGCCACTATTGCCCAGACGTTCTCCGACATGGCCAACCAGGCGCTTGGCGAGAGCCTGAAAATTCCACCGACGATCAGCGTGCCGCAAGGCGAGCGCATATTCGTGTTCGTGCGCCAGGACCTCGATTTTTCAGCCCTCTACGACGACCCGGTCTCCGAAGCATTGAAGGAAATTCGTCATGAGCGTGGCTTCAACTGAGCCTGCCAACAATGACCAACACTACTTTCTCTACCGGTCTCTCGAACCGTTGAAGCACCTGCTGGCCGACCCGAGAGTGGTTGAGATCTCGATCAACAAGCCCGGCCATGTCTATGTCGAGCGGCTAGGTGCCCGCCACATGGAATTCCACGACATTCCAAGCCTCACCACCGGTGACATCGTCAATATGGGCGAACGGGTCGCGGCTGCGACGAACCAATTCATCAGCTCCGCCAACCCGATTTTGAGCGCCGCGCTTCCGTCGGGAGAACGCATCCAGTTCGTGTTGCCGCCAGCGGCTCCCGATGGCGGCGCGGTTTCAATCCGCAAGCAGGTCGTGGGTGACTTCACGCTCGAGGACTACCGCGACGAGGGCGCGTTCGGTCAGGTTTCGGTGGCGATCGCAGGCAGGAGCAGCGCCGATCGCGCCATGATCGAGCTTCTGTGCAGGGACGACATTTATGGCTTTATCCGTGCGGCAATCGCGAGCCGTGTCTCCATTCTGATCAGTGGTGGAACGTCAAGCGGCAAGACCACATTCTTGAATGCCTGCCTGAAAGCCGTGGACAGGCGTGAGCGCCTGATCACGCTGGAAGATACGCGCGAGCTGTCTCCGCCCCAGCCAAACACGGTTCATCTGCTTTCATCCAAAGGCGACCAGGGCACAGCCGCCGTGACCATCCAGAACCTGCTCGAGGCCTCGCTGCGCATGCGGCCGGACCGCCTTTTTGTCGGAGAGGTGAGGGGAGCGGAGGCGTTTTCGTTCCTGCGTGCGATCAACACGGGCCATCCAGGCTCGATGTCGACCGTCCATGCCGACACGCCCCGCGGTGCCTATGAACAGCTCGCCATGATGGTGATGCAATCAGGCCTGTCCGCGGCGTACCCGAAGGCTGATCTGATCTCCTACATCCGTAGCGTTATTCCAATCGTCATCCAGCTTCGACGCGATGGCGGTCGACGCGGTGTATCGGAACTATATTTTTCCAGAATGAGCCGATCATGACGGGCTCCCTGCGCATCGCCTACATCGTCTTCTGCCTCGCGATTGGCTTTGTCATCTGGCTGCTGGCCTACGGTTTGGCACTGCAGATCCAATATGGCGACGGCCGCATCCTCAAAGCAACGGTGACATCCAATCCGCTGGCCGCGTTCCAGCAACTGTCCCGCTATCCCGAGAATCAGGTGTTGCGGCGTATCGGCCTGGGAGCAGGCCTTGTCTCGCTCATCGCCGCCGGATCGATTGCCGCTCTTGGGTTGCGATCTGTTTCTGAACCGCTTGGCGATGCTGGCTTTCAAAACACCTTCTCGCTTCGGCGCGGCAAGTGGTTCCGAAGCAACGGATACATCCTTGGACGCTACGGTCGCCATATCCTTCGCGTCCAAGATGAGCGCCATCATCTGGTCATCGGACCGACCCGCTCGGGCAAGGGAACATGCTACGTCATTTCGAATGCACTCGCCCATCAAGGGTCGATGATCGTCACCGACCTGAAAGGCGAGATCTTTTGCTCCACGGCCGGCTACCGGAAGGCAAAGGGGAACCAAGTGTTCCTGTTTGCGCCAGGCAGCGACAAAACACATCGTTACAATCCGCTCGACTTCATCAGGCCCGACCGCGGCGACCGGACGACCGACATCCTCAACATCGCCAGCATTCTTGTCCCCGAGAGCGTGGAATCGGAGAACGCGATCTGGCAGGCCACCGCCCAATTGGTGCTGGCGGGCGCGATCAGCTACGTGACTGAGAGCGACGTCTATCGAGGCCGGCGCAACCTTGGCGAGGTGACATCCTTCTTCAACAGCGGCGTCAATCTCCAGGCCTTGATGGCCTTCATCAAGGAAAAGGAAGGCAACCTGTCGCGGTTCACGGTGGAAAGCTTCAATGCCTACATTGCGCTGTCGGACCGCGCTGCCGCGTCCGCCCTGCTGGACATCCAAAAGGCGCTGCGGCCCTTCCGCAACGAGCGCGTTGTCGCCGCCACCACGGTCACCGACATGGACCTTCGCGCTCTGAAGCACCGCCCGATCTCGATCTACCTGGCCCCCAACATCACCGACCTCGCCATGCTGAAGCCGCTGCTGTCGCTCTTCGTTCAGCAGACCCTCGACACGCTTCTGCTGGCGCAGGATCCGAAATCCTTGCCGATCTATTTCCTTTTGGACGAATTTCGGCAGCTGAGAAAAGTCACCGAGATCACGAGCAAGCTGCCTTACGTGGCCGGCTACAACATAAAAATGGCGTTCATCATTCAAGACATCAAGAACCTCGACGAAATCTACGGCGAGACCGCGCGTCACTCCTTGATGGGAAACTGCGGCTATCAGCTTGTCCTTGGCGCCAACGATCAGGTCACTGCCGAATATGTTTCAAAGGCGCTTGGCAGAAGAACGGTTCGCTACAGGACCGAATCGCGCAGCATCGAGCTCATGGGCCTTCATCGCCGGACCAAGGTCGAGCAAGTGCGAGAACGTGACCTGATGATGCCACAGGAGGTAAGGCAAATGCCTGCCGGCAAGATGATTGTGCTGGTGGAAGGGCAGAGGCCAATCCTGGCCAATAAGCTGCGGTTCTTTGCAACTGCACCGTTCGCAAAGATGGAAAGGTTCTCCAGATCCAACCTCCCCTATGTACCGGCGGTCGAGTTCCTCCCCCGAATGGGTGTCCCGGCGACCCAGGGCATCGATTCGAAGGTCGAGATGTCGGAGGTTCACGTCACCGCAGGCTTCGGCGCACCCCAGACGACAGCCTCGTCCAAGGCTGCAAAGCCAAGTGAGATACTACTCGCCTCCAAGCCGGCGATAGAGGCTCGTTTCGCCGCCGCGGCGCAAAGACTAAAGGGATTGACGACCAAAGCTGCCGACAACCCCGAAGGGAAGACGGAACGCGATTGGTCGGTCATCTTTGATGAAGTCGTCCCTGACGACCCCGATGTTGGTGAGGAGGAGAACGCATGAGCAAGGCTCACGGGAGCTCGAACCCTGGCATCCGGGTGGCCGATCCGCCGCGAACTTCAGGAAGGGGGGACCCTTGAACGCCACAGCTGTTGACGCTATATTGCGTCAATGGAGGCGGCAAGACATTGCTTCAGGAGATCGCAATGGGACTGCTTCAGGAGATCGCAATGGGACTCATGCAATATTCCGACAACGGACTTTTCGCTCCTCGCAAGATCGCAGCCACGTTCCAGACAACCAGCGAGGAAGTGGCTCGTACGGTTGGGTTGGGAAAAGACGCCATTCAACGCAAAGATCGGGTCCGGTCGGACAGGACGCAGCGCCGGCTGCGCGAGTTGGTGGAGGTCATCAACAAGGTGGAAGGGCGTTTTGGCTCGGCCTTGATGGCTTATGCATGGTATCGGTCAGAGCCCCTTCCGGGCTTTTCTGGGATGACGGCGATGCAACTCGTTCGCAGCGGTCGTGCGGACGAGGTGCTCGAATATATCGATGCGGTTGATGCCGGTATCCACGCCTGATCATTCGCATGCGCTATCGTGGTCCGCTCTATCGCGCTCTCAATCCCATCTATGCAAGCGAGCCCCTGGCAGGCCGAGGCGCGGAACTCTATGGCGGTCGCTTCAATGCCAAGGGCGTTCCAGCCTTATCTTCCTCACTGACCGTGCTCACTGCGCTACGCGAAGCCAATCAGGCTGGCAGCTTTCAGCCGACCACGCTTGTGTCCTACGATGCCGACGTCGACAACATCTTCGACACCCGCGATGAAGCAGCCCTGAATGCCGAAGAATTGGACAGCAGCGCGCTAGCCGATCCCGCCTGGCGCGATCAAATGAAAATTGCCGGTGAGGCGAAAACACAAGCCTTCGCCCGTCACCTGATTGCCAAGGGGTATCGCGCTCTGCTGGTCAGGAGCTTCGCACCCGGGGCTACAAGGAATGATCTCAATCTCGTGCTCTGGCAGTGGAGCGACGCAGCACCATCGCGGCTGACGCTCATTGACGATGAAAACCGGCTGTCGCGGTCACCAGTTCGCGTCGCCGGAACCGGTGCAGGCCAAGACCATAAGACAGACACCTCAAGGCAAAGTTGGTTACAGAAGGACAATACATAGACAGGTTCGGACCGGCCGGATCGCTCTTGAAGCGGCAACTGACGGACCGCAAAACAGGCGATGCCAGGACGAGAACAGCGTTCGCAACGCGGCGGGAAATATACCAGCAAAACGCGCCCGGAACCATTGGAATTAACCTTTGTTAATAGGTGTGGACAAGGTAGGCCTTTGTGGGCGCTAAAAAATGCTCACCGGAATTACTTTCGGATGAGCAAGGAGCCTCTTTCATGTGCAACGACTACGAGCAGCATGTACTCTGGGCCGAATATTGCCGGATGATGGCATCGCTCGCGCTTGAAATCCCGACCCACCAAACCGAGCTCGATCTGCCGCAGGCGGATGATATTCATATTAACGACCCGGCACCGATAATGCGCGCCGCCGCTGACGACGCCATCGAGCTCGCTTCGATGACATTCGGATTTCCACCATCCGGCCCGAAGGGCGGGCCTGTGTTCAACTTCCGCTCGGAAGGGCGTCAGTTCGGCGGCAGTAAACGCTGCCTCATCCCGGCTTCCGCCTTCTTCGAATTCACCGGCACGAAATATCCAAAGGCAAAACATCGCTTCACGCTCAACGGCTCTCCGTTCATGGCCATCGCGGGACTCTGGCGTGACGCTGTCGGCAACAAGCCGCCGACCTTCACCATGTTGACGACCGAGCCTGGGCCGGATGTCGCGCCGTATCACAATCGGCAGGTCGTAGTCCTCCAACCGGAGAATTGGGGAGCCTGGATTAACCTGACGAAGCCCGAGGCCGAGCTTCTGCGACCGCTTCCGACCGGATCGCTCGCCGTGGAGACGGTGCGCCCCGAAAGCTCGTAGGGCGCATCGAACCTTGCGGCTATTCCATGTCGGGTACGTCGCCGCTGACAAATAGCGTTGTGGGCGGCCCGTAGTCGCCAAGCGCCGGGTCGGCATCGCGGCTCCATGCAATGACGCCGATATGTTTGGAAGCCAGCGCCTTGAACGTACGAACTGCCGTTCCTCGCTTTGCTGATCCGCCGGCCCGTATGCGCTACAGAGATCGCCTTCGTCGCCACGGTCAAACGCAACGACAACGATCAGCTTCGGCTTTTTCTGGCCAGGCAATACATGGTCGGACACGGATCTCTCCTCAGATACCGATCGCCGTCTGCGCCGTGCTGTGGTTATCCTGCAAGGAGTGAACAAAATAGGAACGAAAATGTCAAGCGCCCCTTGACCTTGGAGGAATATGTTCCTCATTTCAGGCTATGCCGGAACAACCCGAACGATGGCCGCGCGGCGTGCCTTGGAAACTATTGAATGCCCATAACGCAGGGCAGGTGGTGCGCCTCCGCTGTGGCCACTGCAATATCAAGCGCTTCTACAAGCCGGCTGAATTGCGCGAGGTCGTTGGGAACATCACCATAGACGAGGTGCGCGCCAAGGTCCGTTGCCAGACATGCGGCGAGAAGCGTTCAATGAACGCCGAGCTGTTCCACCCTGTCGGCCAGGAATTGCAGACGATCCGCTTTCGCAGGCTGGTCGAGATCCGTTGGGAGCGTCGGGTGATCTGGCGCGACGAACCGCCATGAGGGTTCGCCGGCACCGATGGCCAAGAAATACAATTTTAAGCAAATGTTTCCGGATCGCGCTATTCTGTTACCTGGCGCCAGTCCACGTGCAATACAGCGGAAACACCCACGGGACACCTTAGCGCTGAGGCTGGCAGTGCACTTCCATGGCGCATCTGGCAGCTCGGCGATGTGTAATATTAGCTACGCGTAAACTTTGGCATGTTCGTTGCACCTTACCCCTCGAGGGGTCACGGGGGTTGGAACCAATGTATCGAAATGACGCAGATCTGTTCGCGCGGGCGAACGCACGGGGCATTACGATCTACCAACGTTCGAAAACTGTATGGATCGCGGCGGGAAGCTACCGGGATCGCGAATATACGGTGAAAGGACGGACTCCTGCCCTTGCCATAGCCCAACATCGTGAAACGAGACAGATCTCGTTGCCTGCCTCGAAGTCGGTTCCTTCCCTTCATCAACCGTCCCGTTTGTGCCGACCAGATTTGTAGGAGCGGACAGGGGTTCCAGCACATGCTATTTGGCCTGCTGCGGGTTTTTCGGCCACGCCGTTAAGCTAGCATTGCTTTCTCCTCGAATTCGACGGGGCTCAGATAGCCCAGCGTCGAGTGCCGGGGGTTGTAGAGGTGGTCGGGGGTGCCGATCTCAGCACACTTTGCACTTGTCACAGACCTTCAGATTTCCGGGACAGCTCTCTTGCAACCAAAACATCCCGGACACGTTGTTCGTCTATTCGCAATCAGGGGAGAACGTCGTGAACGGAATAATATATCTCGTGGGCCTCGTCGTGATCGTTCTGTTCGTTCTGTCATTCCTTGGACTACGGTAAGATCATGGCCGACACAGTCCCCGAAAGCCCTGCAGTTAGCCCAAGGGTGGTGGCTGCACCGTCCTATCTTGGTTGGGGGGGCATATTTGGCGGCGGGATCATCGCTTGCGCCATCTCAGTGGTTCTTTTGCAATTCGGATCAAGTGCCGGCTTGGCGCTGGGTTCTCCTACTCTTCCCAACGGCGGCGCTTCTTGGAACGTGCTGGCGGCCGGGCTATGGGTAGTCGTCGTGGCCGTAGCAAGTTCCGCAGCGGGCGGTTATGTAGCTGGACGCATGCGCACGCGCTGGGAGGACAGCGACGCAAATGAGAGCGAATTCCGCGATGGCATACATGGCATCGCGGTCTGGGCTCTAGCAACACTCGGAGCGGCGTTTTTCTTTGCGATGATTGCCGGAAAAGGCGCGGATGCAGTGGTCAATCCCGCCGACGCGCAACTCAACGAAACGACCGTGCGCCTTTCGGCCAACATAAGGGCCATATTCAGCTTCGCGACGGCCGCGGGCTCCGCACTTGGCGCTGCGGCCGCATGGTTTTCAGCGACTACCGGAGGTGAACACCGCAATCAGGGAATCGCCTTCCACCACGTTGTGCCGGCTTTGTTGCGCAAGCGTTAGCATGCGGATATGCAATCTAGATCGGCTGACATAGCCTCCACAGGCGTTCGAGGCTTCGGGCTGGCTCGGATCGGAGGTCGTTTTTAGTACAATCCTTTTGAGGGGACACTATCCAGCGGCTGTTGACGAGAAGCCGGGCGTGGCGGAGCGCCAATCAGAATTACACGGCTCGAAAGGCGCGGCGGCGCAGTCGATGACCAGCTTGAACTGCGTTCCCACGATCTAGGGATACGGCAAAATTGTCGTACCGCTAACATCGTTATGTCCGCTTCCATGATCGGCCGGCAATTGCCGCCGTTTCAACTTCCGCAACCGCAACGTAGGTGACCGTTCACCGACATACGGTGTCGGGGTGGAACGTAAGGAGCGAAACGACCACGACGGCATCGGGATCGGATTTACGCCCGTCGAGGCCGTTTGCTGTTCGGCTTACTGTCCAAAACGCACATCGTTTGTATGAACGGCAGGGGCTTGGTCGCACGACAGGAGACGCTGGAACCTGGGGCGACAAGCATCTATTGCGAACTATGACCGGCCGCAGTCGCGTCCGTTCTTCATGCGGTATCGTGCTGTTCGCTGCTAGCTGGTGTTGGACAAAATGAGAGCCCGGGTGTCAATCAGCTCTTGACTTGATAGGAATATATTCCTTATTTTAGGAGATCTGAGCAGGAACGGTTATGGAAAGCGCAAACATGCGCCAGAACGCTAATTGGCACCATCCCGGATGGCAGTGTCGAATGGCTTCTCACGCTTGGCGAGGAAGGGCGGTAATGGACACTGGCGACGGCAGTTTCCGGATCGAAGTCTGGGACTGGGATGAGAAACCGCACTTGAGACGACTTGACGTTTCGCTTGGTGCTCTCGGCGAATGGCAAATGTTACGGCCTGGTGCAAGACTGCTCACATCATGCCGAAGGGCGGCCGATTTATCCGACACTACGGTAAAGGTGGCTTGTCCAGTTCGGTCGAGAGGGCGGTTTTCTGCACGAGATGCGACACGGGTGGCCCGTACGACTCGAAATACACTAATTACCTCGAAACTAGGAGCACTGCCAAATGGATGGCCTGATCGATTTCTTCCAGACCAATGGAGCTCTGGTCATCAGCAACCCCACAGCATTCGCCACCTTCGCAGTTCTATTTGGAAGCGGAGGTTTTGTGGTCGGGCGCTATTTCCTCGCTGAGCGCATTGCCAATCTGGAAAGCCGAATTGCCCGGTGATGAAATTCAAGAACTGACATCCGGGCGATCACTGGAGGAGCCTGACGATTGTCCATCGCTGGTCCCGGTCCTTAGTACGTCATACTTCGACAGGGAAAGGGCCATCCCTATGCTGGGAAAGAGGACCGATGCGCCGACCGGAAAAACTCACTGAACCGCCGCGTAAATTCTGAGACCATGATAGAGACATGGCGGCGGGCCGCAATTGTTGACAGGCGGCAACAGGATGTTGCCTGGTTTTCGTGAAAGAAGAGACCCTCGCTGGCCCACGACCGGCCATTGGCCAATCCGTGTGGACTTGAGACACCGGTACCAAATTCCGCGATTGGAAGAACTGAATTTGTAACGCCGCCGCTTAGGTCGTCGGCGGGAACGACCGCTCCGGTTAGTCAAAGCGAAGGCCTTTTCGTGCACGATAAACGCAGTCATTGCGGCTAGTGCTCGGGAAACGCGATATCATCGACCTTCCTGGGGGACGGCAGGGGCCGCAAAGACAAGCTGAACCACGCCCGATGGATCCTCAGCAGAACTGCCTGTGTTGCCAGCTTAACGAATGACATCGAAGCTTAATCGGAACCTCAAGCCATCTGTTTTGTTATCGGCACGCCTCCTGCATGAGGTACCTCAATCTAACGGAGACAGCAATGGCGACGACTAATAGGAGTGCGAAGGCATCCGCGAACGGTCTCGAAGATCTATTCCTCGACGGTCTGAAGGACATTTATTACGCTGAAAAGAAAATCCTCAAAGCATTGCCGAAAATGGCGAAGGTGGCAGAATCCGAAGAAGTCTCGGCTGCTTTCGAGAAGCACCGCATGGAAACCGAAGGTCAGGTGAAGCGACTTGAGCAAGTGTTCGAACTTCTCGATAAGCCAGCGCGCGGGAAGACGTGTCCGGCCATCGATGGCATTCTCGAAGAGGGCTCCGAAATCCTGGAAGAATATAAAGGTGCTCCGGCGATCGACGCCGGGCTGGTGGCTGCTGCACAAGCTGTTGAGCACTACGAGATTGCCCGATATGGGACCCTTGTCGCTTGGGCGGAACAGCTTGGCATGGCAGACGCTGCAAGGCTTCTTCAGGCAACGTTGAAAGAAGAGACTGCCACCGACGAGGCGCTGAACGCACTTGGCGAAGGCGGAGTCAACCAACGGGCTATGGCTGAGGCTGCCTGAGCGAACTTTTATTCGATAGCTCCGGCAGACGCCGGGGCTATTATTTTAGGGCCACATAATGGGAAAGACATTCGACGCGATGGCCAATGCCGTCGCGCGTGCAATCAGACGCCCTTGGGCGTTTGCGCTTTGCGCGAAGTCCGTAGTTTTGCATGGGCTATCTCGGGGCCGACTTTTGGCGTCTCGGAAACATGGCAACTGATCATCAACACCGGAACGACGATCATCACCTTCCTGATGGTGTTCCTGATTCAACCCACCGCCGGTTGCCAAGACACCCGGCAACAAACCTAGGGCGACCAAGCTTCCGGCGACCAGATCCAGCATCGCCAAGGTCAAGGAAGAAAAAATGGCGCGATCGTCGCCCGGTGCAATGGCTAGGACGGGCGGGACGGCGAAAAGGGAGGCAGGCAGGAGAAAGCCATGTCCACGACCGAAACGTCCATGCCGCATTACCAATCTAATCCGGGCCGGCATCGCGTCGGCAAGGGCAGGGGAGAGCGAGAGCTTGGATCGCGAGCTCGCTCGAAAAGATCGGTTAGCCGCGCAACCGACGAAGCAAGGCCCTTTCGCCACCCGTTGCGAAGGCAAGTCGAGGAAGAGGTCGAACTGCCTCAGAAAGGTTCTGCTTGACGGCCGACCACGGTGGGGGATCGAAGTGTCTGCCGTGCGCCTCGACACCCGAGTTGATCCTCCTGGCTGAAGAGGTGCTGGTCAGGGAAGGGGCTGGAGCAACCTGGCGCAGACGTCGCTGATGAGTTGAGGCAGGATATCGAACCCATAGCCGGTGTGCAGCCTCTCCAGCGGCGTATGGTAGTCGCGGCCCCACGGGCCGATATTGACGGTCGGGAGATTGGCCAACCCCCGTTGCGACGGCCAGCGTATGGTGTGCTTCCATGCGGGCGTGTTGCGGGCGACGACGTCGAGACAGGATTCGGCTGCCTCGCCGAAAAAGCTCATATCCGAAATCCCCGCGAAATATTCCGCGCAGCCGATCGCCGTGCCGTAGCGTGCCGGGGCTCCTTCCGCTACTTCCATTGCCACGGCTCGAAGCCGGACCGCTGCCGCACTCTCGGATAGATTTGTCGGCAAATAGGGCATGGAGCCAAAGCCGGTGACGATTGCAGGTCCGGACAATTGGCTGAGATCCCAAGCCTTCTGGGTGATCAGCCGGCATTGCTCGGGCAAGGGCAGATCACCCGCGGCGACCGCAGCTTGCAGCGCGTCCAGCCGCGCCCTGCCCAGCGGACCGAGGCGCTCGACCAAAGCCTCGAACCGCAAGAGCGGAATGCCCTTGTCCAAATCCGTGTGGCTTGCGCCATGCTGTTGAACGACGCGACGCTTGAGTTCGGCCAGGAGCACGGAGGCTGCCCCCGCGCATAGTCTGTCGAACCGGTTGAGGACCTCCTCCGGCGTGCGGCGATAAGTCAGCACGTTCACGATGACGTAGGCGGCTGCCGGCGTGGTGACGTCATATCCTAGTTTTCCGTCCCGGATGCCAAGCAGGCTCGGTGGCGTGCCCGGCGATGCGCCGCAGTCGTCCGTAAGTTCAACTGCCCATTCCAGGCGCGAGGCGATGGCTGCGGCGATTGCCGCGGCGTTGAGGCCATTCATCGGAAACCCGCTATGCGCGGGCATGCCGACGACATAAGCGGTTGGAAGCAGTTTGCCGACCGTTCCAAGCGCGATGACACGGCCCTTGCTGCCGTCGCCATCATCCGCGATCGCATCGAGGTTAATTCCTGCGACGAGATCAAGCTCGTGCTGGGCGGCAATCTCTGGCAGCATCTGTGCTGCGCTGCGAGCGCCGGCAGAGTTGTTCTCCTCGTCAGGCACGGCAATGAACAGCAGGTTTCCCGCTGGATAGACGCTTTCAGCGAACTCTGCGCACACCGCCAAGCCGGCGGCCAGGCCGGCTTTCATATCGAGCAGTCCGCGTCCAGCGAGGAACTCGCCACTCGCCAGGTCATCGTGCGCACGCTTTTCAGCGGGGATAATGCTCTCGGCTAGGCTATCGCGCAACACGCATGTCAAGGGCTCGGGCCGGGTGGCCAGATCCTCCAACTCGCCATAGTCGCTTGTTGCCACAGTATCATAGTGACCGGTCAGCAAGACCGTCGAACGACCAGCGCCGCGCAGCAGCATTGCCACGCAGTGGCGGCCGTCTCCGGGCCCAACCTCGATCGTCCAAATCTGCGCGTGCCGATAGGCACGGTCCCGGCGCAGTTCCGCAGCCAGCCACGGCCCGAACGCTGCTTCGCCCCCGCTCCCGGTGACGCTTTTGTGTTCGGTGAGTGTGGTCGCCCAGCTCTTGGCGCGGCATGAAAGAGTTTTGCTCGCTTCACGATTCATCGTCGCCTCGGGCTGGCTGGTGATTCACTGAACCTAATGCAGGCAAGGGATCGTTCTCAAGGGAATCGCGGGGAAATTCATTGGGCGCACAGCAGCCGCTCACCAGCGAGGTATGGCAAGCGAATCTGCATGTTCGGGCGGAACCTTCCACCTTGGACAGCTTTTACCTTCGTTAATCAAAATCAGGAGGCGAAGATGCGGCTTCTCGAAACGGCGGTACATGCAAGACCAGAAGGCGTCCTGGTCGAGTTTCTTGGTGAAGGCGGCGAAAAGATCGCGGTTACCATGGCCATCTCCGATCCTGGGATGGGCGATGCCGCGCTCATTGCCCGTGCGAGGCAGATGATGGTTCAGCTTGCTGCCTTCGAAATTGCGGAGAACGAGTACGATCAACAGAGCAACGGGAATTTCGACCGGCTTGTCGTGTCAGGCCAGCATGGATCCGGTCAGGATGTAGGTTTGAAAAATCAGTTGTCGGCAGATGCTGACGCTGAGCCTCGATGAGGCGCCTCCTAATCGAGGTCCAATCCAAACTATAGTCACCTGGCGGAGCCGTAGGACATGCTGCCAAACCGCGGTCGAAGTGAATTAAGCTAGACACGCTCCGCTGCAGGATCTGGAGAAGCTTCAGGCCCGGACAGTGCTAGGCCTGAGCTCAATTCCCCTGCCGGACTACTTGCTGCAATTCTGCGAGGGCGAGGTAGCAGCACCGCTAGCCGTGTAGTTGTCGGTGCCATTCCCCGCAGCGTCCTTGCAGTGAAGGTGCGCCCCGCGATTAATCGTTGGCGGTCTATCGCGTTCACCGTGTACGAGGGAACATTCCTGGTGGCCGGGGGTTGGGTGATGCCAACCCTGGAGGGGCCCCCATGTTCATGCACAATAAGCGACTGCAATATACCGTACGTGTTTCAGAGCCGAACCCGCGACTCGCTTGCATGATAATGGAGCAGTTCGGCGGAGCCGATGGCGAGCTTGCCGCCGCGATGCGCTATTTCACGCAAGGGTTGGGTGAGGACGATGTCGGCCGGAAAGACATGTTACTCGACATCGCGACCGAGGAACTCAGCCATCTCGAAGTGGTCGGGTCGATCGTCACGATGCTCAACAAAGGCCTGAAGGCACAGCTTGCCGAGGGCCAGATGAAGGAAGCCGAGTTGTATTTGATGGTCGGTGCCAGTGGCACGACGGCCAAAGAGTCGATCTTGTTCGGCGGCGCACCCGCATTATGCGACTCAGCCGGGGTGCCCTGGACCGCTGCGTATATCGATTCCCGCGGCGAGCCCACGGTGGATTTGCGCTCCAACATAGCGGCTGAGGCGCGCGCCAAGATCGTGTATGAGCGACTGATCAACATCACGGATGATCCTGGCATCAAGGAAGCCCTCGGTTTTCTGATGACGCGTGAGGTCGCCCACCAAAAGTCGTTTGAGAAAGCGCTCTATGCGATAGAAAACAACTTTCCGTCGGGCAAGCTCCCGGGCATCGAGAAGTTTGCCAGCATTTACGTCAACACCTCGCAAGGAGAGGGCGACGCCACCGGGCCCTGGAATTCGGGAGACGAATGGGACCGCGTCGACGATCTCGAGGAGGTCATGCCCATTGATGGCGGAGACGGGAGTGCAACGGTCAAGCTCAATACCAAAGACAAGAAAGTCGCTGCCAAGATGGCGGAGCGGACACTCTCGGATCCCTCTTCCGACCCAACCACCGGTGCCGATATTGGGGCAGGCCCTGGGGCCGGGCGCACGAAGAATGGGGACATGGGCGGCGCCGCCAACATTCAGAAGGCGCCGGCGCAGGCAGAAGCCGTAGTTCGCAAGAGGAAGTAGCCTGCGAGCCGGAATAGTTCCCGAAACGCACACACTTTGGCGCCTGGTGATCAGAGTACCGGTATCCGACGGATCTTGGGAATGTATTAAGCGGATGCATCGAACTGTTGGCCGCCGGATTCTGACCCAGTCGCGCAGAAATGATCTATCCCAAGCGGCAGCGCTGCAAAGCCTTTCCGGTCAGAGCAGCGCGTTGACTCTCGCGTGCGGTTTCTTACCTGCAGACGCAGCAGAACCGCCAACGATTGCGCTGCGATTGCGCGCGAACGCTGACGGCTCCAGTTCCGGCGACGTCGTCTCGCCGTTCGGGCTGCTTTCCACTCCGGCGCCGTTCCTCAGATCGACGATGGGCCTCGTGCCTCTCAGCTTCGACGCCGATCGGCCGCGGCTCTTTCTCAGCCGGTGTCAGACTGAAGTCCTGTCAGAGGAACGTTTCTGATTTCCTCACGTTCAGCTTAGGGTCGAGGCATCCTGCGCTCAGCCCACAAAGAGGAAATAAATCATGAGAATACATGTCACTGGCGCCACTGCCGCGTTGTTGCTGGTTGCTGGAATCGGCGTTGCCGCTGCGCAGGACGTTGTCGTTGTCCAGCCAGAGCAGGAGACAGTTGTCCGCGAATATGTGAAAAAGCAGCCCTTGGCCTCGATCAACCTGTTGGGCGTGGAGCTTAAGCTGGGCTCATCAGTGCCGGACAAAGTTGAACTGCGCGAAGTTCCTAACGTCAAATACCGGGTAGCGGTGATTAATGATCAGACCGTGCTTGTCGATCCAGATACCCATCAGATCGTCGACGTCTTACACTAGCGATAAAAGCCGGTTGTATAGGCGGCCTGCGCTTCGACCCAGCCCGCCATTTTTATCTGCGCGGCTCGAAATTGGCACGCAAGATCCGCTGGTTCGAACGGCTGATCGGCCATAGTCATTCACTGCTCCAAGACGGAGCCGAATGCCGTCTGTGCAGCGACTACAATGTCGGCTCGAGCCCGATCGATGCCGTGGTTCCGGCGCGTTGGCTGGGATACGCAATCTACTTTCCAGAAGTCGACAGGCCTATGCCGAGATGCTTGTGAATGGCTGGATTGACTCTGTGCGACGGATCCACCCAGAGAAAGGCGTTTATGCCTATTGGAACTTTTCCTTTAGGGGCGGCTACAATCGCAGCTCACGCCTGCGGATGGATCACGTTGTTGTCACCCCTCACTCTCCAACAACCTCCGCGGTGCCGGTGTTGATCTCGCAGTCCGGCTTAGAAAAAGCCGAGTGATCACGCACCAACTGGGCCGAGCTGAATTGACGGCAACAGCGAAACTCGGTGGGCGCTACGGCGGCTGAGGCTCTCTCAGCCTGACCGCATTACACCAGGTTCGTCGTCGACCGGCTGACCATCGGCTGCTGGCGTGGACACCAGATCCTGAAACCCGATCGTCAGAAACCAGATAGCCGGCTTCATCATAGATCTTGGTCACCCAGCATGTCGGATCCATACCTGCGGCAATCCCGTCGAGCATCGCTTCCTGCGCCGCTCTTTTCGCCTCCGCCTGGGCGGCAGCAAGGTTTTCCATTTCGCCTGAATTGCGGGTTGCGCCGTGATCTCTATGAATTCAAAGCGGGATTTCGGCATTCGTATCTCCACGGTCTGATTCGGACGACGTCGCGACAGCCGGTTCCTCACGACTATCGTTGTCTGAGCCATCTTCCCCGAGCACGGTCTCGGCGATGTACTCCTTAAGGTCGCCGACTTCGTCGTTGATCTCGTCGGCCAGTATCCCTTCGCTTTCGGCATCGGAGATACATTGATCCGCCATCCTCTCGGCAGCTATTTCGGTTGGCACTGCGGCGGGCACTTTGACCTTGTGCTCCTCGATCCATTCCTCGACGAAATGTGCCGTTTTATTCACGAGGATTTCAGCGTCTTGCGCTGTAGCCGTTTCGGCGTGAGGAACGGCCGGTTTGGAGTCCATGGGAGCACCACCTTCAATGATCCATCTCTCAACGCGGATTTCGCACGAAGGATGCAACGCTTTGTCGAAACGCGGCTGGTCCAGGCCATCGCCCGACCGGCTTGCTTGGTCGATTTGAAAAGCGGTCGTTTGTTGCTTCCGACAAGGTGAGATGGGAAGGCGCCCAGGCAGTGTTAAATGATGATACGACGCCGCGTCGATGGAACATCCGGTGCGGCCACTGCGGGGGCGAGGGCCCGCGCTGGGCTCGCCCGCATGCGTTGCAGTGCTTGCCAGAGGGGGAACCTGCGTCAGGCTCGAAAGTTCTTGCGTGATGGCAAATCACCCGATCACGAGTGTGCTCACCTCAATCGGCACGCTGACCTCTCGCCCCGCGGCATTCCTGGTGCTGCTAGCTTACGCGGCCCTTTGGTTAGTTTTCGATCGGGAAAGTTTGAATTGGCACGGGGCGGCTACCCTCTTCACTTGGGCTATGACGCTGTTCATTCAAAGAGCAGAGCACCGCGACACTCAAGCGATCCATGCCAAACTGGATGAGATGTTGCGAGCAAATAGCTCGGCGTCGAACATCACGCGAATTGACAAGGAAGAACCTGAGGAAATCGAAAACCATCGCAACCATAAACAGCAAGGCGATTGACGTGAGCCTTTCCGATTTCGTGGCGTTCCTTGCTGGCGCCAAGCCGGTAAGGTTTGGCCAAAAGCTGGACCATCTATTGCCGTACCTCAGATACGCAGCCGCCGCGCTTATCGCCAGTCTGATCACCGTGCTGGCCATAAACTTAGCGCCTGAGCCACGCATCTTGCGAACGCTTGTCCCGCACCGTTTCGACGCGTCGGATCCCGAATTTGTAAGGAGCATGAGCAGTTATTCGCAAGGACAGCTGTTCGATTCAAACTCGGTACAAACCCTTGTCAACGGAGATGAGACCTTTCCTTCAATGCTGCAGGCGATCCATGCGGCTCGCTCTACAATCGATTTCGAGACCTATATCTATTGGTCGGGCGTCGTCGGTTATGAATTCGCGACCGCCTTGGCAGCCAAAGCCCGAGACGGTGTCGAGGTCCGTGTGCTCGTTGACTGGGTCGGCAGCCTGCCGTTCGATGAAGACCTGATCGAGATCATGACAAGCGCCGGCGTGCGGTTTCAGCGCTATAGACCTATCCATTGGTATACGTTGGATCGTATAAACAATCGGACCCATCGCAAGCTGCTCATCGTTGACGGACGGGTCGCGTTTACCGGCGGCGTCGGTATTGCCGATAACTGGCTTGGAGACGCCCGCAACCCAGATGAGTGGCGCGACACGCACTACCAAGTCAAAGGACCCGCAGTCTCTGCCTTTCAGGCAGCGTTCGCCGAAAACTGGTTGGAGACGGCCGGTGAGACATTGCAGGGTGAAAAGTTCTACCCGCCACCCGAGCCAGCAGGAGCGCTTGGTGCTCAGCTGATCCTTTCTTCGCAGCCAAACGGCTCGGAGAACATGGAACTGATGATGCTGGCGGCGATGGCTGCCGCCAAGGATCATCTTCGCATAGGAATGGCCTATTTCGTGCCTGACGATATTGCCCTTCAGCAGATCTTGGACGCCAGGAAGCGTGGGGTGGCAGTCGATGTGATCGTGCCCAATCGCCTCACGGACGTGCCACTGGTTCGAAAAGGCTCACGATACTTCTGGGGCGACCTACTCAAAGCCGGGGT
The DNA here is from genome assembly GCF_020165515.1 of Mesorhizobium sp. BR1-1-13. Lineage (NCBI taxonomy): Bacteria > Pseudomonadati > Pseudomonadota > Alphaproteobacteria > Hyphomicrobiales > Phyllobacteriaceae > Mesorhizobium > Mesorhizobium sp. BR1-1-13. Next base: position 18,245 of record NZ_JAIUIH010000005.1, read on the forward strand.
TCGGATCTTCGAGTTTCAGCCAACGATGTATCATCCCAAACTCCTGATCGTTGACGACGTCTGGACGAGCTTTGGTTCTGCCAACCTGGACGAGCGCTCTTTGCGCCTGAACGATGAAGCCACGCTAAACGTCTACGGCCAGGATTTTGCCAAAACGCAGATCGACCTGTTCAACCAAGATCTTGCGCGATCAAGGCAGATCAGTTTGAGCGAATGGGAAGCGCGTCCCCTCGCAGAAAAGGTAACGGACTGGCTGGCCAGCAGGCTGCACTCGCAACTTTAGTGCTTTGTGGAAGGTGCTGAGGGCGAGCGCCGCCTAGTCGGGGCCTGCCGCGGCTATCGAATGGCTAACATGCTATGGTTCCCCGGAAATGGGAGCTGCCGTGTAAAGCCAAACGCCCGGCCAAATATTCGCGCGCAAGTTCATCGGCCGATGCAATTTAGCCTCCGTCTTTTTTGCGTGAGCGCAACGCCTTGGCTGGACCCAAGCCGCCCAGTGGCGGTGGGCCCCCGAGGAATTATCAAGTTGTTTATTCAGATCAGCTTGGGGTGGCCAGGGCCGGGCGATCAAAGGCAATGGCATGTCTTAATCAGGAAGAATACTCCAACGGCGTAAGGCAGTACCAAAAGACCCAAGGCTATCCAGAAACCGGGTTCGGCCATTGCGCTCAGATCTGAGAGAAGTTGTTTCATGTGGCCCTCCGCGTACTGAGGATCGGGCGGTTGCCTTGAGGAAAAGAGCCCGCCCCTGAGGGAGGAGGAGGAGCGGGCTCTTGGCTGGGCCCTGCGACCCAGCAGCACGGCGCGTTAACTTGCACTGCGCCGGCTTCTGTACGAAACCGCAGCTGGCCAGCTTTGTTCCACATAAGAGCCCGTCGAAGTATGCGAGCCTATCCTGCCATCGGGCAGGTTCCTCCGTCCTTGCGCGGCAGAACTATCCCACGGCAGCAAGCGCACGGGGAACAGGTGGTTGACCGGCCCTGAAAGCGTCCGGTCTGGCGGCGGAGATGGCCTTTCTTCTCAGCCATCTACAAATATTCCGTACGATCATCATCGTTTGGCGCTGTCACTGTCGGCCACGCCACGAGACAGGAACGTCTGCGTCGTCTGGCCAAGCCGAAGGGGACGTTGCGGGGTCTCCCCGCAGGGGATCCTTTCCCCTGCCGGCCTGCGTGCGCAACCGGTCATCCAACCCAACAGTGCAACCCGCTCACACCGCCTCCGCGCCCGCCTGTGTGGTTACAGCAGCTACCACGTCTTCGCCCCGAAAGCCGACAGACGGCTCACGGCCCACTGTATGAAGTTCGCCTGATAGCTGGTCGCCATCAGCGACACATTTGCCTCCAGCGGCGGCAGTAATTCGAACGCCTTCGGCTCCCGCGCAAAATTCCACCACCGCACTAGCGGTTAATCACTGCGCCGCTCCTCCGCAACGGCCAGCTCATTGCGCGTGATGTGAAACAGCGTCCGCTCCCATCCATTGGTCGTCTTCACCTCAATCAGCCGATTGCTGCCGTTGGTGGCGAAGCTCAGAATGTCATAACCGGCACCGTCATCATCCAGGTGCGACACCACCCAGCGGGTGCGCTCGGCGAGAACGGTTCGGCCGGCGGCAAGCAGACGGGCACGCTCATGCGCTACGACGCGCTCCTGGCCAGCACGGCCCAGAGCCCGATTGCGGGCATCACGCTCAGCCACTTCGTACTTCCGGGCGATGGCGGTCATCTGCTCAAGTTCTTTGGGCGGCGGCGCGTTGCTGTGCGTCGGGGGTGAGCCGATCCACAGCTCTCGGCGACGAGCTTGTTGAACATGGCGAGCGCCGCCGCGCGTGGCTCCAGGCTGATCTGTCCGGTCCGCAGCTTGATCGCTATGGCCGACGACATCACCGTGACCGTCCAGTCGCTGATCAGAAGCTGCGCGGGTCCTGCTCCGCAAGCCAGGCCTGAACCCGCAGCGTCATCGCTTCGTTGGAGAGCGCCGCGACGAGCAGCGACGTGTCGAGATAGAGAATCAATAGCGATCGCCATCCCGCATCGACCGCACGAGATCGGCGGCACTCTGAGGCTGGGGCGGCATCGCTGCCGTCAGCGATTGAAGCAGCGCGGCATCGATCGGCTTGCGCGGCTTGGCGACGGCGATGAGCCGCGCGACCGGCTTGCCCCGACGAGTGATGTCGATCGAATCGCCCGCTTCGCCTCTAGACCGGAGGCAGTCCAAGCCATCCAGATTGCGCGTTCGGAAGGAACGTCCCTGACCGCTCGCAAGCACGGCGCTCGCGAGCCTTTCAGGAGACGTAGCATGATACTCCAACAAACTTCCTGCCACTCAAGGACGGGTCCTCGACCCTGGATTGGATGCGGATCCAGATGTCCGGCGATGGCATTCAACGGCATTTTTTCCCATCGTCACACCGGTTAGCACCGCACGGGTGCATCTGGGCGACGTGGGGATTGAGCATCAGAGCCAACTCTGGTCGCACTCACCGGACGAAGTCCCGCAACTGATCGATGGGTTTTGGGGCCAGAGGCGGCATTGCCGATAGCCACCATCGGTCCTGGCAAGGACGCCCAGTTCGGCACGAAGAGCAAAGCGGGAAGGGAAGAAGGCGCGGGGGCGAGCGTAAGATCGGGTTCCGGCCGCGCATCGAGAAACCGCCGAGCGTCGAGTGGCTGCATACCACCGAGCTAAGCTTGGACGAGTCCTACAATCGGTCGATCGACAATGAAGGATCACGGGTCTGATCGCGAGCATCGCCGGCGCTCTCTCTGCGGTTCGACCAATTTGCGTCCTGATCGTTCGCTTCTGCCTGGCCGTGTTCTTCTTCCTGGCGGTCGTCATGGATAAGATCCGGGGGCGCGGCCTGTGGTCACGGCGCGGCGAGGGCTAGATCATCGCAGTGGATATAAATAGGCGGTGATGTCACGCGCTTGCTGCTCGGTGATGCCGGTGGAGGGCATGGCGGTGTGCGGATTGATGTCCCTTGCTGACCGTATCCAGCGGATCATGTTCTCCGGATTGTTAGCCAGCACGCCGCCAACGCCTTGCATATGAGCTATGGCGAGTGGTTTGCATATGAATTGCCGCCAATCGAGACAGTCGCGGAACATACCGCTTGGTCGTGGGTTTACCACAAAGCTCACCAGGAACGAGATTTATGAGGCCCGACGCTCTACGGATGTCGGAAGTGATCAATCCCTGAATACGAGGTAGTCGCACCCGGTTCGGCCAGACCTGATCTTTTCTGAGCGGCTCTCGCCATTGAGGAGGTTTGCTTGCCCGGTAAGACGACACTGCCGACCAGATCAGTTACCGACATTTCCGCCTTGTTCAAAGTGCTGGAGCGGCGAGACGATATCACACCCGGAGATCGAGCAATACTTGAGGACGGTCCCTGGCGGACACGTGACTACGAGGTCGGCGACGAGATCGTCGCGGAGCACTCCGAGCCCAAGGAGAGTTGCGTTATTGTCGCGGGGATCACCGGACGAACCGTCACCTTTGCCGACGGCCGCCGCCAGATAACGGCTCTCCATATTCCTGGCGACTTCGTGGATCTGCACGCATTCCTGTTGCACGTGATGGACCACAATGTAGTTGCACTTGCGCCGGCACGCATGGCGTTCATCGGACATGATACGCTTCGTCGGATCACCGACAGCCATCAGCACCTGTTCCGCGTGCTGTCGACCGTATTGGCGGTGGACGCCGCCATTCAGAGGGTGTGGATCGCCTGCCTCGGGCGCCGGTCCGCGGGGGCCCATCTGGCGCATCTCATTTGTGAGATGTTCCTGCGCATGGAGGTTGTCGGAATGACCCGCGGCTGGTCGTTCGAATTTCCGGTCACTCAGAGCATGCTGGCCGATACTATCGGCCTCTCTATCGTCCATCTCAATCGAACGCTGATGGAATTGCGCCGCGCGGACCTCATCACCTGGGAACGCAAGGTAGTGACTATCACGAACTGGGACCGCTTGGCTCGAGCCGCCGAGTTCGATGACACTTACCTCAATCTTCGCAAGGAGCCCCGATAGCAACGCTCTTACGCGTGCTTGGTCGCCGTCGGCGGTACCAATGATGGCCCAAGCATCGCGCCGGCGCGGCACGCCCGCTTTTGCCGAATGGGCGGTCATGAAGTAACCGACCGAGCGCGTTTCTTCATAATTCAGGGCAGGAGCCTTCGTACCCTCTTGTCGTTCTTGATGCTGGCCAACCACGACAGGACAGTCACCATGGACTGGAATCGCGTCGAAGGAAACTGGAAGCAATTCAAGGGCAAGGTGAAGGATCAATGGGGCAAAACTCACCTATGACGACCTTGATCGAATCGCAGGAAAACGCGACCAGCTGGAAGGCGTCATACAAGAGCGCTACGGTATCGAAAGAGATCGCGTTCGCCAGGACGTTGACGACTGGTACAACCGCCAGAGCTAGAATCGAAGGCCAGAGGCTTGCCGCGTCACGCGGTCGCTGCAAGCCTCTCCGTTCGACGGGCGTGGGCCGAGCAACACCCGAGCGCTCATTTGCAAAGCGGCGCGGATAGACAAAGCGGCACCGATCTTGGGGCGACCAGCCCCGGTCGTAAGTCGGCGAAGAGGCGCAGCCAGCCTGCGGCGTCGACAAGCCTGGAGGGCAAGGCTGCTCGTCGGGCGGCTACAACTTGACGTACTTCAGAAAACGCCTTTTCTGAACAAGGCTATCCGCACTAATCCGCAGCCGCGGGGTTCCAGGGCGGTTTTCAAGCACCCCCGTCCTTTCCGTTGCCAACTAATCGTGGTCGCGAACTTCTCTCCGCGATGAGGAACGATAAGCCCTGTTGATCCTGCTCTATCTCGGCGAGGGAGAGATGACGTGAAGGATCCCGTTTCCAGGGTTCGCAATAAGCCGGTGACGCGACGCCTGAGTTGCATGCCGGGAGAAGCGAGCCTTGGCGAAGGCAGTCCGGAATGCGGCAAACGCCTCGGTTGGCACGTCCTCGAATTCGTAGCGTCTCCCGCTGGACACGAACCGGACTGAAGGGTTCTGCGGCCGGGTCGTAGACTGATTGTGTATCGAGAAGGATGGCATGACGAGACCTAGACGAGCTCCATCAACATATATCGAATGACAACTTGATGCTGGCGGAAGCGCCGCTCGAGTTCGGCTCGGCAGTTGCGCCATTCTTGTAGATCGATTTTTCCGGTCATCACCTCGAATACTACGATGTCGTCGTCCCTGGAATGTTCGCCCTGCCGCCACAGCCCCTCGGCAGGCGCCTGCAGGTAGGCCGTCACGCCGTCAAATCGGCAAGCCAGATCTTCCTTTATGCGGTCAAAATCCTGTTTGGGAAACGGCTCTCCGGAATTGTCCGCGCGGGGCAGCAAGATCTGGAAGAGGTACATGGCGGCGTCTCAATTGATTTTCGATCAACGGTGGAGATACCGACACGTTCCCAGATGCGGGTTGCTATTTATTGCCGCCTGTGCAGGCAGAATCCCAACGCCGCGTGCGACGGCAGGGCACGTGGAGGATCGGGCCCTTTGTTTCGGCGCGCACAGGGAATGCAATCTCTGGTCAGTATAAAACATTCCTTGCTGTCTCCATTGGAGACCGACGGACCGCCAACAAGAATATTTCTTCCGCTCTGACGAAATATCAGGGCGCCTCCGCGCACAAGGTAGATCGAGCCGGCTTTTGTCGGGGAACATTGAACCAGTTGCGTCGTTGGGCGCGAATGTCCGCTTTAAAGTCGAACGAGCCTTTTGACGTCGCGATCGTCGGCGGTGGTCCGGCTGGGTTGGCGGCGGCTGTTTACCTGGGAAGGTTTCGCCGCAGCGTCGTAGTATTCGACGCGGATGACGGCCGCGCGAAATTGATTGTGAAAAGTCACAACTGTCCGGGTTTTCCCGACGGAATTGGAGGCGAGGATCTCCTGCGGCGCCTCACCGCGCAAGCTGCTATGTACGGCGCTGTTCTGAGGCGGGAGCGGGTCGTGGCGATTAACCCAGTCGAAGCCGGGTTCGTCGTTTATGCTGCCAATGAAGCGTACCCGACACGCCAGGTAATACTTGCGACAGGAGTTACCGACATCACGCCCGATGTACCACATATACGCGAAGGAATCGCCAAGGGCACCATTCGCCTGTGCCCGGTGTGCGACGGTTATGAGGTGATAGACAAGGCCGTTGCCGTGATGGGCCCCGAGGAGAGCGCGATGAGGGAGGCGTTATTCCTGAAGCAATACACGCCCAACGTCACGGTCCTGGCTAGCCGTCCCGAAGGTCTATCTGCCAATGCGCGGAGGCGAGCGGCTGCTTTCAAGGCAGGAATTTTGGACAATGCAAATAGCCTCCTTCCAATGGACAGTGGATACGAGGTACTTCTGGAGAACGGCCGCAAACAACTCTTCGAAGTGATCTATATCGCGATGGGCTGTGTCGTACGATCCGAACTAGCTACATACCTGGGGGCCGACTGCTCAGAAGACGGCTATGTTCGAGTTGACGCGCATCAGCGCACAAGCGCGGAAGGTGTCTCCGCCATTGGAGATGTGGTGAAGGCGCTGAATCAGATTGCGGTCGGTTTCGGCCATGCCGCGGTCGCCGCTAGCGACATTCACAATCAGTTACTGCGTCAGGACCCCAGATAATTAATCAGCTTGCGTCATGACACCTTGGCTGGAATTTGAACAGGAACGTTGCTAATCGCAGTTTTCTCAGAGAGACGTATCAGCTCCAGCATCTCAACTAAGCCTCTGCTTTTAAAGAGATTTCCACCAGTTCCATAAGATAGATTCTGCGACTTGTGGATATTGCCGCAAAACGCACCTACTCCCCGATCGATTTGGATGAACGCCGCAAGATCGAGCGCTCGCACCATGCTGGCGTCAGTGTCGATGCGATTGCTGAGAAACTCGGCCGCCACCGCTCGACGATTTTCCGCAGATCGCGCGGAATAAGTTCCGGAGAGCCGCGCCCGACGCCGGCCGAGGCACGTAAAGCGGCGTCATGGCCGTCGATTTAGCCCGGAATTGAGCATTTTGCATCGTCCGAACATCGTCCGCGACAGAAAGCAGCTCGGACACGCGATCTGATCCAGTTCGCAAGAAATTCGGCAAAGCGAACGTCACTTCGCTGGTGGAACGGGTGAGCCGCTTCACGGTCTTCCTGCGCAACAACGACCGACAGTCGCGCGCGATCATGGATGGCTTGATCGACGTGCTTGGTCCACTTCCCCATTCGGCCCGCCCATCGATCACCTTCGACCGCGGCACCGAGTTCACAGACTGGCCCTACCTTCCGGCCGGTCTCGGCGGTCAGACATGGTTCTGCGACCCGCAGGCGCCTTGGCAGACAGGCACGGTGGAAAACACCAACCGCCGCACTCGCAAATGGCTTCCGCGAGACATCGATCCGTTGTCGATAGAGCATCGAGACCTGCACCAGGTGTGCGCCCATCTCACTGTCGCATTTCTAACTTGCTGCCCCCCTTGGAACGGCGAATGCGACATTTCTACTTTGCAGAGCGTGCGACATTTCCATATCGCCGCCACAGTGGATGTAGCGGCTATATACAGATGCGATATTTGAGCAATTGGAGCGCCTATGCCGGTCGCAGTCAATCGGCGCGAGGTTCCACCTGACATATCGACCGCATCAAATCCGCTAGAAGATCTTGACGCTCGCATCCTTGCAATTGCTTCGACGCCTCGGAGCGGACGGATCAATTCACTTTCCAAAGGCCGGCACGGAAGCATTTCATCGTTGCAGGCGATATATGGCTCTGCGGGCCAGGGCCGGCAGAGCTGTCTCGGGAAGCGCGGGCTCTGCTAGGCCTGCCGCAGCGACATTGAACTTGCTTGCAAGTTTTTGTCCGGTGATCCCTGCTGTTCACCGGACCTATGAGGACCATCTCCTCAAAAGGATATTTCTTACTGCTGAGTAACGTCCCGTTTGCCACCTTGCCATACTGGACGCGTTGCCAATGACCTGGGCGCGGTCGCGCGATGTCATAAGCATCGCACGCCTGCGCAATATGCTGGTCGCGAACGCCGATTTCGCGAGCGATGTTGGTCATCGGCTTCAACCAGACCAGCATATGCAATTCTTTGCGACTCATCTTGACCATACCTGTTCTCTCCCCCTTTTTTGATCGGCAGCGCGACGCCGACATCACTCGGTCGGCTTTTTCTGGACGCCCTACCCGGCTGTTACCCCTCACATTGCAAATGCTACCAGCGTGTTGCCGTGGACGAAACGTCGAAGTCGCGGGACAAAGAGAATTGGCGGCCGGTGTGGCCAAAGCACGACAGCTCGGCGTCACTCTAAGCATCGTTTAGGTCTAACTCGTTGATGCCTTCCGCGACTGTCTTGTCAATACGCTCCGCGGGTCGTGGCCAAGCACCATTCGTTCTTCCCCGCCACTTGGGGTCGCAGCCCAAATCGCCACCGTAGCGCCTTTCTCAATCGATTTGCCATTTGTCTGGAGCTGGTGTCATGAGACCGCCGGCCTCGCGTTGCCGGTCGCGACGCGCGGAACCGCTATTATCGGGGCCGTGCTTTCATCGGTACAATCTCCCAGAGAACCTGTTGAGCATTAGTTGGCGCAGAACCTGACCGCGATCAGGCCGACGCTCTAGCCAATCCTTCTCTTGCGGCTAGAGACGTTACAGCATCGCGGCGTGGGCACGACTGGATACGAAAGACGCGGCTTCAGCCGTGGTCAGGCACGTCCTTAGACGGCTCCGAGTCGGAAAGCCGGTCGCGAATGGCCCGCTCGGTCTCGTCAGTGGTCGCTCTAACCAGTTCGCCAACCTGACCGACCAACGTATTTTCATTCGAACGTTGCAGGTCTGCTTCATCCTTTACCGTGTCATAGGCGTCGGCTACGACCTGCTTGGCTTGATCGAGACCTTCTTCCAAAGCGCCGGCAGCACTGTCCCGGAGCCTGTCTCGATAGCTGCCAAATTGTTCGTCCTCAAGCGCGGAATGGGGCAGCATCGCACCGATAGCGGTGCCCAGAGCAAGACCCGCAGCTGCCAAGGCCAGCGGTTCGTGCTGGAGCCAGTCTTGCGCCGATCGGGTTGCTCTCGCAGCCATGTCGCCGGCCTTGGAACTGACCTGTCCGGTCATGCTGGTCAAACGGTCGCTGGCGCCACTCGCAGCAGCGGAAGCTGCTGCGCCTGCGGCCGAAGTCATCGAACTGACCGCCTCGGACAGCTTAGTGTCCAAGCCGGTACCGTGGCCTGGCTCGCCGGGAAGTTGACTGCCCGACGGAGCCCGGTTGGGGCTTGGCTCTGAATTCCAATTATTGGCGCTGATCGCTGATGCGCCGTGCCCAAGCATGAGCCAGGCGAGCCCGGCTCCCACCAGCGTCAGCGGTAGCGGATTACCCCGCACTTGCGCCCTTAGGTTGTCAAGCATCTGCGACCCGTTACCCCCCGCGAACAGGCTAGCAAATTCATCGATTAGTTGGCCTGGGGTCATCTTGTTGCGAATGGAATCGGCCGTGTCGACGATGTTGGCTCGCGCAATGTCGGCCTCGCGTTCCAGTTCGGCAGCGGATTTCTCGTTCATCTTATCTGTTCCTTGATCAGGCGCGCGTCACGCTTCAATTGGTCCTGGGTCCGATCTGGGGTCAACTCGGCGGGAGCCATACTCGCCATGCCCTTGCGCAAAAGGACGAAGCCTAGAACGGCCACGACCACACCGACGAGGAGCGCAGACCATCCCGCGCCGAGGCCGGCACTGGCTAAGGCGATGACGAGCGCCTGCAGCAGCACGATTAGCGCCGCGAGCAGGCACAGGGCACCACCCAGAACCTCGACAGCGCCAGTCCCGGCTCTATTGACGCTCTCCGAGATTTCTGCCCGCATCAACTTGGCTTCCGTTTGCAGCAGAGTCGTCACCTGCTGTGCGAGATCGCTGACAAGCGTTGGAAGGCTACGGCTATCCTGTTCGTTGCTCATTGGTCGTGCCCCACGCTCGCGTCATCGCCGGGCTTGTCAGGGCTCGATTTCGGCCGGGCGTTGCTATCGGCAGAATTCTCCCCTTGAGATTGGTCACCCTTCCGACCAGAGCCGCTTGGCGACGAGCTCTTGATAAATCGCCCAAGCGCCAAGCCAGCCAACACCGATCCGGCGACGAGAGCACCAGAGTTTTCGCGGCCAAACGACTGCACTTCGCCGAGAACCTGCTCGAACGACTTCTCCTTCAACGAGGACGAGAGGCGCTCCAGCCCGCCTGCCGCGTCGAGAACATACTTTGATGCCCTCTGTTGGTCGCTGTTGGCCAGATGCTCGCTGGCCGCCCGTAAGGCGCCACCAAACGCCGCCAAACTTGCGCTTATGTCGCGCTGCGTTTTTTCGGCCTTGCCGGAAAGGGCATCCTTTGCTTCCGAGGCATAGTCTTCGGCTTTGCGACCCAGTTCGTCACGCGCGTCTTGGAACAATTCTTTCGCGCTTTGTGTCTCCTGTCGGACTCTGTCAGACAGGTCGCTTTTGGCCGTCTCGACATCGGCCGCCTGATGGCCGTTTTGATCCTTCCGCTGCATGATGCCTCCTAATGAAAACCAAGAAAGGAGAGGATCGCAAGCACGACGACTACGAGTCCGATGAGATAAATGACGCTGTTCATGGCGCAGCCTCCTCCGTCAGCGGCCCAACCGCATTGAGCTCGGATTGTTCCTCTGGCCCCTTCCCTTTTTTAGCTGGCCCTTAAAAACCGGCTGCAGGGACAACATTATGACTATGCCGGCTGCATCGATTTTCGTTGTCGTGCCGCCGAGAGGCGCTCGTTACGAAGACTCTCCTTGGCTGACGAGGATGGAAGCAGCCTTGGCGGCGACTTTGCCGGTGCGAATTCACCGTCGGTCAACTGATGAGGCTGGGCGACAAAGATTTCTTTCTCGATTGAACAGACAACAGACATTCATACTTTGCAGCGCTTCCCGAGGTGCTGGCGCCGTTCATGCCTGCATGAAGCCGATGCTCATGGGGGACGTCCGAATCGAATGCCAGGCTGCATCCTCACCCCAACCAACCAAACGTAAGGCTGACGAGCAGCACGGCTCCTACGATCGAAAGCGGCACCGCTAGAAGGAGCGCGGCCTCAAGAAGACGGGTTTCTTTGTCACTGAACAATGGAACCACCTCATGCATGAGCGTCCAATCAAAATGAGGGTTGAGGGTTCGCCGGCCACTTTGCAGCAGTGAGCGAACCCCTAATGGCGCAAGAAGGGACAGGATTGCGCCAATCTATGAACGTTTGCGTTTCGCACGCGGGCTCTCAGTTGACAGCTACTCCAATGACCATGAAGGTGACGGCTATGGCGAAGATGGGCCCCAGCAGCCATCGCGCTTGCCCAACACTCCTATCCATAAGCTTCCTCCCAAGTCTTGCAGGAACAAACGAGCGCGTGAGGTGTCAGTTCCGAGGGGCGAGACTGGCAGGACCATTGCTGTTTCGGCATGGACTTTAGTCCTAGGTGGCCCCACCGAAGGCCGCCCTTAAGCGCCGAACGCACTCTGGCTCAGCACCGGTCAGAAGGACAAATCATGCAGGAGAATCGGGGGTTCGGCTACCTTCCCAGGCTTCGCGCACCAGCGCCCTCAATTATTGGCTGCTCCAGATCTATTGGCTGCTCCAAATCGCGATGATTTTTTCTTCGTCGAGGATCGCTTGCGGATTGCAGTCACCGCGGCTCCCATTGAGACTGCAACAGCTTTGCTTAGGGCCGTCCAGAGAGTTATCAATCTCAATCACCAAGTCGACATCGATGTTCTTGAGCAAATCTCGCATCGGTCGATCCTTCGACACAGAACTCTTTAGCCGGCTGGAATGTTACGACGCTGAATGGCCAATTGCACCAAAGCCGTCAGAGAGGTGTTCGCGCGGCGAGCATCTCAACCCATACCCTGCATCGCTCGTGTATGGCGGCATAGAGGTTCCGAGCACCATCGCGGGCCCCTCGTGAAGATCGGTCCCACCAGCGCGACAAAGTTCGCGCGGGTCGACTTGGCCGCTTAAGTATTCGCGTTTTCCCGGCGTCGCCGCTGACTTCGGAACTATTACCCGCCCCAAGGGTTTGTGCTCCGAAGGGATGTTCAGATTGATTGAGAATTTTGCAATGAAGTTTCTGCTTTTCGGCGCGCTTGGGCTCTCTATCGCCGCTCCGGCTGTCGCGTCGGCGTCCGAGGCCGATGTCGTGATCACGACCCATCATCGCCATCAGCATCATGGCACAGTGGTTTATAATGAGGACGGCGGTCGCCTTCATCACCGTCACCACGGCCAAGTGGCCTTTTACGACAACGGTAAGCGTGCCTGGCATCGCCACCATCGTCGGCCCGACACCGTTGTCGTCGCGGGCTCGATGCACCGTCAGCATCACCGCCCGGTGGTCATCCAGCAGGACGACAGCGATTATTGATCGCCAAGCTTGACCCGGCTTTCTTGATCCTGATCTGGCAGCCGGGTCATGCTTGCGTCGCGGGACGGCCTAGGACGTTAGCCTAAAGCGTAGATGGACCCAACCCTTCTGTCCGAAGCCCTCTTTTTGTATCTGCCTGTTGTGACCACATGCCATAACAGTTGGCCGAGTACCTGGTATTCCCGGCTGTTCCACTTTCGAGTCTGGTCACTTAGGCTAGATCCGGCTAAAGAGCCTTGTCGCACAATCCGGATCCTCACATCTCGAAAATTCCGAACCGGACTCGCATTCACCAGCTTTCGTGGGTCCACAACTGGGCGATCGGGCTGACCAATTGCCATTATCTCTAGCGATTGTCTCGGCAAGGTACGAACGGTTGGATTGCCGTTAATCGGCAAGGGAATATCAGCTTCCATGTGCAGCTTTCCAAACTGGAACCTTTTCCATTTTCGGCGATTCATTTTGCATGTCCGAAACCGCACCGGTTGCCGCTCCCATACTGCCTGAGGGAAGCCCCGACAGGGAAGTGAACTGCGAAGTTGCAATAGAGACCGCCTTCGCGGCTTTGGTAGCCTCTTCGATCGCGCAGGGGTGGTCAGCAGAGGAAACGGCAACGGCGCTCCTTAACCTCGCCACTGCACATTTAGCTAAGCTCAAAGCCGCGATCACCTAGCTGATGGCCAAACTGCCTCACGTTTCGGCATGCCGATGCCGATTGTTGGTTGCGCGGCTATGCGTCCTGGCTCAGCGTAAGAATTGCGAGGCGTGAGCGGCATGTGGTTGGGCATTCAGAGAGCCTGACAGGCGCGACCGAAACAAGCCAGGCGATATAAAGCCCGTCACTCTGCGCGAGGTGGCTATCCCTGCGGGCTGAGACGCACCAACCGCTATTGCCGCGACTACAAAAAGGGATGAATTCGAATCGGAAGCGATGCCTACAACGCTGTCCCCAGTGACACATTCGCCCCGTCCCTTTTTGCCTCGGGACTGTTCACGAAGTAGCTTCTCTTCACAATCACAGAGCGAGGCTCGAGTCAGTTCAGGGAGGTTTTAGCTGAATTGAATGTTTCATTGGTTGTGAGGCAACCGATAATAGCAGATGACGGTGTGCCCGGAGCGCAATCGAGGAGTACTTGCCCTAGAAGAGGAAATCATTTGGCAATGGGCCAGAACTTTGACCCTGTCCCGCAAGCTTAACCGCCAGGGAACAAACCTTGGAGACGCAAGTTGGGGCTGGAGTATGCCACGATATTTTTTCGACACGATTGAGAATGGTCAGATCATCCCCGATGATCAGGGCCTCGAAATGTCCTTGCCCGAGATGCGGGAGGAAGCGAACCGCGTTCTGCCTGAACTCGCAGTAGAACATCCGCTGCTAGCAGACCGCAATGAGTTCGTCGTGCGGGTTCGCGACGAGAGCGGGCGTGATGTATACGAGGTCAGCTTGATCCTGGCCGCAAAGTTGCTGCTTACATAGCAGGTTCCGGGAAACTTGCCGCGCGCCGCAATCGACCGAGTTGCTTCAGCTCAAGGGCGGCGACACGGCCCTTCCTGCGCGAAGATCTTCGCCGCCGCAGCATCGTTTCATGCGCCGAGGCGATGGAGGCGCGCGACGGGCGCTGGCTGGAAGCGGCAGGCATAGTACTCGTCCGGCAGCGCCCGGGCTCGGCCAAGGGCGTGATGTTCATCACCCTTGAGGACGAGACCGGCATCGCGAACCTCGTCGTCTGGCCGCAAGTGTTCGAGCAGCACCGGCGCACGGTTCTGTCGGCGGGCATGATCGCGGTAAGCGGCCGCATCCAGCGTGAGGGCGAAGTGGTCCACCTCGTGGCTCGGAAGATTAGCGATCTTTCAGCCGAGCTCGCCAGCATCGGCGAACGCGAGGGCAGCTTTCCCCTGCCGCACGCCCGCGCGACCAGGTGCGCAATGGCGGCTCGGGACCCGATCCGCGCGAGCTGCCGCCCAAGGGGCTGCGCAGCCGCGACATCTACCTACCCGACCTCCACATCGACAACCTCAAGGTCAAGACGCGGGATTTCAGGTGAAACGTCGAATTTCTTGTCCGGCTCAGGATCGCAAGTCTTACCAAAGCGTTACAGGTCGAACGTCGTGACAGCGCAGCTATGGAACAGGGGAGACGATAATGGCGGACAACAAATCGAAGCGAGGCGCCGCAGACCGTCGGCAGGTCTCCGGGGGTGAAGGCTATGAGGTCAATTATTTCGGCCGCAAGCACGGTATCAGCAGAGAGCAGGCCGAAGCCCTGATCAAGCGGATCGGTAACGACCGCGATAAGCTCAATGCCGCCGCGGAGAAACTGAAGAAATAGGCTGCGTGTTCGCAATGACGCATTGCATAGTTCGGTCTGAACAGGGTCAAGTCAAGTGAGCAAGTCAGCTTTGCGTCGGCCCACAATCAAAGGATCTTCAGCTCCCCCTGCGAAGCCAGCCTCGCGCGGGGCAGCCAAACTTGCGCCACCCGCGTTCCGGCCGGTCCAGCTTGCAAAACTGGTGGACACGGTTCCCCCTGGCGATCGCTGGATCCACGAGATGAAATACGATGGCTACCGTATTCTTGTCGCCGTGGGCGGCGGCGAGGCGCGCGCCTATACGCGCTCCGGCCTGGACTGGTCCGGCCGCTTTCCGTCCATTTTGGCGGAGGCGCGCAAGCTCAAGGTTCGCTCTGCCCTCATCGACGGAGAGGCCGTCGTCACCGACGCCGAGGGACGATCCAGTTTCCAGGCGCTGCAGAACGCGTTGAAGGGCGCTCCCGCGAGCATCGATTTTTATGCCTTCGACCTGCTCCAACTCGACGGGGAAGACCTGACGAGGCTGCCGCTGCTGGAGCGCAAGGAGAAACTGGAGGCAATTCTGCCGGCGAAGAGCCCCATCCTTCGCTACTCCGATCATATCCAGGGTCGGGGGGAAGAATTGCTGAACCGCTTCTGCGACGCCGGCCTTGAGGGGGTTATCTCGAAGCTGGCGGATTCGGGCTATGTCGGCGCCCGCGACGGAAGCTGGCTGAAGATCAAGTGCATCAAACGTCAGGAATTCGTGCTCGTAGGCTGGACGCCGTCAGACAAGGATCGCGCGTTTCGATCGCTGATCCTTGGGGTCCATGACGGCGGAAAGCTGCGCTATGCCGGCAAGGTCGGGACCGGCTTCGATACCGCCGGGATGGCCCGGCTGATGAAGACCATGGCGCTGCTCGAGCAGAAGGCCGCCACCGTCGAAGCACCGCGCGCGGAGGTTCGCCGCGCGCACTGGCTGCGTCCCAACCTTGTCGCCGAGATCGCCTTCACCGAGATGACCAATGAAGGAACACTGCGCCATCCAAGCTATCTCGGCTTGCGTGAGGACAAGAAGCCCGAAGCGGTTGTGCTCGAGACGGAACACCGCACAGCGACGCTGCCGCCGCCGGCGACAAGCGCGGTCGCGATCAGCAATCGCGGCCGCGTAATCTACCCCGAATCCAACATCACCAAGGGACAGCTTGCCGATCATTACGCCGATGTTGCTGCGATCATGCTTCCCTGGGCGGGCAGCAGACCAATCAGCCTGGTCCGCTGCCCGCAGGGCCGCGCCAAGAAATGTTTTTTCCAAAAGCACGACGCTGGCAGCTTCGGCGACAAGGTCCATCACGTCGGGATCACCGAAAAGGACGGCCATGAGGAGCCCTACCTTTACGTCGACGACGCCGAGGGGCTTGTGACCTGTGTCCAGATGGGAACGATCGAGTTCCATGGATGGGGAGCGCGCATCGAAGACGTCGAGAAGGCCGACCGCCTTGTGTTTGACCTCGACCCCGACGAGGGACTGAATTTCGAGGCGGTTCGCGCTGCCGCATTCCAGTTCCGGGGTATACTGAAATCCCTTGGATTGACCACTTTCCCGATGCTAACGGGCGGCAAGGGCGTGCATGTGATCGCGCCGCTTACGCCGCGAGCTGAATGGCCTGAGGTGAAGGCCTTCGCCTCCCGGCTTGCTCAGGCGGTCGCGCAGAGCGACCCTGCCCACTTCACGGCCGTTTTGTCGAAGGCCAAACGCAAGGGACGGATCTTCGTCGACTATCTGCGCAACCAGCGCGGCGCAACGGCAATCATGCCTTATAGCGCCAGATCGCGGCCGGGCGCCCCGGTCGCAGCACCTGTCACCTGGGCGGAGATGAAGACAATCGATGCGCCCTCTCATTTCCATGTCGGTGATGCGCCCGAGTTGAAGAAGCGCGCCGCATCGAAGGCCCTCGCGGGATGGGGCCGGGCCGATCAGTTCCTGCCGGACCTGTGAAGCCATGAGGATCGCGACCTACAACGTCAACGGCGTCAACGGGCGCCTGCCGGTGCTGCTGCGCTGGCTGGAAGAGGCAGCGCCGGACATTGCCTGCCTCCAGGAACTCAAGGCGCCCGAGGAGAAGTTCCCGGAACGGCCGATCCGCGACCTCGGCTATGACGTGGTCTGGCATGGCCAGAAAAGCTGGAACGGCGTCGCGATCCTGAGCCGCGTCGGCAAAATCCACGAAACGCGGCGCGGCCTTCCGGGCGACCCCGACGACAGCCATAGCCGCTACATCGAAGCAGCAGTCAACGGCATCCTTATCGGATGCCTTTATCTTCCGAATGGCAATCCGAGGCCCGGCCTGAAATTCGACTACAAGCTGCGTTGGTTCGATCGGCTCATCGACCACGCAGCCGAACTCGTCGGGTCCAAACAGCTAGTGGTGCTGGCAGGCGATTTCAACGTCATGCCGACCGAACTCGATGTCTACAAGCCCGAGCGCTGGCTGGACGATGCTCTGTTCGCGCCCGAGGCGCGCGCCGCCTATGCGACGCTGCTCAAACAAGGCTGGACCGACGCGCTGCGCGCGCGTCATCCCGGTGAGAAGATCTACACGTTTTGGGACTATTTCCGCAACGCCTTCGGCCGCAACGCAGGCCTGCGCATCGACCACCTTCTGCTGAGCCCGTCGCTCAAGAAGCGGCTGATCGACGCGCAAGTCGACGTCGAGGTGCGCGGCTGGGAAAAGAGCAGCGATCACGCGCCGGTCTGGATCGAGCTCTCGCAAAAGGCACCGCCTCGCAGCCGTTCGGCGCCTGACGAACGAAGCAGCTCCGGTCCCGGCTAGGGCCTTCGTTACTCACCGATGATGAAACCTTCCCGCCACATAGCTGCGGCGCCGACAGGCTTCGTGCGCCTACAATGCCTACGCCCAAATCGCTGCAGCATTCAGCAGCGCGTCCGAGACAGGTGCGATGGCATTGACCGTAGGCGGACCGAGCCAATCCCACAGAAACATTGGTGGTATTTTGTTGGTCTGGACTACCGTTGTGCGGGCCCTCAACTGACCGAAAAACCGGGTTTTCTTAATTGAAATCCGTCTCGAACCTGCTTAAGGGCAGGCCAGTAGGGCGCCAAGTATATTGGTGACCTAAGCGTCGATTGGCAGTCCATGAGCATGTTTCACTTGACCAAGGGCAAAACTCGACTCGATTGATGCCACGCCATCGAGTCTAGTGAGCTTCTGCTTCAGGAATGCTTCATAAGCCTCCAAGTCTTTGACGACGACGCGCAGCAGGAAGTCCATCTTGCCAGTCATCAGATAGCACTCCACGACTTCCGGCCAGCGCAGGACAGCATTTGAAAATCGATCCAGCTCTTCTTCCCGTTGTCGTTCCAGCTTGACGGACGCAAACGCGCTGACAGGTAATCCAACCTTCACCTGGTCGACGATTGCTACATACGCTTTGATCACGCCAGATTTCTCCAGCATCCGCACCCGACGCGCGCAAGGTGATGGAGACAGACCGGCGATCTCGCCGAGGTCTTCTGTTGTCGCGTGAGCATCCGACTGAAGCGCCGCCAACAACTTGCGATCGATATCGTCAATGACGCTTTTTGGCATGACCTTCTGTTCCTTGCATCGAAATTGGCTTGAACTCACCGATATGGCCTTACCTGATAGCAATTTTAGCTGCAATCGCCCCGCCGATTTTCCTATCCTCACCATATCAAATGATGGAGCAGGACATGGACGATCCTAAACTTGCGTGCCTTGAGGCTCTCGAGCGGAAGGTGCTGTGGTTGTCCACATGGATGATCCACAATGCCAACAATCTTCGACCCAATGACGACGGGCTCAAAGTTGGAGGCCACCAGGCATCGTCGGCATCGCTCGCCACCATTATGACGGCGCTCTACTTCGCGGTCTTGCGTCCTGAAGACAGGGTCGCGGTGAAGCCGCACGCAAGTCCGGTCTTCCATGCCATTCAGTATCTCTTCGGCAAGCAGACACGCTCGAAATTGGAATCGTTCCGCGGCTACGGAGGGGCGCAATCTTATCCATCACGCACGAAGGATACCGACGACGTGGACTTCTCGACGGGCTCCGTCGGCCTGGGGGTCGCACAGACGCTGTTTTCCTCATTGGTGCAGGATTATCTTCGAGCCAAAGGCATGGCCTGCACTCTCGCCGAGGGCCGCATGGTCGCGCTCATCGGCGACGCCGAGATGGATGAGGGTAACATCTTTGAAGCTCTGCTTGAGGGATGGAAACACGGACTGCGCAACACCTGGTGGATCGTCGACTACAATCGACAAAGCTTGGACGCGGTGGTGCGGGAAGGGTTATGGGAGCGCTTCGTCTCGCTGTTTCGCGATTTCGGTTGGGAGGTGGTGATCCTCAAATACGGTTCCTTCCTCGAGGAAGCCTTCCAGGAACCCGGGGGCGAGGCTTTGCGAAGCTGGATCGACAACTGTCCCAACCAGCTCTACTCGGCTTTGGCCTACCAGGGCGGGGCGGCATGGCGAAAACGCTTGATCGATGATCTTGGGGATCAAGGCCTGGCTTCCAAGCTGATTGAAAGCCGCTCCGATCAAGACCTAGCGCGTTTGATGACCAACCTCGGTGGGCACGACTTGCGCTCATTGTTGCAGGCCTTCCAGGACGCGCGCGAGCACGATCGCCCGGTTTGCTTTGTCGCCTACACGATCAAGGGATTCGGCCTGCCGCTGGCGGGCCACAAGGATAACCATGCGGGGCTGATGACCTCAAAGCAGGTCGAGGAACTGCGCGCTAGCCTTGGCGTTCGGCCCGGTTACGAATGGGATCCATATGAAGGTCTCCTGCTGCCCCCCGAAGAACTGGCCGCTTTTGTACAGGCGGCCCCATTCAACGCCCGGCGCCGAGCGCCCCATCAGGCCGGGAAAATCGCTGTTCCTGCTGCCTTCACCACTGAGGTGCAATCGCCAGTTTCGACACAGCATGGCTTTGGAACTCTCATGCACGAGATCGCCAAGGCCGACACTGATCTCGCGAGAAGGATCGTCACCGTGTCGCCGGACGTGACCATCTCTACCAACCTTGGCGCATGGGTAAATCGCCGAGGTCTGTTTGCCCGGGAAGAGAAGGCCGACCTGTTCAGAAAAGAGCGGATTCCTTCGACCTTCAACTGGGAATTCTCGCCAAACGGCCAACACATCGAACTCGGCATTGCCGAGATGAACCTGTTTCTAACCCTCTCCGCTCTCGGGCTCTCCCATTCGATATTTGGCGAACGGCTGTTACCGGTAGGAACCCTCTATGATCCGTTTATCGAGCGCGGCCTCGATGCTCTGAACTATGCCTGCTACCAAGATGCCCGCTTCATTGTCGTGGCCACTCCCTCTGGGATCAGTTTGGCGCCTGAAGGCGGCGCACACCAATCGATAGCAACACCACTGATCGGCATGGCGCAGGACGGGCTTGCCAGCTTCGAGCCAGCCTTCGTTGACGAGCTTGCAACAATCCTGCGGTTTTCATTCGACTACATGCAGCGCGATGGAGATGGTCATGCCGATGCCGTGAGCTGGCTCAGGGACGCGACGGGTGGCTCCGTGTATCTAAGACTTTCGACGCGGCCGATCGAGCAGCCCAAACGCGTTGTTGATCAGGCGCTGGCTGAAGACATCCTCAGTGGAGGCTATTGGATGCGCAAGCCAGGACCAAATGCCCAGATCGTGGTCGCCTATACGGGAGCGATCGCACCCGAAGCGATAAATGCGATCGGGTTGATCGCGGAGGACCGCCGCGACGTAGGCCTCTTGGCCGTAACGTCGGCAGATCGCCTGAATGCCGGATGGACTGCTGCGCAGCGCGCAAGGGAGCACGGCCTGGCGCACGCACGAAGCCACATCGAACGATTGCTCGCCGGCGTCCCCTCCAATTGCGGGCTCATCACCGTGATCGATGGCCACCCTGCGACCCTTGCCTGGCTCGGGTCTGTCCAGGGCCATAAGACCCGGTCCCTCGGCGTAGAACATTTCGGCCAGACGGGCACCATCGCAGATCTGTATCGGCATTATGGAATTGACGCGCAGAGCATTGCACAAGCCGCGCAGTCGCTGGCGCCCGGAAGGCCAATCCGGCATTTGCGAGCCGCACTCTAAAATCTCGGCTCAACGAGGCACATGGCCAGCGGACGCTTGTGCGGTTCCTCCCCTACCGCTCGCGCTCGTCGCGATCACGCATGTGGCGCTGTTCCAATTGCGGCTCCAATTCGCGCAGGTGCTCTGGCGATCGTTGCGATGCATCAGTTTGCGAGGCACACCGCTCCGGGATTCCACTCGGCCTTTCAGCCGCCGGCTGCCCGGCTTCATTCATCCTTTCGGCGGCAATCCAACCGGGACGGTCACGGGCCTGACGAGCGCTCCCCAACCGTTCGTCTCGCGGGAGCTCATGGCTTCGGTCCAATGCCGCTTTGCCAGAAACCGGCTCGTGTGTCGACTTCGGTGGCGTTCGACCATCCTGCGGATCGGCCTCGGCCGACGTCGAAACGTCGCGGGGGGCGCCTGGGTTGCCGCGACCCACGTCGCCTGCGACAGGCTGTTGTTCGGAGAACCGGAGATTTTCCCGGCGGATGCTCATCACCTCGCGCGCGGCTTCTGTGATCTCGTGGAATCGGGCCCGCTCGCCCGGCCCGACGGAACGCTCAATGTCGGCCAGAATGGCCTCGACCCGTTTCTCATATGCCTCCAATTCAGCACGTGTCATCGCATGCATGGCAGCCTCGTCGCCTCCAAAAAGTTCTCGTGACAGATGTCCCTTAGCCTCATTCGTGTCCGGCCTTCGCCGATAGACCGCAGTCGCGTGGATTTGGCTAACCCGCAACGCGGCCCGGATTCGTTCGAGATGATCTTCAGCGAACTCGGCGACCTTCCTGACCGAGCTATCACGCGCAACTTCGCGCCATACCTGGGCAGCCGCTGCCGCGTATTGGGCACTCCGGCTGGACAGTGCTGCGTCAGGGATATTGGAACGCTTGGCTAGATAACGTTCCCGTGCCGACTGGCTGGTGCCCTCATGCTCGGTTCTCCCCGCATAGCTGACAGGCCGCACCTGGGTTCGAGTATAGGCGGGCGCACTTGCAAATTCGCGACGGTCCGTCAGCTCCATATTGATTCCGCGCTGTCGGGCTTTCTCGGCCATCAATGAGCGCCACGCCCGGAAGACCTGGGGGCTGGTCTCGATGCGTTCTCCTGTCTCCGAACGCATGGTGACGATCGCGTGAGCGTGGATATGCGGCCGCTTGCCACCCTGCGCCATTCCCTTTGGATCCCCAGCCGGATCGTGCATGGCGTAAGCGTAGCGATGCCCTGCGAATTGATCGCCCAGGAACTCCCGCACCGCATCTCGAAAGGCGGTTGGATCGGTGCCAGCGCGCGCGGACACGATTAGATGCATGACGTCACGTCCCTTGCGGCTTTGCATTTGCCTGCGCCAATGCCTCTGGACGAGACCGCCGGCCCGCTCGAAAGTAGCGATGCTGGTGCCCCTATCATCGCGCACCTGCCCATCGAAGCGTTCGACCATTTCACGAACCCGGCTCAGCGCGAAGGCAACGCCATTGCCGTGACCGCGAAATAGAATTCGCGCCTGCACGACGCTGCCGATCTTGCTCCTGTCGAACCGCTCCTGTGCGATTGCAGCAGCCTTTGCGTCGCCGCTCAGGCGCTCGCCGTCAGCCCCGCGCAATAGCAGGACCCCGTGCACTCGAAGATGAGTGCCGTCCACGTCTTCGATTGCATAGACAAAGCGGCGCTCTCCGAATGCGGCGCGCAGGACATGGCGAAAGATCTGGTCGCGATCGTTTTCCTGTGTCTTTGTGTTTACCGCTACCTGGAACAGACCAATGTCCCGGCTCGAGGCACGATTGTCGAAAAGATGCTCCCATTGCGTGCGCAGCTGCGAGAGGGCCGCCTTTCCGGTGATCTGCTCGCCCTTCTCGGTTTCGACCGCCAGTTCGCCATTCCGGGAAGTATAGCTGAGCATCGCGGCGACGCGCACGCCTCCACCATAGGAAGCGAGCTTGACCACCGCCGGCTGGCTTCCATGCGCCACGGCTATGATCCGTTGTCGAATCGACCGTTGGAGCTCGACGTCCCTGCGACGAAACGAAAGCCTGCCGCCGCCTTGTGTCTCGTCTGGGAACGCCGCCCCGCCCTTTCGACGCCACTCCCATTCATGGTGCTCGCCTCGTCCCAGCTGCAGTTCGTGAAGCAGCGCTGCGCGACGGCGTTCCCAGTCCCGTTCAAAAGCACCCAGGAAGAATTCCATTAGCGCGCACCAAGGCGGCGAGCCGAGCTGGCGCTCTTCGTCATCTGAGAGAGCTCGGCCGCGACCGTCAATGCAATGGCGCGGGCATCGTCCGCGGCTGCGGCTACATTCGAAGCCGCAGCCATGCGCCCAGTGTTGAGTGCGCGTATGGCCTGATTGAGAGCGTTGCCAACAGCACGCAAATCCTTGGCGAGGAGTTGCAGGATCGCCTGATCCTCCTCATTCAGAAACGGCCGGAGGCCCGCCCCCTCGCAAGCAAGCGAGCGGACGAAGGCCGAAACCGACAGGCCGGCGGTCTCCGCAGCCGACGCGATCGCGGCAAGTTCCTCTGGCGCGAACCGAACATGTGCGACCTTCTCCCTCCTCGCCGGCCGACCTGAAACCGTTGCGTTGGCTGGAGTCATGGACCGTCTGCCTCGCTCGCGGCCAAGCCGCGGATCGGGGGCTTGTCCCCCGATCGTCAGGAAAAATGTATCACATTTTTCCGTATCCTGCCAGCCAATATGACATCGGAAAAGAAGGAATTTGCCCAAAATGGCACTTTATCATTGTCATTTGGACATAGTTTTTCTACATTCATAGAAATTCATGTGCCCACGGACCCTTACTCGAGCAATCCTGGATTCGTGTGTGAGTAGAAACACACGCTCAGAGGAGAATTCGCGCATGCCTATCGTGATCTCCGCCATCAATGGCAAAGGCGGCGCCGGCAAGACCACTACTTTGATGAACATTGCCGGCGAGTATGCATTGCGCGGTACGGCGGTCGCGATGGTTGACATGGATGGTAGAAGCAATCTGACCAAATGGTGGAGCGACTGCCACGACAAGGCCGCGCAACCAGAAGGCATCAGCGTCTTCGGCCATAAGACGGCCAAGTCGCTGGATGCGTTCATTGAGCGCCACGCCCATCGTTTTGACTACCTCCTCATCGACACGCCTGGAGAGGATATCTCCACCATTGACCCTGTGATTGGACGGTCCGATCTGGTGATCTCTCCAATTCAGGCGTCCAAGCGCGAGGTCTTGGGCGCGATTGACTGCTTCCAGTCCGTCGTGAGGGTCAACGAGCTCCGCGGCGGGTCATGTCGCCACGGGGTCTTGCGCACCCGGATTTCGATGACTGTTCGACAGACGGAACTTTACCGCAAGATTCGTCCCATCATCGAGGACAAGGTCGGGACCTATCTCTTTAGGGCCGAGGTAATGGAACGCAACATCTATAAGGATATCCAGAACGGCACTGGCACTCTCCAGATGCAGGCGTTATCCGAGGCTGTAGCCAAAGCGCGCCGCGAGACGCAAGAAGTGGTGGGCGAGATCGATGCCCTGTTGAGCCCCCTTCCAAAAGCCGAGCACGCCTGATGGGCCGCAAGGAAAGCCTGTCCCTGGACGAGTTCGCACTCGCTGCGCGCAAGCAATCGCCGGGAGGTGACGAAGATCGCCCGCCCAATGACATCGGCACAGACCCCGAGCCCGACGGCACATCGCAGACTGGCAGCGACTTGAGGCAGGAGGCCAGGAAGGCCTTGCGCAGGATGAAGCGAGAGCGGGTGAAGGGGGAAAGTTGCTTTGTGAACGTGAACCTCGACCGAGCGACCAAGCGGCGGCTGAAACTGGCCTCCTTCACCGCCGAAACATCGATGCAGGCGATCATGGAACAGGCAATCGCAAAGTATCTTGACGACCTTGGCCTTTGATTATAGCCGATCGGCAGATCTCCCTTCATGGTCCTGGATGTGGAATTTGATCGCAGGCCCACTCACCTGCTAGGCTTGAGTTACGTCGGCTCTGTTTTTTCATGTATCGAGTAATTTGGGGCGAAGAGTCGCGTCTTATGGGCGCGCTTCGCGGCACACACAGGAGCGGGTAAACCCGTCGCAATGGCAATCAAGGACGTCCAGAAATACATAGACGAGCATGGACTCATCGAAACGGCAGACGTTGAGTCCGAGAAGCCGGTCTACAGGAAACCAGGTTTCGAAGGCATCCGGAGCTTCGGCGACATGGAGCAGGCTTTCAGTCGGTTCGTGCGCGAGCGTCGCGACGCCAGGCGACTCAATCGGGCGCAGATGGGGACCATGGTCGGCTTGCACGAGACGATCTTTGCACGTTACGAGCGCGCCTTTTCAAAGCTGCATGCGACCAGGCTACTTCACATCTGCGAGATTCTGGACTGCTCACCGATCGAAATGATCCATTACGCAGCCCCGCATTTTTTCGGTGAGAGTCGTCAGGAAGCCGACGACAAGCTGAAGCTGATCTTGCGTGTGCTTGATATGCCTGCTTCCACCGCCTCAAGCCTGTTGAGCCTTGTCGAGGGCCTCGTCAGCGAACAGGCCGGCGACCATCCGCGCGACCGGTGATTAGCTCGGAGGATTAGCCCTCCGGGAAAGCGGCCCCCCTTTGCAGACGTGTCGTCATGCTGCCCCCCTGGCCTTTCGTCCGATAAGGCGACATTCGATCAAGTTTTTGAATCGATGCCGAGCCACTGATTCGAAAGATGCATTGGACGCATCCCATGGCGAGGATCGATAGTCGGATGCATGAACAACGCGCCCGACCCCGTATTCCTGCGCCGTATTGATGGCGCTCGTGACATGGCACGGTTTTATGTCCTGTCATTGCAACCCACCCTGTTCGGCGAAATGTCGCTGGTCCGGCTATGGGGACGGATTGGCACGCGAGGCCGCCAGAAAGTCCACTTTTTCGAAGATTGCAGGCAGGCAGCCTCGGAGCAGTCGCGGTTGGCGGCACGAAAGATCAAGCGGGGTTACATGGGCTAAGATCGATGAAACCACGATCGTTACTAGCGCGCAGAACCTGCTTTCGACAAACGCCTTTCTGCGGGCCGCTTCACTCCTGCTCACGGTTGCTCTCACGGCCTGAGAGGCCAGATGCCCCGGCCGAACAGGCCGGGGCACTTGCGGACCTCAGTCGCCACGCCGGCTATTGGGACGGGACCAGATCAGCGAGAAGCCTTGGCCCTCCTCGTCTTCGAAAAGGTTGGCGTAGATCGGGGCGTTGAAGCTTGGATCATCGAGCTTGAGGCCCAGATAGTCGCGGCCATCGCTGGAGCGCTTGGACCAGGCAGCACCGATCTCAGCGCGGCCGACCAGCACGCGGTGTGTGGGGGCGTTCTCGTTCGTGGGGCGCTGGTCGGGGACGATGCGCACAGCCTTGACTTGGACGCTGAGCGTAACGATTTCGCCGGTGAACTCGTTGGAGCCGGTCTTCTCGAAAATACCGATGGTTGCCATTGTAGGTCTCCTTGTCCGATTTCCGAGCCCGCACCATTGCGGGCCTCGATGGCGATCAGCAGGCCGCAGGCGATCGACGACGCACCCGCAGGGGCCTGACAGCCAAGGAGGTCTTTCTTGTCTCGCGAGGAATGGCGGAGACCCGGGGGCTCCCGCGCGGCCTGTGGCGTGGGGTGGGTCCCGCAAGGGGAAGAAAGTCCGACGCCGCTGTTGCGTCAAAGGCGATCGAGGCGTCAGCCGGTCTTCGGCCAGATCAGGCCATCGAAGAGGCCGCGTGGAGCGGTAGAAGGTACGGCCAAACCGACCAATGGCGACCGTCGGGCAAGCAAGGTGACATAGCATCCAGAGGCACCGGCTTCGTCCCCTCGGTTCCGGCCATTTTGCTGCGTTCCACCCGGTTCTGCCAACGGGGAGGGCTCCCAAGTCCATGCGCATCACGGTTCGGTCAAATTCAACGATGCCGCATCTTGCGCTCCGAGTAGGCCACCAGCTGGATCCAATGGTGGTCCCGCGGCGATGCCGCCCTGAGCCGCGCGACGTGCCAGTTGATGGCCGCCGCCATGTCAGCGACCGGCAGGAATGTCGATACGCGGCAAGAGCTGTGCCCACGATCGAAAGATCTTCCAATCGTTCGAGGGCATGATCTGCTTCACGGCGCCGTGCGTCGGCGCGAGCGGCGAGCGGCGAGCGGCGAGCGGCGAGCGGCGAGCGGCGAGGCCGTTGGCATCAGGCCGTCAGCCGGGTCAAGGATCAGCGCACACGAGAGGCGGCGGCGCGTCATGCGACCGCCTGGGAACAGATGCGTGCGCGCGTCATTATCCTCCGAATCTGAGGCGAAGGGATGTGGGGCCTACCGCGCCTCGAAAGCGATTTGCAGACGGTGTTATCGAAGAGCTGATGTTCGCGGGCTTCAATCTGGAAACAATCGCACTGCCAGAAGCAATCCTCCGGGTGCGCGTGGGCGGGGACGGGCCGCCGATTTTGCTGCTGCACGGACATCCGCGCACGCATGCGACCTGGCACCGTGTGGCTCCGCTCCTGGCGGCGGACCATACTGTGATCTGCCCCGACCTTCGCGGCTTTGGCCAATCATCCAAGCCCAAGGACACCCCAGACCATGCAGGCTCTTCCAAACGCGCCAAGGCTCGAGACTGTATTGCGCTCATGAAGCATCTCGGATTTGCTCATTTCGGGCTTGTTGGTCACGATAGGGGCGCTTACACGGCGTTTCGGACCGCCATGGACCATCCGGAGTCGGTGAGCAGCTTGGCGATCCTGGAGGGAATTCCCATCGCGGAAGCACTTTCCCGTTGTGACGCGCGGTTTGCAACAGCCTGGTGGCACTGGTCCTTCTTCGCACAGGCCGAAATACCCGAACGTGCGATTTTGGCCGACCCCGACGCTTGGTACGGAGGGAGTCCCGAGGCTATGGGTCAGGAAGCCTACGCAGACTTCCGTACCGCCATCCACGACCCGGCAACGGTTCACGGCATGATCGAGGACTACCGGGCAGGGCTGGGGATCGATCGTCAGCACGATGAGGAGGATCGAGCCGCGCGCCGCATGCTCGAATGTCCGCTTCTCGTTCTTTGGTCCGCTCGTGACGATCTAGAGGATCTATACGGCGATATTCTAGCGATCTGGCGTTCCTGGGCCGCTGACGTGAGGGGTCATAGCCTGAACTGCGGCCACCACATGGCGGAAGAGGCGCCTGAGATACTGGCGCGTGAACTGCGTACGTTCTTCCGGTCCGCCAGGCAGTGATGCCGTCGACGAGTCGTGTCCCCAGACCGGCCCCTCCCATCTCCGATCTAGTCGATGAGGCGGCTTAAGCGCCGCCGAACTTCCACACCGGGATGCCGAGCCTCTTGGCCTTGTCGGCGAGATTGTCGTTGATGCCGGTTCCGGGAAAGTGCATCACGCCGTTCGGCACGATCTCCAGCATCGTGTCGTTGCGCTTGAAGGGCGCGGCGCGGCCGTGCTTCGTCCAGTCCGGCGCAAAGCCGATCTGCGGCACGTTGCGGTTCTTCGCCCACAGCGAGGCAATCTTCTCGGCGCCCTTCGGCGACTTGCCATGGACAAGCACCATGTCGGGGTGCTTCTCGTGAACTTGGTCGAGCTTGGCCCAGATCAGCCGGTGGTCGTCGAAGTCGAGCCCACCGGTGAGGACGATCTTCGGACCCGGCGGCAGGAGCACCCCCTGGTCGGCGCGTTTCTTCGCCATCAGAAAATCGCGGCTGTCGATCATCGCCGAGGTCAGATTGCGATGGTTGACCCTCGATCCGCTGCGCGGGAGCCAAGTCTTGCCGACGTGGCGTTCGTAGTGTTCGGCGGCCTGGTCGCGCATCAGCTCGAAAGCGTTTTGGCGTTCGATGAGCGTCATGCCCTCAGCGATCAGGCGCTCCAGTTCGACCGACTTCACCTCGCTGCCGTCCTGTTCTCGCTGCGACCGCTTCTGCGCCTGCTCGTTGTCGTCCAGCTCGCGCGCGATCCGCTCGGCGGCGCGGTGGAATACGTTGGTGGTCGACCAGAGGAGATCGTCGAGGTCGGGTTCGAGTCGCGTGTCCTCCAGGGTGCCGATCAGGGCGTCGAAGATGTTGGCGACGGCGCCCGCGACCTGGTTGCCGTCGGGCAAAAGCCGCTGGTCAGGCTCATCGGCGAAGGGGCGATAGCCATGGAGCTGGAGTTCGTTGAGGACATGGTCGGTGGATGAGGATTCGTGGTGCGGTTCGTAGTCGTCGTGCTCGCGCATGGGGATGCTCCGTCGGCTGGACCGCTACCGTCGCGGCCTTCGTGGCGACGAAGCCCACGGGCCCGACGGCCGGGCACGCGGAGCGCAAGCGCAGGGCTCGATGGCTAAGGCCGGCTATTTTGCCTCGCGATGGAAAGCGGCCTTGAGGCCGCGCCGGAAAATAGTCGGCCGCCGCCATTGCCCGGCTGGCCGGCTTGTGGGCCGATCGCTCTCTCGAAGGCCGAGACACGGTCCTCTGCGAAGCATGGACGCATCCGCCGAGCACGGCGGCGATCCGCACGCCTGTCCTCCTTCGTCTATGTCGCCTACGCCATGAAGCGGCCCATCTCCTGCGGCCCGATCTGCAACCGGGCTCCCCTGCGCAGTGCGTCCAGGCCGAGGGTGCACAGATCCTCGTTGAAGTCGCCGAGTTGGGGCGAGATCACGATCGACTCGATCCCAGCCGCGTTCGCCCGTTCGACCAGCCTGTCCCGCGCGCGATCGCCGGCGGAATCATCGTCGCGCAGAATATAGAGCCGCCGCAGCGTGTCGGGGAAATGGATCGCCGCGAGATGGGCTGCCGAGAGTGCCGCGAGCATCGGCATGTCGGGCAGGACCTGCCGGATCGACAGAACGGTCTCGATGCCTTCGCCTGCCGCTAACACCTCGCCACCAATGCCGAAACGGACCGCATTGCCAAGAAGGTCGCCCATCGCCCGTCTCGGCGTGTCGATAGGCGCCTTGTCGCGGCGTGTCGGGTCGAGCCAGGTGCGATGCACCCCGCTGATCCGGCCGTCGAGGTCGGTTACGGCCGCGATCATGGCCGGCCATATCTCGATCGGCGAATGCTCGTCCGGACGATAATAGCAGCGCGGGTGGAAGCGCAGGTTTCCGGTTCCGCGTAGATCGGTAATGCCGCGTTCGCGCAAATACAACTGTACGAGCGTGCCCGCGATCGGCCGCGACATATCGAACAGGCGGCGGGCGGCTACGGGTGAACGATGCGGCGGTGCGGGCTGACGGACTGCGGCCGGCGTCGGCCCGGGCAATGGCATGCTGAGGAAGGCCCGCGCCTCGTCGGCAATTTCCTTGAACCTGAGCAGACCGCAGCTTTCCCGGATCACGTCGAGGAGATCGCCGTGCTCGCCGGTGGCGGCATCTACCCATTTGCCGGCCGGGCCCTTCGGCGAGTCCTCGAGCCGAACAAACATGGAGCGGCCGGGCGTGTTGCGCACATCGCCTACGACCCAGTAGTGCCCCTCCCGGTGACCGACGGACAGATAATGACGGCACACTGCCTCGGCCTGCCGGCCAAGACGGTGTGCGAGGTTGGAAGCGTCGTGAAGGGTAATCATGCTACCCCCCGCCTGTCCGCCTCTACGCCGCCGATGTTGAACTGGGCGAGCACGAGCTGGGTGAAGGGAATATTGCGCGAGGAGGGCAGCGTGATCTTCTGGACAAAAGTAGGCATCGAGATTGCTCCGCGACGGGCGGCCGAGAGCCTCTCTCTCGACCTCCGAACCGTCACAAAATCCCGTTCCTCCTCTCGCTGTCTGGCGCCGCTTAGGTGTGCGGCCAGGATCATGTATAGGTCGCGGTCAGCGGTGAAAGCGCATCACGTGGCCGCCTGGCTCCCTCGGGGATGCTGCCGCTCCCATAGCCGGCTCGCCCCCAGACGCAGACGAGAAGCAGGATCCTCGAACGTCAGGTTCCATGCCGAGACCGGCAGGGAGGCGGACGGCCGTTATGTCGACGATGACGACCGAGCCGAGTTCGGGCTTGCCGAGATTAGCCAAGGCCCAACAGGGGTCTCGATCTTCATCTCGGCGGCGAGCCTGTCGATGGATGAAGATATCCATGGACGTGGAGCGGCCGTCGCCATCGTGGTGGTTGGCGAGCAGGCGCTCGCATCAGGCGTAGGAGGATCAGGCCACTGTCTGGCCGGTCGAAGCCTGCGCCTCGTCCGCATCACCGGCGGGGACAAAGCCAAGCAGCCAGCAAGCTGCCTTGCTGGCATAGGACGCGGCGCGCACGATGGCGCGATTGTCCTCCCGCAGCACCTCGAGCCAGGCCCCGATGTAATCCGCGTGCCGGACGGTCGGCACGACGCCAAGCGATGCGCAGCAGAAGGCTGCGGCCATCTCGGCGACCAACTCCTCGAAGGCGTAATTCTTCGTGCCGAAGCTGCCGGTCATATCGCGGCCCAGACGAGATGGATGCCCGGTGGCGTGTCCCAACTCGTGCAACGCCGTTCGGTGCCAGTTGATAGGCTCGAAATACGTCTGGGGCGGCGGGATCTGCACATAGTCAAGCGCCGGAACGTAGAAGGCGCGGTTGCCGCCGATGCGGAAGTCGATTGCCGTCGCGCGGATCAACGCCTCGACTTTTGGCTCGATCAGGGCCGGCGGCGGAGGCGGCGCGTTCATCGCCACACTCTCCGGCAGATTCTCGCACTGTGCGACGTTGAAGACAGTGAAGCGCTTCAGGAACGGGATCGCCTGGGCTTCGTCGCCCGCCTCGCTTGCGCGCCGCTTCTCATCTTCGGGCACAAAGCGATCGGCATAGACTACGGTCGTGCCTCGTTCGCCCGTGCGCACATTGCCGCCAAGCGCGAGCGCCTGGCGAAAGGTGAGCCAGCTTTGGCCGGAAAATCCGTGCTCGATCATCGCACCCCAGAGGATCAGAATGTTGATCCCGGAATAATGCCGGCCGGTGGCGGCGTTCCTCGGCAGTGCGAGGCTCGCCTTCGCCGCCGCCGTCCCCCAGGGCTGGACCCAGGGCACGCGCCCCGCCTCCAGTTCGGCGATGATCTTGCCGGTAATTTCGTCAAAAAGGCTCGTCCGGTCCTGGCCGGCACGAGCGGATGCGTTCTTTCTGGACATCGCGGGTCTCCGCGACGGGCGCCGGGAGCCTCTCTCCCAGCCCTCAACCCGTCGCGGCCCACCCGTTTGCACTCTCACTCTGACCGCCCTCACTCAACGCCATGGGTTGACGCCGACACGAGAGGCGCGTCGCGGGGAAAGTTGTTCGCTCGCCCTCCATGGAGCAGGTTGGCTGTGTCGTACCGCTCTCACAGCCGCGCGCACAGGCAAGGTACTCGCAGCCGTCCCAGCGATGTCTACGCTTGTCCCAGCTGGCCGCGAGAGACTTTCGAGGTACGACTCGTGAGCTGCGGAGGAGCAACAATGTCGTGGAATGCTGGCGAGTTTTGTGACCAGCCGCCCGTTTCGGCTTTGGAGCGATGGGCACACGAACGATCACGCCGCCAAGGACCCGACAAGCTGTTACGAGATGTCGGGTTTCGGTACCTAGGCAGAAACGCGCCGGGATCTTCCCTCTAGGAGATTCTGGAGCTCCTCTTTCGGCACCGGCTTGGATAACAAAAAGCCCTGCAACTGGTCGCAGCCGAGCTTGCGCAGAAAATCGCATTGGCTCTGCGTCTCAACGCCTTCCGCCGTGGTGTTGAGTCCAGTGACGCGCGCCATGTCGATGATCGCCTGAACGATGGCCTCCTCACCGTTGCAGCGGCCAAAGCCCTGCACAAAGCTTCGATCGATCTTGATCCTATCCACGTCCAGGGTCGGGAGGCGTCCCAGTGAGGAAAATCCCGTGCCGAAATCATCAACAGCAAAGCGCACCGCGATGCTGCGCAGCGCCTTGATGTTGCGCTGGCATTCTGTCGGGCGCTCCGACAGCGTGCTTTCGGTAACTTCCAGTTCGAGGCGCCGCGGATCCATCTGCGCCTCCAATAAGATGCTCGTCATCTTCATGGCGAAGCTCGGATTGTTCAGCTGCAAGGCTGACACATTGACCGCCAAGGTGTCGATGGGCAAGGAGACCGCATCAAGGCATGCTTTCCGCAGAACCAGGTCGCCCAGTTGGTCGATCAGCCCCGTTTTCTCGGCCAGTGGTACAAACAAATCCGGGGCTACCCAACCACGCTCCGCGTGAGACCAGCGGGCCAGGGCTTCTACGCCCGCCATTCTGTTGGTGTCGGCCGTGTAGAGCGGCTGATAATGGACCTGGATCTGGCCAGGCACTTGCAGCGCCTTGCGTAGCTCCTGTTCAAGTCCTTGCGCATGGCCAGCGTCTGGTCCATCTCGGCTTTGAAGAAGACATAGCCGCTGCGGCCCGCGGCTTTGGCGTGATAGAGCGCAACGTCGGCTTTGCGCACCAATTCGTCCCGGTCACATCCGTCCCTCGGAGCAAACGCTGCGCCGACACTCACGCCGACGAAGACCTGAACCCCGGCCACTTCGAAGGGTCGGCGAGCGGTTTCAATCAACCGCTCACACAGGGTTTTGACCTCATGCTCTCCTGCGACCTGGCGCTGGATGATGATGAACTCGTCGCCGCCCAGGCGCGCGACCGTATCTGCTTCCGTGGTGAGCCTTCTTAGCCTGTCCGAGAATTCCCTAAGCAGCTCATCGCCGGCGGGATGACCGAAGCTGTCGTTGACCTGCTTGAAGCGGTCGAGGTCGAGGTAGAGAATTGCGAGTTGCTCGCCTGTCGAGGGCAGCCGTGTCAGCGCATCGGCCAAGCGGTCATTGAACTGGCTGCGATTGGGCAGGGCGGTCAGTAGATCATTGTGGGCGAGGTGATAGATTCGGTCTTCGGATTCGATCAGCTTCAAGGTCCGCCTGCGAAGGCTCATCAGGACGACGATGACGCCGCCCAGTAGCAGCCCGAACGTAGCGACGAGCATTGGCCCCAGTTGAGAAAATACCGGCGCCCCAGGCCGATATGGTTGCCAGACAAAGAAGCCGATAGTCGAACCGGATCGGTCAATCAGCGGATAAGACGCCTCTCCCCGAGCAAGCATGTTGACCCAGGAGAAGCGCGCGCCGTCGAGCAGGTAGTCCTGCCGCAAGGAGGTGATGAGACTGCCATCGAGATATCGAACCGCGATATGTAGAAATTCCTGACCGGGTTCTTGTGCGATGTGGCCAGTGTCGGAGACGACAGGCTTGATGCTGACGATGGCAGGATGGCCGGAGATGACCGCCATATCGGAAGCGCCTATCGTGAGGACCTGCTTCGTAACGCTTTCGGTGTCCCCTCGCTTCAGTCTTGCCCTGAGGTCGTCGACAAGACGCGCGGTATTCGAATGTATGGATCGGTAGCTGCCGGGCTCGACAGTTGAGCCGCCCACCGATGCGTAGACTGGCTCATTATCGGACCGAAATACGTGTGCATCCAGCTGCCGAGATTGACATCGAGCCATTTCGTATCATGGCTTCGCAGTGCGGTGACCGCGTCGTCCCAAACCGTGACGCTCTCCTGGTCGTGTGCAACGCCGCTCTCGAGCTTGGATATGATCAGTGCAACCAGACTTTGCTGCCGTGACACGGCAACGCCGTCGGTCTGAACCGTGGACCAGAGCAAAAGGCCTGTGGTGGCCATCGCAACAAACATTGATAGCCCAATGATGGGCAAAGCCGTTCTCAACAGAAAGAGACGACGGGTTGGCTCGCCGAAATGTCGTAGCAGCTTCATGGGTCCGCCATACGTCATGAAAACTTCTGGACCGTTAAAAGGAATTACTCGGCCAACGAGGCGTGCGACGCTGGTGAGCGAGCGAGGGGCCTGCCGGCTTCGATCGCTTCGGAGGAAAACGGGAACTCGCGAAGCGGTCCCCGGCAGCAGACCGGCAGATGGGAACGCGGTGTCCGCGAAGGATGCCCCGTGGATGCCGCCGACACCGCGATGGTGGGGCCTTCGGCAATGCGTGAGCGAACGTCACCGCACCAACTGAGCAACGAACTCGATTTTGTACTCAGCGAGGCACTTGCACCCGAGCGCGTGTCTCGCCGGCACGCCGGGAGCATGCGGGTACGGGATTGCGGTTCCGTCCGGCCGTCTGTCCCTGCATCGCGATATGCTGGATGCGCGGATGTTCCTGCGGCGTATGCTTCCAGGTCTTCGTGACCGTATTGGCCCCGACGTTGCCCTTCTCGATCTGCTGGTGGAACGCGATGTCCTCGACGCGCCAAGGGCCGCGAAGGTCTCATGCAAGCCAATGGTGTCGGCGCGGAGCTCAACAGCCCGTCCGAATAGCGGCCTGTGATCTTGGCGACGGCATCCGCCCGCAGCGGTTTCCCCGCTTCGATCGCCTTGCGCACTGCGGCGTCAAAGCGCTTGTCCCGCCGTGCCCGACTCAAATAATTTCTCAATTGGTCGGGTTCGCCGGAAAGCAGTTCCTGGCGGGCTCGGGCAACGTATTCGCCTTGGACTGAGGTGAGCCCGACCAATCCACCTTCACGAGTCCCTGTCACGCGATTGACCCTACCGACCACATCGAGGGCGGTGCGGGTCGGGTTGTCGCCGCGGGCGAGGCCTGCTTCCAGAGCGGTCCGCACGGCGACCTGCTGGTCAGTGACGATATTCGTGATCAACTGCGACGAGTGATCCCGCAGCCACGTCTCAGTCGCCAAGTTCCTTGCATCCCAGCGCACCACCACACGATGGCCGGACGGATCGCGAAGCGTTGGCATCCCTTCCACCGTGGCGACACCGCCGCCGTTGAAAGCCTGCCTGATAGCCTCATCCAACGGCCGGAATGCTGCCTCGTCGAGGTGCATGGCCTGGATGGCGCCGGTGATGTCGCCGCGCTCCAGTCGCTCCACCACGCGGCGCAGGACGATGTTCGACGTGATGTCGTCGATCGCGTCGAGAAAGGCGAGGCGAGTTTCGGAGTCCAGTCAGCGACAAGCTGTTCGAACCGCTCGCGGGGTGATAGGCGTTTAAGCATCTCACTCCTGCCTGGAAGTATCGAACGTGGTCATCGCAATTTCCGCATCTGCAGTGCTCGCACTCGTCACAGTTCTGATGCACTACGAGGTACTGAACATGACCGGCGCCTTGAGACGCCGTTTTTCCTTGCCAATGCGGGTGGATCTTCTGCTTCTCATCACGGGCGCGATTGCCGCGCACATCGCGGGTGTTGGTCTTTTCGCCATCGTATATGCGTGGATGCAGTCTCACACTCAGTACGGCAGTTTGATGGGCGAGGTTACCGGCGGCGCAGAGGATTTCTTCTATTTTTCCGTCGCCTGTTATACGACCCTTGGCTTTGGCGAAGTCTATGCTACCGGGCCCATGCGGATCGTGGCGGCCCTTGAAGCGCTGAATGGCCTCGTCCTGATTACCTGGTCAGCGTCCTTCGTATACGCGGCCACTTCGAGCCTTTGGAAGCGCGAGAACGGCTGACAATCACAGTTCTACACCGCCACAATGGCCTTCCACGCCACCGCCACACCCGCCGAAGGGGAACGGCTTCAGGCTGGTAATGACCCGCTCCCTGCCGTCGATAGCCAGCGTGTCGGTCATGAGAGGCTCGACCTCGGGCACGGCGAAGGTGATGAGGTCGACGGTTTCCACAATCAACACACCGTTTTTATAGCGCTGGTCGACGCGCTTGACGGCCGCCTTCAGATCGTAGAGCACTGGAGCACCCTCGACCGGAGGATCCCATGGGTTCGGGCCGGGCGTTGTCGGGATGCGCTTGAGCTTCACCTCGCCTTGGCCAAGGCCGTCCTCCGCGTCGGGCCGGAGAAGGTCTTGGACCATCTCTCCCATGTCGGCATAGAAGCCGGCCTCACACCACCATGATTGCTGGATCGCCCCAGACCGGGCCGAGCAGGGGCGCGAGAACGCCCTCGATCAGGCTCGACACAGGCGCATTCGGTGCGAAGATGTTGCCGTCGTGCCCGGGCTCGAAGAACTCACGTTCGATCGTCTCGACCTTCTGCCGCTTGACCCGTTTGACCGGATCGAACGACACGGACAGTGAGCCGGGGCGGGTCAGTTCGAGGTAAGCTGCTCATAGGAGGCGTCGATCACTCGCTGGGGGATCAGGTCGGAAGCGAGCGCAGAACCATAGGCTGTGGCGCCGGTGCGCGGCCATGCTCTTTCCTGGTTGATACCGCCCGTAGGCTGGCCTGAGAAGCGCGCGCGCCTTAGGTGCCGTCGATATATGCGCTGCCTCGCTGGCGAGCACCAGGGATGCTGCCAGCTGGCACGGTATAGCCGGCCGCGGCCGCATAGGCAGTGAAGTCTGCATCGTCACCGTATCCAGCCATGCCGATCCTGCTCACTCTGGAACATTCAAGTTCCGCTCACGTTGGGTCTGCGCAAAGGAGAACGACGATGCACAAAGACGAAGTTAAGGGCTCAGCGAAGAAACTCCGCGGCGAGGTGAAGGACAAGGTCGGCAAGATGACGGGCGACGACAAGCTTCGCACTGACGGCGCCGCTGACAAGGCCGAAGGCAGCATTCAGAAAGGCGTCGGCAAGGCAAAGGACGCGGTTCGCGATGCCTTGAAGGATTGAAAGTTAAGGGCCGCCCGCTGAGAGGCGGCCCTCTGAACTGGTCTTACTGCTTGGCGGCCTCGACATAGGCCGCCTTGTCTTCGTCGGACATGGCGCTGAAGGCATCCGCATCGGCCTACGCGAGATCAAGACCATCAATCAAATTGATAATGACCTGAGGTCAATTGAGAAGCGGATGTCAATCCAGCGCATCGCGCAAGCCTTGATGGATGTGCCGGAAAACAAAGGGACGGCCACTCCCCTAGGCGGTCTTTTGGGCTAGGGGTCGCCGCAATGGATGAACAAACTCCTTGAGCCGGATCGCCCATCCCGCCCCGCGGTCTTTCGCCCGGGGTTATGCTGGTTGAGCAGCCGCTGACAATCTTCGCATCCCCCTGCCCCGATCAGCGCGGCTATCTGGTCCATTGTCCCCAAATCGTTCAGCGGCGTCTAACAGTCAACTATGCTGTTCCAAGGAGGCGGGCCATGGTGCAGGGCGAACCGAATGGCGTTTGTGTCAAGTTTGTCGGTGAGCGATGGGCAGTGCGCGTAACCGAAGACGGGAACGTGAGGCAGGAGTTCTTCAACGACAAATCCACCGCCGAGCGATACGCTGAATACCAACGCGATCGGTTGAAACTGCCGGGGAAGCCTCCGGTTGCCGACACTCAGTTCTAACGCTGCCATCTCCTAAGCAGCCTTCCTTATGGCGCTTTCGCCTCATCCCTTCGCGTGATTGGAACTCGATTTGCATCCGCGAGTTTACGTGCGTTCAACTCACTGAGGAAACCATGAAAAAACTATTTCTCGCGTCCATGATCGCCGTTGCATCAATCTCGTTCGCCGGCATCCCTGCCGAAGCGAAGACCGTGATCAAGACCGACCACGGACGCGTTGTCATCAAGGATCACCATCGACGCCATTGCCGTACCAAGGTGGTCAAGCATTGGAAGCATCACCGCATGATTGTTGAAAAGATTCGCGTCTGCGGATGATCTCATTGGAACCCGCCTGATTACTGGGGCGGGTTCCCCTCCAAGCAGCTTTTGCTTCTGTGCTCGCTGAGGGCTGTCGACCAGGAGACGCCGCCATGAACTTGTTCCGCACTGCGCCGACCATCATTCTTGCCTGCGCGATCGCTCTTTCAGCCTGCGCCAATACCGTCCGCGGCGTCGGCAGGGATGTCAAATCGACAGCCAATGCAGTTGACGACACTGTTAACAAGCCCTGATCGACGCAGCGGACCGTCACAGTCATCGAGAAGACTACGGGCAGGGTGATCGGCGCGTTGCCGATCGACCTTTCCAACCAGGATCACCAGGTCTCGGATGATCAGTTGACTGAGGTCAGGTATTACGTGTCGAAAGACGCGGATCGATGGAAGGTCCGCTAAGACGACAAGGACTATCCCTTTGACTCGCAGGGTTCCGCCGTCCTGGCCGCCGTCAAGGCAGCAAACAGCGAAGCTTCTCTGGGACATGAGGTAGAGGTACTGGTCCAAGGAGTAGATGGGAAATGGCGCACCGAATGGCCTTCAGAGTGAAGTCCTACTTCTTTCGCTCATATGGAACGTGGCGTCGCCGTCCTCCTCGCCGGATATCACGCGAGGATTGGCGCTAGACACGCCGTCGCTCTGTCCACCTTTGTGGTTTTTCTCTGACTGGCCCTTGGCGTCCGCTTCGGGTCCAGGCTTGGCGGACGACTTTTTAAGGTCGTGATCGACTACCGAACGGCTGCCTTCGGCCGGGTCTTCATCAAGGCGGGTTCTTTTGGACATGGCTCTCTCTCCACTGAGGAAATCGCGCATGACGGGCAAAGTTCCCTTGATTATGCGGCTTTCCGCCTCTGCGCTTCTCTCTGTTGACGCAATTCTGAATTCGGCAGTGATGCAGCAAAAAGCCGGAACCTTGATGCAGTAGCGAAGTTCGAGGAGCTGAAAAGCTTCGAAACAGGCGCGCAGATGAACGGGGTCGTAAACGATATTCTAGCCGAGGTGGCAGAGATGCTGCCTACTCATCGGCCGGACGAAAAGGATTCGTTGCCGAGATTACCGGTCGACGACCCGAACTTCCCGAATGATTTAGAGCCGGTCATCCGCGCCAACCCATATGACATTGCTGCGTCGACGAGGGCGCGCAAATCCTGGAAGGAATTTCGATGAAAGAGGTCCTCTCTCGTAAACAAGAACAACAAGGTACTGGCAGGATCCTTATGTGGGGCGCCGCAGTAATCGCGGTCATCTTCCTATGCCTGCTAGCCTTCTTTGTATTTACGCCCTTAAAGAATGGTTCGTGGCAAACGGCGCCATTCAAGCGCGCTCCTGAGCAGAACCAAGGTGGAAATGCACCAGCGGAGACGTCACCTTCTCCGGGCGTGAATAAAAACCCCAAGGAAAATACCGAAATGCCTGGGTAGCAATAGGAGGTGCTTCCAAATTGCGCAATTACTGATCCGAGCCCACGAGGAGGAACAAAGTCCGCTGGCGGGAAGTTAATATTAGCGGATGCTCATATTCTTGCAGCGGCCTCCGCACCGTTGAGCACATGCGGGTGCTTTGCTGGTCTCGTCAATTTGGGAGGTACTATGTGGCTCACACTCACAGAGAAAGATCTGAACACACCTATCGCGGTCAACTTTGATCAAGCCATTTCGATGAACCCGCACCATAGCGGACGCGGCACTGAAATCTTTTGCGGGCCAGGAGTTGGATATCTTGTGGCCGAGCGAATGACGGACATCGTTAGTCGCCTTGGTCAACTTCGAGACCCATCAAAGGAGCGCCAGGAAGATTTCGGTGCAGGGCTTAACGCCGGGATGAACATGCCGAACGCAGAATACGAATAAACTTCGTGCGCGAACGGGGCGGTCATTCTCCCCTCATCGCCCCGGCTGGTGACTGTGGAGCCCCGCGCAGACAGGCAAAGCCGCCTTCCGGCTCTGCGCTTCCCGCCGCCGACGGCGATGTTCGGCGCCAGATGGACCGGGATCGGCCTGTCATTTCAGGGCGCGCAAATCCATGTCGGTGACCTGCCGCGACCTCGCACTCGTTGCGGAAGGGCAACAGGGCCTTCTGGATATCGAGTAGAGCGGACACTGCAGCGATCGGAAAGCGCGATTACAGGCTTTGAAGCTCTTGACGGTAAAGCGCGAGGTTCGGCTCCTTCTCCTTGATGAGGGCCATTAGAGTGCAGGCTCGTTCCTTTGTTGAAGAAAGCCGTGACCTCCCCAAGATTGCGCCGGCCGCGGTAAAACACGCCTTCGTTGATGTAGCTGATTGCGCCGGCCTGTTGGGCGGTCGCCTGCCAGATCGAATTTTCCGGGTCGACGCTTTCCGGAACCACAATGGTGGCGATATTCTGGATATCGGTCGTGCGGTCACCGCGGTCGGGGCGGATGTAATCCAGCGGATTGTAGCGGTGGGTTGGGTCCGACCCCGGCCACTTTGATTCACACCGCCAGCACGTCGGCGGAAGGGCATGTGGCACAAACTAACGAACCTCGCCCGACTGTGTCAGCAGTGAAACAAGCGAAACAATTCGGCGGCGTTGCGGAAAAACGGCTGAAACAGGGATGGCTTAAATCAAACAGCACCGCCGTTCGAAGCGGTCTCGATCAATGGAGTTCTGCAATGTCTTCGCTTACGCCGAGAATTCGGGCAGCTTGTCGCTCTTTCCAGGGCTACCAGGCCCGTCGTCTGGCGGAACGGACGCTCGCGGCAATGGAGGATGCTCTCCTGAAGGATATCGGGATCAGCCGGTCCGAGATTAGTTTGGTGGTCCGCGGCTTGAGGCATGGCCATGAAGATAAAACGGGTTAAAGCCAAGAAACGTCCCTTGCTGCTCCACCTCCTGGCCTATTCGAGCGTCGATACCGCCATGCCCGATCTGACCTGTGGCGGGAAAGGCAAATGATGCGGTCTTCTATACATACCATCGAAAGAGATTCCGATCATGATTATGGATCAGCAAGGCAATGTGTTGTCAGGATCGACAGCCGAGGCATCTAGGCTGTACGACCAGGCCGTCGAGGCCTTCAACATCTATCGCGGCGATCCTCTCGGATTGCTTGACCAGGCTATCGAAGTCGCACCCGACTTCGCGATGGCGCATATCCTCAAGGCGCATCTGTTCGGTCTCGCCACGCAGCCCGACGCGACACGGGATGCCAAGGCGATCCTGGGCACCGTGAAGTCGTTGCGGCTTTCGGACCGCGAGGCGTCGCATGTCACGGTGCTCGACCTGGTGGTCGAGGGGGAATGGACGGCAGCGGCCACAGCGCTCGACCGCCATAACGCCGACCACCCGCGCGATATCGTCGCGCTTCAGTCGGGCCACCTGATGGACTTCTTTCGGGCCAATGCGCGCAGCCTGCGCGACCGCATAGCCCGCGTGCTGCCGAAATGGTCGGAGGACATCCCTGGTCATTCGATCCTGCTCGGCATGCATGCGTTCGGCCTTGAGGAGACTGGCGACTACGGCCGCGCTGAGGAAATTGGCCGCCTCGCCGTCGCCCTTCAGCCGCTCGACTGCTGGGCTCACCACGCCGTCGCCCACGTCATGGAGATGCAAGGACGCGCTGAGGACGGAATCGGCTGGATGATCGCCCGCGAGCCGCACTGGTCCGCCGACGACAATTTCTTTAGGGTCCACAACTGGTGGCACCGTTCGCTCTGCCATCTCGATCTCGGCCAGGCCGACGAGGTTTTCGCGCTCTATGACGGGCCGATCCGGCAGGACCGCAGCATGGTCGCCGTCGACATGGTCGATGCATCGGCCCTGCTGTGGCGGCTGCATCTGTCCGGCCACGACGTCGGCGACCGCTGGAACGAACTGGCGGCGGCCTGGGACAGTCATGCCGACGGCCGCACCTATCCTTTCAACGACTGGCATGCGGTGATGGCCTATCTGGGTGCCGGCAGGCACAAAGAAGTCGACCACATCATCGACGCCTACCGCAGCAGCGCCGAGGTCTCCGAGGCCGCCGAATGGGGCCGGCGGACCGCCCTGCCTCTGGTGCAAGGCTTCGCGGCGTTCTGGCGTGGCGAGTATGAAGCGGCAGCGGGCCATCTGCATGGCGCGCGTTTCATTGCGAATTCATTCGGTGGCAGCCACGCCCAGCGCGACATCATCGATTGGACCTTAATCGAGGCGACGGTGCGCGGGGGCCTGACCGGAATGGCCGAAGCGCTCGCCAATGAGCGCCTTGCGCTGAAGCCGCACAGCCCGGTGAACCGTTCGTTCCTGCGCCGCGCCCAGACGAACGCGCCAGCAAGCCGGAAGGCGCCCTGAGCGATGCCGGTTTTCCTGCAATCCACGTTCGGCCGCTGGCGCACCATCCGCAGACGCAGGCGCGCCGCACGCGATCTGCGCGCCGCGCTCTTCGAGCTTAACGAACATCTCCTGAGGGACGCCGGGCTTCATCGCTCGCGATCCGCCGGCGATCCCTGGCCGTAAGCGCACCTTCATAGATCTCCCGGGCGGCCCTGCCCGGGGCGAGGGCAGGAGAACCGCATAAGGCGATTTCGGACTTGAAGTTGGTTTGCGAACGGATCGTTCGCGAAGGCAGTCCACGAAGGAGTGACTGCCACTTCCACCAGCCCTGAAGCGCTGGTCCAACCGGGCGGCCCGCTCAAGAGTAGAGGTAACCCATACCGCGGATTGTCCTGATCACCTCCGGCTTGGAGGGATCAACCTCGATTTTCTTCCGCAGGCGCGAGACGCGAATGTCGATGCTGCGATCGAAGGGATCCCACGCGCGGTCATGAGCGAGTTCGAGCAGTTGGTCGCGGTTGAGCACTCGTCCGCGATGTTCGTTAAATACTTTCAGAAGCCGGAACTCCATGGCGGTGATCGCTATTTCGACCCCCTCGGCGTTGTATAATTTGCGTGCATCCGGGTCGAAGCGGCACTTGCCGAACTGGACCTGGTGGCCAGGAGAGCTCGGTTTCTTCGCGGCACTTTCGCTCGTCGAGGTCCTGCGCAGCACGGCCTTCACCCGCGCCAGCAGCTCCCGCAGGTCTACGGGCTTGGCGATATAGTCGTCGGCGCCAATCTCCAATCCGACAATGCGGTCGACGATTTCCGCCGATCCGGTCAGCATGATGATGGCAACGTCTGAGTGCTCTCGCAGATATCGCGCCAGGGAGAGGCCATCCTCACCTGGCATTCGGATATCCAATATGACCACATCGACGTGCTGGTTATCAATAAGCTCACGCAGGGCAGGTCCCGCGTTGGCCGGCGTCACGGCATAGCCATGATGCTCCAGATATTCCGCCACCGTGTCGCGGATATCCGGTTCGTCATCGCAGACAACTATGTGTGCGTGCGTCGTCAAAATCGATCACCGAGCAACTCGCCAATGGACAAGTTGCCCCCTGAAGTGAGGTGCAAATCGATGGATCTGTCAAGTATTCTTGTTGACCAAATTCGAGACAAACGAACGGAGCTCGTTAGGTTTTATCGGTTTCTCAAGATAAGGCCGTTTCGCGGCGCGCAGGAACATCTGCGCGTTCGGGCTGATCGTGTCCCCCGTCAGGAAGGCTAACCTGCCAAGCTCGGCCGGATGGAGCTTGGCAATCTGGTTGAACAATCTCCGTCCATCCATGTTCGGCATTTTC
This sequence comes from Mesorhizobium sp. BR1-1-13, assembly GCF_020165515.1. Lineage (NCBI taxonomy): Bacteria > Pseudomonadati > Pseudomonadota > Alphaproteobacteria > Hyphomicrobiales > Phyllobacteriaceae > Mesorhizobium > Mesorhizobium sp. BR1-1-13. Next base: position 62,157 of record NZ_JAIUIH010000005.1, read on the forward strand.
AGATCGCTGAGGATCAGCGCGAAAGTGCGGTTCTGGAGGTGCAGCAGTGCTTCTTCGCCGGATCTGGCAATGGTGACGTTGAACCCGTCTCGCCTCAGCACCTCAGCGACCAGCTCACCCACTTCCTCTTCGTCGTCCACCACCAGACAAGCAATGCCGGTTGAATTCGGGAGCTCGTCCTCCGCCGTTTCGGCTCGTTCATCGAGACGGTCCGAAGCAGGCAGCGAAAGTATGAAGGTCGAGCCACCCCCCTCGGGCGATTCGACCTCGATGGTTCCTCCATGGGATTGGATGATCCGATGGCAGAAGGATAGCCCGATCCCGGTCCCTGCCCCAATCTCCTTCGTCGTAAAGAACGGCTCGAAAATGCGGGGAAGTATCTCTTTGGGAATTCCCGGACCGGTGTCGGCGACGCTGACGACTACGTTGCCGGTCGTGGAATGAAGCCGCGCTGAAACCGTGATTGACCGTCGCCCTTCCCAGCCGTGCTGCGCCTGTTCTGCATTGACAAGCAAATTGATCAACACCTGGCCAAGCTGATCGGGATCCGCCCAGATCGGCGGAAGCCCAGGTTCAAGATGAACTGAAAGCCCGATGTCCGACGATCGTATCGAATAGCTCGCCACTTCCACCGCTTCTGAAATGATGTCAGCGATCGCAACGTTTGAGGTTCGCGTCGGCTGCTGTCTGGCCATAGCGAGGAACGTCTTGACGATCCTGGCGCAGCGTTCGGCTGCCTTGCTCATCTTGTCGGCGCGTTCAACGACCTTGGCATCGGTTGCGGTCTCCTTCAACAGAGATGACAGGCCAAGCACCACCGAAAGCGGATTATTGAGCTCATGCGCCACTCCCGCCAGCAATCCGCCGAGCGCCGACATCTTTTCGTTCTGGTGCAGCGTCTCGCGCTGTCGCTCCAATTCCTGCTGCATTTCGATACGGTCGGTGAGATCATAGGTGTGGGAAACGATCACCTTCTCGCCGTGGTAATCGATCAGTCGAGACGAAATCGAACACCAGCAGGTTCCACCGTCCTTGCGTTTGAGCCGGGTCTCGAAATCGTCAACCAACCCCGTCGCGAGCAGCCGCTCAACATATCGCATCCGCTCTGACGGATCGACATGGTAGTCGACGGCGCTGGTGACGTCGCCCAGCAACTCGACGGTGGCGGGACTGCGGTAGAGCAGCCTCCCGTCATGCGCTCGGGTCATCTGGACGCTAACGGGGCAGGCTTCGAGGACTTTACGGACCATTTCATCCGCTTCCTTGGCGGCCTCCTCGGCCCGCTTGCGCTCTGTGATGTCGACTCGAGTGACCACGAACCCACCTTCGCGGGTCGGACAGTTCGAGACGAAAAACCATCCGCCGTCCGTATGTCGGAATTCCTGTTGCCGGAACTCGCGGCGGTCCCTTGCCCTTTCGGCAAGCCAGTCGTCGATTTTGTCCTGTGGAACCGGAAACTGGTTGCGTTTTGCGGTCACGCGAAGGAACTCGAGCCAGTTCACGCCGGGAACGAGCACATCCGCGCTTATCGCGTGCATCTGGCGGTATCTGCTGTTGGCCAGCACCAGACAATCGTTCTTGTCGTAGAGGGCAAACCCTTCAGCCAGAGATTCAATCGCGTCGATCAGCCGCTCGTTTGCCTTGCGTGTTTCTTCCTGGGCTGCGAGCATGTCGGTGATATTCGTCGTGTTCGACACGATCACCTGTCTTCCTTGGAAATCGATCAGGCGAGCGGAAACAGAAGCCCAGAAGACCCTGTTCTCGGTGTCGTACTGCTGGACCCGAAAATCATCGATCCTGCCCTTTTCGATCAGGGTGCGCTCCAATATCGCGCTATGATCTGGATCGACATAGTAGTCGGTTATTCGAGGGCGATCGTCGTAGAGATCTCTGGTAGCAGGATTGCGGTAGAGCGTTTCTCCCTCGAACGTGGTCATGCGTATAGGCGAAGGGCAGGCATCGAGCACCTTTTGCAGCAGTGCCGTGGCGTCCCGCTCGGCAGCCTCGGCCTTCTTGCGCTCGCTGATATCGGCGCGCGTTACGACGAAGCCGCCAAGATCGGTGGGATGTATCGATACCGAGTGCCATTTGCCGTCGGAGAGAGGGACCTCGATAGGGGAGTGGAACTCGATCCGACTGCGAATCTGTTCGTCAAGCCATTTATCCTCACGCCCAACCGCATTGCGGTACACGCCGCGCTTGGCGGATTCGCGAAGGAGATCGGCCCATTCCACACCCGGTTCAACGAGATCCCTCACCGGATGGTTCAACTCGCGGTAGAGGCTGTTGCACATGACCAGGCGGTGATCTTCATCGTACAGTGCGAAACCCTCGGAGAGTGATTCAACGGCGTCTGCGAGCATCTCCCGTGCCGCAGCGACTTCGCCGTCACGCTTCTTCTGCTTGGTCACGTCGGCGATGCCGGCGAGAACCACGCGCCGGCCCTGGAACTCGACGATCCTGAGATTGCCGGTGGCCCAGAACTCTTGGCCATCGGGTCTTTTAAGAAGCACCTCGCAATTTTCGACGGCACCCTTTTGCATGAGCTCCCGATTGATTTCCCGGTATTTCTCGGGGTCGACGAAATAGTCGTCGAGCCGCACCGTCTCGCGTTGCGCCTTTTTGCTCCATCCAAGCAGCCGTTCGGCAGCATTGCTCTGGTAGATGAGTTCACCCGAACCTGCATCGTTCATCCATACCGGCAGCGGATGATGCTTGATCAGGAAACCGAACAGGTCCTCGCGCTGCTTTCGTTCCGTGATGTCCAAAACCCCGATGATGAGCGAGGGGCGTCCGCCATAAACGCCGCGACGGCAGTTGGTCGAGCACCAGACGGTCGATCCATTTTTGTTTCTAAGCTGGATTTCGTGATCCCGCACAATGTCGCTGGTGTCGGCGAGAGAACTGATTTCATCGAAGTCGCCACTATTCACGAAATGATCCGGCAGGAATTGAGGTTCGTTCGGTGGCCATTTCCGGCCGAGCAGGTTCGACGCATCGAGGCTTTCATAGAGGATTTGCCCGCTTCCCGCGTCCACCACCCAAACGGGCAGCGGGTGACTGTCCGTGATGCAGCGGAATATCTCGGCGTTTTCCCGGTACGCGATCTGCGCTCGCTTCATGTCGGTAATGTCGACGCTAACCAGGGCCATGCCACCATCCGGCCGAGGATGTGCCGTGAGCAACTTCCATTGCCCATCCAAAGTCTCCGCCTCAACGGGCCCTTCGTCGATTTGCGTCCATCGTGCCGCAGCACTTTCAGCGAACGCGTTGCCTGGCTCGATGGGGCGGCCGTCGAAACTTTTTAGATATAAGAGGGCTTCGGCGACTGCGGCAATGGCGTCCATCGGCTGCGTCTCGCGGCGATCGAACCGCTGGCTTCCAAACATTTCCGGATTGCTACCAACGAGGACATTGTTGGCGTCGAAGAGGGCATAGCCTGTGTGTGTGGATATAGCCGGATTATCAGGCTGCATGGTCGTCCCTTTGTTCGCGTGATCTCCCAGGGGCGGATATTAGACCCTTTTTGTTTCAGCACGCATTCAGACGCTGCGTGATTTGTTTCAAGTGTTTCGACGCGTGGAGGTCTTTGGCCGGCGCTGACGTGCAAACAAGCTCTATCTGGTGCTCCAGAAAACGGCCGAGACACGAATGGCCTAGATCGGACAGTGCCGCCATGGAGCGGCTTCATCTGGCCGATGAACCCCGGACGAACGGAGTTCACCCGCTGAAACAAACGAAACAGTCCCATGGCACTACAGAAAAACGCCTGAAACAAAAGCGGTATATGACAATAAGCACCGCATATGCGGAAAAGCCAACGGGAAAACGCAAATATCCATCTCGCTCGGCGAACATCTATTCTTGGCGAGGTGCCAACGCGTCTTGCTCCGGAATCTGAGGTTAGAAATGCATAAGCCAGTTACTTCGTACGATTTCGGCCACCGGCTCCGCACGAGTCTTACCGACCAAACCATACGGCCTATGAAGAGGCTCGCGGCTCTACAACGCCATGATCGACAAAACGCAGACATTGACCCCACCACGCGACGGCTGATCGGGAACAGCCGTCATTCGTACGGGCCGCGTTGACGCAGCCCAACTGTGATGATTTCGGCTGCGATCAAGCAGCCCTCCGAACAGCGGACGAACGCAACGAAACGACCGTGCGCTGAACAACCTGCCGTCGCATATCCAGAAGGATAGCGGTTGGTCGGTTTGCCCAAAGGGCATGAAGAGACGGGCTCATCAATGCGGTGCGGGGCACGGCGCGGTGAGGCCAAATGCCAACCTTTAAAGATGGAGAAATTGAAATGAGAAAGATCGTTCTTACCACTGCCAGCTTCTTGTGTGCCTCCGGCATGGCTTTTGCAGGCAGCGACCACTACGGCTCGGACTTCAACCATGGCTCCGGCTATCAGAACAGCGGTTACCATGCGATGGTGTCCGACCACGGCTACGCGGTCGACCTGATCGGCACAGCGAGTGTCAACACTGCCGACAGCGCGCAGACCTTAAAAGGAAATTCGATCTTCGATATTCCCGGGCCCGGTTATGGACAGGGAATCTGGGGCCGCTGATAACAGCGTTCGGCCGGCACGATCGAGAATCGACCTCCAAGCGGCGGGCTCGCCCGCCGCTTGGAATCACCTCACGGCCACCGGCGGAAGTTCTTGCCGATCTCTAACTTGTGGCTGGAGCGATCTGGGCGCCCGTAAACGTCTTTCGCTGCCAAGCCCATCTGATGATAATGGATCGTCCCCAGCGTTTCTGGCGCAAATGCGACTTCTAGGGTGGCCGGCGCCTAATCCGCTTCAGGCGGTGGCAAAGCTGACCGTGACGACCGAAACGAAGGCGCATTTCGGACAGTCGATATTTTCGTTCCGCATGTAATCGTGACGTGCCGATGACAACGCCATTGGTGGCAATGCCTCGATTGAGGCAGGGTTGATCGACATGGCGTTTCGGCCAGACATTCCCTTCAAGGACCTGCCGCCGTCGTCCAAGCATGGCTACCGCCGACGCCCCCAATTACCGGCGTCCCTTGCCTTTTGTTGAATTGGCATGATGTTTCTCTCGGGGCCGAACAGTGGAACATGCAGTAAGATTCCCGTTGCGCAAGGCTTCACCGGGTCGTGACCGCTGCCGCGATCAAAACGGGCGACGCTGTTTTTTCAGGAATCGGGCTTCGCGCAGTAAAGAACTCCAGTTGGTGCCGATGAGCTTGATCAGGCCGCGCGCCTCTGCTTCGGGGATGCCGACCTCTTTAGCCAGCCGCCGGGCAAGGAACTGAATGCCCGGATCAGCTTCGCCTCCGTCGGCGGTAGTCATCGGAGCCTCCTTGAGCTCCGAACTTGCCTGAGATGGTTTCGTTACGTGGGCAAATAAAAAAAGCCCCGCTGGCCGAGCCAGCGGGGCAGATGCATCAGGAATGCGGCCCGGCGTCAGAACATTGACGCTGTACGCAAATTTAACGGCCAGGGAACAAGGCTAGAAGGCGCAAGTTCGGGCTGCCGTTATGCCACGCTTTTTCTTTGACACGATCGAGGATGGTCAGATCACCCCGGATGATCAGGGCCTCGAAATGTCCGTGTCCGACATGCGCGAGGCAGCGAAGCACCTTCTCCCAGAACTCGCGATAAACCATCCCCTTCCGGCAAACCGTCACGAATTCGTCGTGCGGGTTCGGGACGAGAATGGGCAGCATATCTACGAGGTGAAACTGACGCTGGCCGCGAGGTCGCGGTTGGTATCGATTTGAAGCCGGGCAGGATCACAGAGGCAGTCTCGTAGCTGCCCCAACGCGCACCACTGGACCGCTGGCCCGCCGCTCCATTCACGGCAGCGGCGGGCGTTCCCCCAGGGTTAGAGGGGACACAAATCGGGAGAGTTGGGTCAACCCGAGTTGCGCGGCGAACCATGTGGGATCGATGGAAGTTCCGCCACGCGCAAAAAAAGCCCTGGTCGGCCGGAGCCGAGACCCGCCTTGACCCGACGTCGCTTAGCCTCTTAGCCGTCGCCTCGTTCAAGATGTTGCTTAACAGCGAGATCAAGGAGGATCGCGAGAAGCAGTATACGAGCCGGGACAGGTGATGGGCAGTCAGGCATCGCCGGTATAACAAATGTTAAGCCGGAATGTTCTGTACTGGCGTCAGGCTGATTGAATTACCAGCTCGGCGGTGAGCCAAAAGCCGGCCGCCATAAACACCAAGATCACCGTCGCGAAGATAGATATGCGCATGTCCGCCCCCAGTTCACGGTCTGGCCTTAGCACACAACAAAAAAGCCCGCCACCGTAACCTAGCGGGCGAGTTCTGGAGTAGCTGGTAGAACCAGCACAGGTCAACTACGGGGCGGCGCGGTAGGTTCCCGAAGCGGGTAAGGCGCCGCCTCATCGACTTTGGGGCGGCGCCCCTTTTGTTTGTCACTGCGGCTGCACCTGCTTGCGCCGCAACGCGTCTATCTCCCGCTTCATGGCCTGGATGGCGTCGTGGGTACCATAGACCGCACCGAAGTTGTTGACTCCAGCTCTATGGAAAGCGTACGTCGCGGCTCGCTCCCCGCGTCCAGGGCGCTTTCCACCCGATAGAGGTCAAAAATGGACGACAAATACACCAATGCTCGTGAGCACTTCTTCGCCGCGATCCGAGCGCTAGCGGCTTCCGAACATAGCATTCAGGCGAGGCTGATCGAGGCGAATGGAACCATTCTGAATGTGACGATCGACGAATTCAACGGCGACCGCGAACTTAAAATCAAATTTGCAAAATTGCTGGACCTTCTGGCCATCGATCAGGATGATTTGGAAACCGTTGCTGTAGAGAACGCGGCGCACATGACTGACTTCGAAGCAGTGAAAGTCGCCGATCTGATCTGCGATTTCTATTCCGAGATAACCTAGCTTGGGTGCAATGCCTAGCCCCCCGCAGCTCGCGCCAGATGTCCGAGCAGTAGGCGACCTCGTCATCAAGTAACAGTGACATGTAACGCAGGGTAACATTTCTAGTACGCTTCCACCTGCTATGCAGAGAGTAGGACGCGGTGTGGTTCGACGGGAGATGGGGCATCACTCGGACGACCCGGGCTCAGGCGGCTACCGCGTCCGGCTCCTTTCTTCCGCCGAGGTTCGGCGGCAACAAATGCGGCGGACCTGCCTTACCTCCCAAGGAAACGGCCCGCAACAAACGACGTCCGGTCCCCCGCCGGGCGTCGTTTTTGCATTCGGAAAAGGCTCTCGACATTCATGCCGGCGGATCACCCTCCCCGCAACACGCGCCAGATATCGGCCCAGTAGGCGATGATCAGGGAAGCCAGTGCCGCCGCCCCATGCCGGTTACGCCCAAGGTATCAAGCCCCATCAGTTTCCAGCGCGTCACCTCAGCCGTGACTTCCTTGACGCTGGTCATGTCGGCGTTGAGCTTGCTGACCGCGCTTTCGGTGGCGGTTACACGCTCAACCAGCTCGTCGGTCTTCTGATACATTCTCGCCCGGCTGGAGGCCGCGCGCTGCTCTGACTGCTCATAGCTCAGAGCGGCTCGTGCATCGCTGTCCTTGATGTCGCGCCTGATCTCGGTAATGTCTCGCTGCATGTCCAGAGTGGCTGGCAGCTGGCCGCCGATCATCATTTCCAAGCTTTTCGTTTCCAATGTCGGCATGCCCCTGCCCTCGACGCGCTATTTCAGTTCGGCGGCGTTCCACGCTCGCCTTGGTGTGCCTGTCGCATTCAGCCGCGGTGTAGAGCTTGACGGCGCAGCCTCGCGCTATGGTGCCGTCGATCTTGTTCTGATCCTCGACTGTCTTGCCCTTGGCGCCGGCGAGGCTGCTACCGATCGCCGCCCGCAGGACTGGAACACCGCTGACGTCGGAAGTCGTACACCCCGCCAGCGGCCATGCAGTCGTCAAAAGACATGCGAGAATCGTTGCCCTTTTGAATCGCATCCTGGTTGTCCTTCTCAATCTGGGTGCGAACCTCGTCGGCGCCCCAATGTGTAATGTTTGATGAGTTCGTAGCCGCCCCAGACGGCTCCCGAGACGGCCACGGCAATGGTTGCCCATGCGATGATGCCCGCCAGCGGGCGCGGCACGCTCACCAGGCCGGCGACGAGGCTGATAAGCCAGGTTCATGCCGGCACCGTGCCAAGCGCTTCAGCGAGGCGCTTTGCCTTGGGTTCGTGTTATCAGCGATAGGCGGCGCCGCCGAAGACCAGGACCGCGCTTCCGATGGCGAGAACGACAACGACCCTCGTGATCCACTCGTTTGCGTAGGACAGGGGCGAGAGCTGGTTCTGAAGATCTGTCAGCGTGCCGGCGACGCCACCGCCGCCAATGCCCGCGCCGATCGCCACGTCTGCCGGCGCGGTCGACGGTGCTGTCTTCGCATCCTCGACCATCGCCTTTGCGTCTGGCAGGCTGAACTGATTGGCTGGTTCGCCTGGCCTGCCTGGCACTCATCCATGTCTACCTGCTCGTCGGTTTTCAGCACCGCGTTCAGGTCTCAATCCAGTGGCTCTGGCGCTACCTGACCTATGAGCGCGGCGCCCGGCTGATCACCGAGCAACGGATCGAGCCTGGTTCACCGTCGTTTCCTTCAGCGGAACTCTCAGCCCCAAGCGAAGCATCGCCGCCGCAGGACAGAGTTCTCCCCCAGCATAGCCCGCGCGCGCTGAGTAGATTGCGGGGTGCTCATTCGGTGACAATGGCGATCCGGGCGCTAAGCTTTGGATTCCGCGACGGCAGGGGGTCTCGTCGTCCTCGACTGCAGCCATGACCGAACTCCATTTCATCATCCACATTCGGCGAGACGCCAAGCGACACCTTGCCTGTCGTCCTACGTTAGCCCGCCCGAACCTTGATGGACGCGGGTGGTTCCCAGGTTTGTCCGGTGCCGACCTGATGGATCCGAATGGCACCAGCGACGTTGGGTCCCTATATGGAGGGAGGCTCTTCGAACGGGAGCGGTCCAGCCCTCCGCTTCAGAGCCAGCTTGTCATGACGTCACCTGCAACCGCTGAACAATCCCGATCCATTCAGATGCAGTTTCCCGCCCTGCGCAACAGCTATGCGCAACTGCCGGAGCGCTTCTTTGCGCCAACAGATCCGAAGCCGGTGTCCGCACCCCGGCTGATCCGGTTCAACCAGCCACTCGCCGAGGAACTCAGGCTTGACGCCGATCAGCTTACCAGCCGGGAGGGAGTGGAGATGCTTGCCGGCAACAGATTTCCGGAAGGCTTGCAAGCAATCGCCCTGGCCTATGCGGGCCACCAGTTCGGAAATTTCGTGCCTCAGCTCGGCGACGGACGCGCGCTGCTGCTTGGCGAAGTGGTGGACGTCAACGGCACTCGCCGCGACATCCAACTGAAGGGATCGGGACCGACGCGGTTCTCGCGCAACGGCGACGGCCGCGCTGCCCTCGGTCCTGTACTGCGCGAATATGTCGTCAGCGAAGCGATGGCCGCCCTGGGCATTCCGACGACGCGAAGCTTGGCGGCGGTGCTCACCGGCGACCCGGTCTATCGCGAGGTCCGGCTGCCCGGCGCCGTCCTGACCCGAGTTGCGGCAAGCCATATCCGGATCGGCACCTTCCAATATTTCGCCGCGCGCCACGACGCCGACGGGCTCAAGATCCTCGCCGACTATGCCATCGACCGTCACTTCCCGCAGTTGGCGGGGCAAGCACGCCCGTACCGCGCCTTGCTGGAGGCCGTTGTCACCGCACAGGCCGGTCTGGTGGCGCGCTGGATGCTGGTCGGCTTCATCCATGGCGTCATGAACACCGACAACACGGCGATCTCGGGCGAGACCATCGACTATGGCCCATGCGCCTTCATGGACGCCTATGACCCCAGCGCGGTGTTCAGTTCGATCGACCGCGCCGGACGCTATGCCTATGCCAACCAGCCTCGTGTCGCCACATGGAACCTTACGCGCTTTGCCGAGACGCTCCTGCCGCTCATGAGCACGGATGAGAATGATGCCGTGTCCGAAGCCGAGGATGTGCTGAGGTCGTTTCAGTCCTCCTATGAGGCTGTGTTGCAGCGCGGTTTTCGCAGGAAACTCGGATTGCTGACCGAGGCGGAAGGCGACCTGCAGCTCGCGGCTGATTTTCTGGATGTGCTGGCTCGCGGCGAAGCCGACTTCACGCTCGGCTTCCGGCGGCTTGGCGACGACCTCGACGCAGCGGAAGGTCAAGGCACGGCGCGGCCGTTGTTTCAGGATCCCGGCGCATTCGATGCCTGGTCGGCGCGGTGGCGCGAGCGCGTCGCAAGCGAGGCAGCCGACACAGCCACGCGGCGGGCCGCTATGCATGCCGTCAATCCCAAATTCATTCCCCGCAACCATCGCATTGAGGAGATGATCCAGGTGGCACTGGGCGGGGACTTCACACCTTTCGAGGAGATCCTGGGGGTCGTCAGCCGTCCCTTCGATGAGCAGCCGGAAATGGAACATTATGCTGACCCGCCACGATCGGACGAGCGCGTCCTGCAGACATTCTGCGGTACATGAGACGTTCATGACGGTCGCTTAACATGTGCGAATGCGGACGACCCATTTGCAAGCTATCGTCGAGAGTACTCTCGTAAGGGCTGAGCTATGACGATTATAGAATTAGCATTCGAATTGCTGGCACGGAAGCTGGTAGACCATACCGGAATATCCGACGAGGATGCTCGAGACCTTGTCGCAGCCATGGGCGCGGACTGGTCATCGCTCGTGCGAGCAGCGAGGGTGATCAAAGAGAATTAGTAGGTCTTTCGACATTCAGCTGCAGGCTGCTGCCGCGAGCGGCCTTTATCGCAGGTTCGACTGCGCGTCCTGTCGCAAACCTGCACGACCTGCGCGGTGAAATGAACTGCGTCGCTCGGGACGACTTCGATGGCGTAAAGTACGGTATATCGGTGATTGCCTCCACGCGCTGATCGCCGAGGGCGACGGGCGCAACACGGATGAGCATGGCACGGTGCGTTCTGCGGTATTGGCGGCGGCTGCAATCCGGTCATCGTTCGATCTGTGCCGAACGATCCTGCCCAATATCAGCGAACTAGGCATTACCATCGGTATTGAACTCGGCCCGACTCGAATTGCCCGGTTGGGGCTGGTGGGTGATGCCAGTGTCCGCTGCGCCTCAAAGCCGCGCCACATTGCAGGCGTGCCCGATGGCTCGCCATTCTGTCCCCGGGTGGCCTCGAAAGCTTTTTCCCCGTGGTTGCCGAACTGGGATTGGAGATTCCACGCGACCTCACGCAAATCAAAGCGACTGCGGCCCGGTTCGATATTAGGTCACCGGGCCACCCTTAGCCGTCGCTGGACGACAGGCGCCACGCTAAAGCGGCGGTTGCCGTCCTGGCCTTACCGGCCTTTCGGCTTGTCCTGTTTTAGCGGGAAGGTAGCGTCGCCGTCCTTTTTCTCCGAAATGACCCTGGGATCTGCGCTTGAGATGCCGTCGTTCGACCCACCTTTGTGCTTCTTTTCCGTTTGGCCCTTGGCATCGGCTTCGGGGCCCACGGAGGCGCGTTCTGTTTCCTTGGGCATGGTGTTCTCCTTCGAGAACAATTCAACACGCGACGCTTGCCGAAGTTCCTGATGGTGCAAGGGTCGCAACTGTCCTTTCACGGCTCCGTTCTCGAACTGGAGAGCCCGCAAGTGCGGTGACACCATCCACCTTACAACCCGGCTAGCACCGGGTCCCCGGCAAGAGCAGGTTGCATCGCAGCCCAATCCATGCGCATGCCAACGCTCATCGTCGCTCCATTTTCCAGCGGCGCCAGCCCCTCGCCCGCGCCATTGTGCGCGTCGACGCTGTGCGAGACCGGCTCGAAGCAAAAGAAGCCCGATCCAGGCGACGGCGAATAGAACAGGAACACGTCCAAACCCGGCGTGGCGGTGAGCGAGATGGAAATCCCCTCCTGAGGCTGGACGATCATGGCGCGCCGGTCCCACCCGTCGAAGCCGTTGTTCACCCAGCCTGTTGGCAGCGGCGAGCCCATCGAGAAATCCCATGCAGGGCGGTCGCTTACTGGTACCGCGCCAACGGGAAGATGGCGTTCATCCTCCAGCCAAACGCGCTCGGCCTTTGCCTGAAGCGTGGTCGCCGCATCGCGCGGGAACCAAGGGTGGAAGCCGAGGCCGTAAGGCAAGCGCATACCGGCACGGTTCTCCACTGTCAGGCGGGCCTCGAGGGCGCCGTCGCGCAGCGAATAGGAGACAGAGGCCAAATAGCGGTAAGGCCCGATCGCGCCATCGTCGAGCACCAGCTCCGCCTCGCCGGCGGTACGGGCGCCAAGCCGCCACGGCCGCTGGAAGCCATCGCCATGGATCGGAAAGGCCTCGCCTGGCACGTTAGGCTCGATGGCATGAAAGCGGCCGTCGAACGCGAAGCCGCCACCCGAGATGCGGTTCGACCATGGCACCAGCAACTGACAGCCGGAGGTGCCGCCTCCATCGCCAGGTCGAAGCAACGGAACCGGGGCGCCATTGGCGACAAGCGCGTCGAAGCGGGCGATCGCAGCCCCTTTCCCGGGTGCCAGGATGAGCCTCGACCGACCGTCGTTCACTTCCACGAAGTCGGCCATGGCCTCACCAGCCGCCGTCGACGGCGATGTTCTGGCCGGTGATCATGTCGGATGCCGGCGATACCAGGAACAGCACGAGTTCGGCGACCTGATGCGGCTCGATGCGCGCCTTGATGCTCTGGTTCTCAAGGATCCAGTCATTGTATTGCTTGAGCCGGTCGCCGAAGACGCGCTCCTCCGCTTCCGAGACGACCGCGCCGGGAGAGACCGCATTGACCCTGATGCCATGCGGGCCGAGTTCGCGCGCCAGCGATTTGGTGAGACCCAGCATCGCGCCCTTCGACGCGACATAGGGGACATAGCCGTCCCAGCGGCCGTTGAGCGTGATCGAGCAGAAATTGACGATCTTGCCATAGGCCTTGGCCTTCATGCCCGGCGCGCAGGCCCGCGCCAGCGCAAAGGCGGCCGACGAGTTGACGCGGATCTGATCCTCGTACTCGGTCAGTGAGAACTCCTCGAAGGGCCGGTTGATGATCAGCGCGGCATTGTTGATCAGGATGTCGATGCCGCCTTCGCTTGCCGCCAGCGCTGTCACGGCTGCTTCCGCCGCGGCGAGACTGTTGAGATCGCAGCCGACGAAGGCGATGTCGCCGCCCGCCTCCGCGGCGAGCTCCGCAACCGTCGCCGGTGCGCTCTCGATGTCGGGACGGTCGAGCACCAGCACGCGCGCGCCGGCCCGCGCCAGAGTCACGGCCTGGGCCCGGCCGAGCGAGCCGAGCCCACCCGTCAACAGCGCGATACGACTTGCAAGCACCGTCATTGCCGCCCTTTCCTAGATCCTTCGTTTGTACGCAATTCCAGCCGGTAGACCGCTACGCGCTGTTCCTGGAACTGCTTTAGAGCACGCCATGCACTTCATCGATCGAGGTGTCCTCGATGCGCTTGTCCAGCACCACCTCGCCGCGCGCCATCGCTACGATGCGGTCACAGCATTCGAAGACGTGGTGCATGTTGTGGCTGATGAAGACGCCGGTGACGCCCTGCTCCTTCAGGCCGCGCACGAAGCCGATGACCTTCTTGGTCTCCTTGACCGAGAGATGGTTGGTCGGCTCGTCGAGGATCATCACCTTCGACCTGAAATGCATGGCGCGCGCGATTGCCACGCCCTGCCGCTGACCGCCGGAGAGCTCACCGACAAGCGCCTCGGGCGAGCGCAGATGCAGGTCGACATTGGCGATGGCGCGGACGCTCTCCTCAGCCATCTTCTTCTGGTCGAGGATGCCGACGCCGAAGGCCGCGCAGCGGGTCGGCTCGCGGCCGATGAACAGATTCCTGGCGATCGACATGGTCGGAACCATGGAGTTGTACTGATAGATGGTCTCGATCCCCAGATTCATCGCATCCTGCGGCCGCGCAATCCTCACTGGCTTCCCCTCGACCCGGATCTCGCCGCGATCCGCCATATGAACACCGGAGAGGATATTGATGAGGGTGGATTTGCCCGCGCCGTTGTCGCCGACCAGTCCGAGCGCCTCACCGCGCTTGAAGTCCAGCGTGATGCCCTTCAGCGCATGGACGCCGGAATACCATTTGTGAAGATCGCGCACTGAGATGATGGCGTCGGTCACCGCTTTAGCCCTCCATCTTGATGGCCTTGGCGCGCTTGCGCATCCAGGCATTGGCCACGACGGCGAAGATGGTCAGGAAGCCGATGGCGAACTTGAACCAGTTGGCATCGACATGGCTGAGCACGAGGCCATTGTCGATGACGCGGATGAGCGTCGTGCCGATGAGGCCGCCCATGACGGTGCCGATGCCGCCGGCGAGCGACGCCCCGCCGATGACGGCTGCCGCCACCGCCTGAAGCTCCATCCCCTCGCCGATCGACGGCAAGGGCGATCCCAGCCGCAGCACCTGCAGCATGCCGGCGAAGCCGGCGAGCATCGAACACAGTATGAAGCAGGCGAGCTTGACCCTGGCGGTCGGGATGCCCATCGAGGCGGCGGCGGGCAGGAAGCCGCCGGTGGCCTTGATCCAGTTGCCGAAATTGGTGCGCGAGAGCATCAGCGAGGTCAGCACGGCGATGGCGACGAACCATAGGAACGACATGCGGAACATGTTGCCCGGCCCGACGAAGGAGGTGAACAGCCAGTTCGGCAGGTCGGCGGGCAGCAGCGGCGGGAAGCCGCCCGAGACGACGACGGTAAGCGAACGCGCCATGAACAGCATGCCAAGCGTGGTGATGAAGCTCGGTATGGCGAAGCGGATGGTGACGTAGCCGTTGATGAAGCCGATCGCCGCGCAGACCAACAACCCGGCAAGCAGCGCAAGCGGGAACGGCCAGCCGTGCACCATCAGCACCGCCATCGTCATCGGCATCAGCGCGAAGACCGAGCCGACCGACAGGTCGAACTCACCACTGATCATCAGGATGGTGACGCCGATCGCGACGAGGCCGGCCTCCGGCAGGATGCCGAGAATGCCGCGCAGATTGTCGGCATTCAGGAACACGCCGTGCGAGCGGACCTGGAACAGGATGATGAGCAGCACCAAAAGGATCAGCCCGGCCAGCTCCGGTTTTTCGAGATAGGTCTTGAACAGGCGCTTCAACGAAAGGCTCCGGCGTTCGAGATCGTCCATCACATCGGCGGCACCAGCCGCCGCCGATGCAAGGGTTCAGTGGTTGATGCTCAGCGCAGCCCTTGAGCGGAGAGCGCCATGATGCTGTCGGCCTCCTTCGGCCGCACAATGCCCTGGCCGGTGTCGATGTCCGATGGAGCAAGACCAATCTTCTTGTTGAGATAGGCCTCCATCACCGGCATGAAGCCCTGCATGTAGGGCTGCTGGTCGACCAACGCCTGGACATAGCCCTTCTGCATCTGCTGCAGCACCTCGGGCACCAGGTCGAAACCGCCGAGCAGGACCTTGCCTGGCGCTACGCCGCGATCGGCCAGGACGCGCGCCACGCCGGCGCACCAGAAGCCGGTATCGAAATAGGCTGTCGTGTCCGGATGGGCGTTGAGATAGGCGCCGACGCGGTCGGAGGTGATGGCGAGGTCGGTGCCGCTGTCGATGCGCTCCCACGACACGTCGCGGTCGGCATGAGCGGCCTTGTATTCCTGGAGGAACTGTATGATGCCGGCGCCCCGGCTTTCCGACCAGTTCTGGCCGGGAGCGGAAATGCCGACCAGCATCTTGATCGGGCCGTCCTTCGGGAAGTTTTCTGAAATCGCCTTGGCCAGCGAATAGCCGGCCGGCTTGAAGCCCTGGCCGACAAAGGCCTGCCGGGCATTGCCCTTGGCGCCCTCGGTGTCGTCGACATTGACGGCGATCACCAGCACGCCGGCGTCGCGCGCCTCCTTGATGACGTCGTCGAAAGCATGGTCGTCGACGATGGAGGTCAGCAGCGCGTCGGGTTTGGCGGCAAGGGCGGCGCGCATGTTGGCGACCTGCTGCTCGACCGAGCCCTCGGTCTGGGTGAAGACCATGTTGCAGTTCGCCTCGACCTTGGCGCAGGCATCGTCAAAGCCCTTCTTCACAGCTTGCCAGAAAGTGTTCGAGGCCGACGAATGATGCGTGAAGACGATGTTGAGACCGTCGGCGCGGGCGGTCGCCTGCCCGCCAAGAAGAGCCGCGCTAAGCAGAAGCATTGCAGTGAGTTTTCTCATGTCTATTCCTCCCTTTGGATCTTTCAGATATCCGCCTTGTCGCTGACGCGGCGCTGGACGGTGTAGGCGCGATCAAGCTCCGGATGGAGCGCCAGACCAAGACCCGGCCCCGGCGGCACGGTGATCATGCCGTTTGTCACTTCCGGCAGCGCCGTCACCAGGTCGCGGTACCAGGTGCGGTAGAAGGCGCGCACACTTTCCTGGACGAGCGCATTGGGCGCATTGAGCGACAGATGCGTGGAAGCGGCGAGCACGACCGGCCCCGTGCAGTCATGCGGCGCCACCGGCAGCCGCCAGGCTTCCGCCATCGAGGCGATCTTGCGCGCCTCCGACAGGCCGCCGCACCAGGAGATGTCGAGCATGACGACGCCGGCCGCTCCGGTCTCCAGCAGGTCGCGGAAGGCCCAGCGGCTGCCCAGCGTCTCCGATGCCGAGATCGGTGCGGGGCTAGCGACTGCGTAGCGCTTCAAGTCGCCGAGGCTGTCCATGCGGATCGGGTCTTCGTGCCAATAGGTGGCGAAGGGTTCCAGCGCGGCTGCGATCTTCATGGCCGGCAGGAGCTGCCACATCGAGTGGAACTCGACCATGATGTCGATCTTGTCGCCGACGGCTTCGCGTATCTTTGCAAAAGGCTCAAGCGCGGCCTTCAGGTCGGCCGGCGAGATGTCATTACCGCGCGTCTTTTCGGCCGCGTGATCAAACGGCCAGATCTTCATGGCGGTGATGCCGTCCTCGAGCAGCTCCTGGGCCAATTCACCGGCGCGGGTGAGGAAGCCGTTGAGGTCGTCATAGTCCCGCCTGGAGCCGATGCCGTAATTGGCCGTCGTCTGTCCCTTGGCGTCCTTGATGTATTCGGTGCCGGCGCAGGTGTTGTAGGTGCGGATTGAGCTGCGGCTGAAGCCGCCGAGCAATTGGGCGATCGGCTGGCCGGTGGCCTTGCCGAAGATATCCCACAGCGCGATGTCGAAGGCGGAATTGCCGCGCACCTCGGCGCCGCTGGAGCGGAAGCCGAGATAGCCGACGAGATCGGCGGCCAATAGATCGATCTGCAGCGGATCGCGGCCGATCACGCGCGGCGCGACATATTCATGAAGGTATTCCTCGACGGTGCGCGACAGAAAGAAGGTCTCGCCGAGCCCGGTAAGGCCCTCGTCCGTATGGACCTCCACCCATAGCAGGTTGGGCCGTTCCTCGATGCGGATGGTCTCGATGGCGCGGATCTTCATGTCAGGCAATCCCCATCTCAGGCGATACCGGCGTCGAGGAGCGCCTTGACGCTCTTGTCGAAGTGCCGCGCCATATGCTCGGCCGCAAGCCGCGGATCACCCTTGAAGATCGCGTCGGCTATGTCCTCGTGCCCCTTGATCATCTTGAGCTGGTCCTCGGGGGTCGAGCGGGTTCGCCAGCCGATCACCCAAGTGCGGCGCGTGACGCCGCTGAAGGCAGTGACGATCAGCGAGAAGACCGGGTTGTGCGATGCGGAGGCGATCGCCTCGTGAAAGGCGATGTCGTGCTCCATGACGATCTCGGGGTTCTTGAAGCTCTCGCGCATCAGCTTGGCCGCGTTGGCAATGGTGGCCGCTTCCGCATCGGTGCGGCGCAGGGCGGCGAGCCCCACGGTGCGCATCTCGATCGTGCGCCGCACGTCATAGACCTGATGCACGCTGATCTGATGCGTGGTGATGCCGTGTTCGATGACCATCGACATCGCGCCGGTATCGAGCTTGGCGACCGTGGCGCGACGCCCGGCGCTCATGTCGATCAGGCGCATAGCAGAAAGCGAACGGAAGGCCTCGCGTACCACCGTGCGGGAGACATTGAGTTGGCGGGTCATGGCCGCCTCGCTGGGCAACGGATCGCCTGGCGCCAGCCCCTCGGAGCGGATGTGCTGGGTGATCGCCCGGATCGCCGTGTTCACCAAGCCAGGGCTCGGCTCAGCCGCTGCCTCTGTCGGATTCTGCATGTCGCTTCCCCAACCTGTATGACAGGTTATAATCTAATTGCTCATATTCTGACCAGAAGATATATGCAAGCGGATTTCTGGACGCCGAACTGGAGGAGCCCCGTGCAAGAAACGCATGCAGCCCTGATTTTTGACGCGCGCGATGTGGTCGGCGAGAGCCTGGTCTGGGACGACCGCCGTGGCAGGCTGGCCTGGGTCGACATCATCGGTCGCCGGATCCATCGGTTGGATCCGATGACCGGAGCTCATGAAAGCTGGGCCACGCCTGACCTCGTCACCTCAATTGGCCTGCGCAGGGACGGTGGCGCCATCGTCGGCCTTAGGAAGGAAGTCGCCTTGTGGGAATTCGGCGGGCCGTTCAAAACGATCGCCGAGATCGAGCCGGACAGGCCCGAGATACGGCTGAATGAGGGCGTCGTGGCGCCAGACGGTTCGTTCTGGGTCGGCACGATGGCCAATAATATCACGCCAGACGATACGCCTCTCGCCGTCACCCAGGATGCCGGACAGCTGTTCCGGATCGGACCGGCCGGCGACGTGACGAAACTAAGCGAAGACCGCTTCGGCATCACCAATACGATGGCGTGGACCCAGGATGGGCGTTTCATCACCGCCGATACGATGAAGAATGAACTCTACAGCTATACTTGGAACCAGAGCTCTTCGAGGATCGCCGAGCGGCGGCGGTTCTTCGGCGGTTTCGAGCGAGGACTGCCCGACGGCTCCTGCATGGACGCCGACGGCCATGTCTGGAACTGTCGGGTCGCCGGCGGAAGCTGCCTCGTGCGCATCTCGCCCGACGGCCGGCTGGATCGAACTATCGAACTGGCTTGCACCTGGCCGACGAGTTGCGCCTTTGGGGGCGTCAACCTCGATACACTCTTCGTCACTTCCGCGCGCTTCACGATGACGGCGGATCACTTGCTGGCAAACCCGAATGAAGGCGGCGTTTTCGCGTTGCGGCCGGGGATGCGAGGTTTGCGGGGCAACCGCTTCGGGTAGGCTGTCCAATTCCCTAGCGGTGCGAAATTGTCGGTGGGTTCAAATGACAACCGTCTCAAGCAACGGCCGCTGGCAGCTGACCTCCGACCGGTCGAGCGTTCGAAAACCGCCGTAGACATCACCGGCCGCATCGAGATCCGGACGATTTCGGCGCTCAGGAGCCGGAGCGATTCAGATGCTTCCGACATGCGTCATGCAATTAATGCAGATCGCCGGCTGGCACGGGGAGGTTCTGCCTGACCGGGCGGTCGCGGTGCGCGCCGTCGGCGATGGTCAAGAGGTCGACCGATGCTATCCCAATCAGCGCCTTCATCTGCCGGTAGGCGTCATCGGCCCGTCGCATGCGGATGGCTTCCAGGACGTCGCCATGCGCGCTGAGCGTGGCCTGGAAATTGGCCGTGGCCGAGGTCGTCAGCCGAAAGGAGAAATTGAGCGCCGCAGCCAGCATATTGCCGAGGTTTGCGAACACCGGGTTGCGGCTGGCACGCAAGATTCCAGTGTGAAATCGCACATCGGCGTCGAGGCAGGCAGACAGGTCGTCTTCAGGCGCGTCGCACATCGCCTCATAGGCGGCCTCGATTATCGCCAGATCACCGGAGCTCGCCATCTTGGCCGCGAGTTGGGCGGCTGCCGGTTCAATCACCAGGCGCGCTTCGATGAGCCCTCGCACGAAGCCGAGGTCCGGCTCGATCCCGCTCATCCAGTCGAGCACTTGGGCATCGAGCCTGTTCCAATCGCTTGGCAGCCGGACATGCGTCCCCGCGCGCTTTCGCGCTTCGATCAGTCCTTTGGCCGCGAGCGTCAGAAGCGCATCGCGCAGTGCGGTGCGGCTTGCGTCATAGGCGGCGCAAAGTTCGGCTTCGCTGGGCAGGATGGAAAGAGGGGGATAGCGGCCGGAAAGGATGCGCTGGCCGATGTCCCTCGCGATCCTGTCCTTCAGCGACGCCGGGCCGATAGTGGTCGCGACCGGCACGTCTTCGGTCTTCGGAAGGGGCTTAACTGCCATTGCTAGGTCCTGTTGAGGTGATACTCGGCGACAACCACAGCAAGGATCAGGAGCGATCCCTTTGCAAGCAGTTGATAGAAAGTCGGCACCGAAGTCAGGATCATGCCGTTGTTCAGGATGCCGATGATCGCAACCCCCAGCAGCGCCCCGACAATCGTCCCTTTGCCGCCCTGCAGGGCGCATCCGCCGAGAACGGCGGCGGTGATGGCCTCGAGTTCCAGCCCTTGCGACCCCGAAACCGGCTGCCCCGAACCCGTGCGCGCGGCAAGCAGGATGCCGGCAAGCCCCGCCGCCACGCCGCTCATGATATAGATGCCGACGCGGTAGCGCTTGACGTTGATCCCGGAAAAGCGCGCCACGACCGGATTGCCGCCGAGCGCATAGATGTTGCGGCCGACTATCGACCGGGAAAGAAAGACCTGGAACAGGATCGCCGTCGCGATCAGGATCCACAAAAGCAGCGGCAGGCCGAGGATTTTGCCGATACCGATGAACCGAAACGTGTCGCTGAAGATGGCGATCGACTGGCCATCCGACATGATGAAGGCGATGCCGCGGAAAATGGCCATCGTGCCGAGCGTGGCGATGACGGCATTGACGCGCCCGTAGGTGATGATGATGCCGTTGACCAGGCCGGCCAGCCCGCCGACGACCAGACCGGCGACGATGCCGAGCCCCGGCGAGCCCGTCGCCTGGATGGCCATGGCGGTCGATACCGTGGTGAGGCCGACGACGGCGCCGACCGCGATGTCGAGCCCACCGGCCACGATGACGACGGTCTGACTCATCGCCAGCACGCCAAGGATGGTGATGCCGAGGCCGATATTGAGCATGTTGCGCGCCGAAAAGAACACGTCGCCACGCAGCGTGCCGAAGATCACTATGAGGATCGCGAGCGCGAGAAGCAGGCTGATGTTGTGGACACCCAGGCGTTCCGCCAAGGCGGCCATGGAGCGTCTTTCCATGGCATCGCGGGGATTCGTGAGCTGATCGGCGGTGTTCACGGGGCAAGTCCTTCGCGCTGGAGGGCGGCCCTCGGCATGGCGTGCCTGAGGATCGATGTCTCATCGATATGCGGGCGGTTCAGTTCGGCGGTGATGCGGCCTTCGGCCATGACGAGCACGCGGTCGGCCAGACCGATCAGTTCGGGCATTTCGGATGAAATCAGGATGAGCCCGATCCCACCCGCCGCGAGTTCCTCGATCAGGCGATAGATGTCAGCCTTGGCACCGATGTCGATGCCGCGCGTCGGCTCGTCAAGGATCAAAAGCATGGGCTGTCGCGCCAGCCATCGCGCCAACACCACCTTCTGCTGGTTGCCACCTGAAAGTTTTGCCACCGGCACGTCCAGATCCGGTGCCTTGATCGCCATCTTGGCGGCAAGTGGCGACACCACGTCGAGCGCCTTGCGCCTGCTGAATAGACCGAAGGACGATGTCCGGTCCGCAACGCAAAGGGCGGCATTGTCGAGAATGCTGCGAAACATCAGCAAGGCCTCGTGCTTGCGGTCCTCGGGCGCAAATCCGATACCGGCGACGATGGCCGCATGCGGGCTGTCGGGGGGGACGGGGATGCCGTTCATCGACACGGTGCCGCCGAGACGGCGGTCATAGCCGACGATGGCTTTTGCCAATTCGGAGCGTCCCGCGCCCATCAGGCCGGCGATACCGAGGACTTCGCCCTTGCGCACCGAGAGATCGATGCCGGTGATGCGCTCCGTCGTCAGCCCCTTGATCTCGAGCAGGTTCTCGCCCGAAGGCCGGCTCTCGCGTTTGAACAGGTCCGCGATGTCGCGACCCACCATGAGCCGGGCAATGCCCTGCTCGGTGGCGCCCGCCGCAGCCGAGTCATCGACGAGACGGCCGTCACGCAGGACGACGATACGGTCGGCGAGCTCGATGATTTCGTTCAGCCTGTGGGAGATGTAGACGATCGACGTTCCCTCGGCGCGCAACCTGCGGATGACCGCGAAAAGCCGCCGCGCTTCGTCATTGGTAAGCGACGATGTCGGTTCGTCGAAGGCGATGAGGCGGCCGCCGGCGCGCACCGCACGCATGATTTCGATCATCTGCCGTTGCGCGGGGCCGAGCGTCTCGCAAGGCTGGCGCGGACGCATGTCGCCTTGCGTGCCGAAGGCAGCAAGCACGCGAGCGGTTTGCGCCTCCAGTGTCTTCCAGTCGAGGAACACGCCGGCTGTTCTGGGCATTTCGCCGATGAAGATGTTTTCCGCGATGGTCAGGCTCGGAACGATCTCCGGCTCTTGGTGGATGACCCGGATGCCGGCGTTGTGGCTGTCTTTCGGTTCGGAAAAGACCACAGGTGCGTCGGCGAATCGGACCGAGCCGCTATCCGGTTTGAAGACCCCTTCCAGGATACGCATCATCGTCGATTTGCCGGCGCCATTTTCGCCCACCAGCGCCAAAAGTTCGCCAGGCCGGAATTTAAGCGACACGTCGTCGAGCGCCTGGACGACGCCGAAACGCTTCGAGACATGCTCGAGCGCGAAGAAACCGTTTTCCGTCACATCGGGCTCCCGATCGTTGCTGGGGCAAGCGACGGGACCCACGGGGGGCCCGTCGCATCGGACTGGTCAGTGGCAGAGTTTGGCCTTGTAGTCGGACGCGAAGTTGGCAGGCGTGATGTATTCGGGGTCGGTGAAGGATTGCACCGGAAGCGGTGTCTTGTCCTTGATCGCGGCCAGCAGCAGCTTGACGGCCAGCGCGCCATGATTGGCCGAATTCAGCCACATCGTGCCCCTGAACGCCGAGGGCTCGGCCGAGCCGAACGCATCGCAGGCCCGGCTGCCGTCAATGCCGATGCCCATGCCCTGATCGGCCTTGTAGCCGGCGTTTTGCAGGGCACGCGCGGCGCCTAGAACGCCATCGTCATTGCAGGAGTAGAAGATCCAGTTGGTCACGTTCGGATTGGCCGTCAGCGTGGTGGTCATCACGTCGATGGCGTTGACCATGGTGTTGTCATAGGCAACGCGGATGATGTTGTTCGGCTTGAAATCAGGGACCGCCTTGAGGAAGGCCTCCTCGGCGCCCTTGTTGCGCTGCATGCAGGTGTCCGCCTTGCGGTCCTCTATGGACGCGATGCGCACTTCCTTGCCGGCCCATCCATCGGCTTTGTAGAGCTTCGCCAGTTCTTCACCGACGCGCGCACCGATATTGTGGGCGTTCATGCCGACATATGGAACCTGCGACCCGTCCTGATAGTAGATGTCGTCGTCCACGGCGACGAGCGGAATACCGGCGGTCTTCGCCTTCTGGGCGATCACCGGGCCGAGGGCCTTGTCGGGAACGACGATGGCGATGCCCTTGACGCCATCTCCAACCATGGTGTCGAACGTGGTGACTGCCAGATTGGCATCGAACTGGACGTCCTGCGAAACGAAGGCGGCGCCGGCAGCTTCGGCAGCCTTCTTGGCGCCGCCGACTTCAGCGACGAACCATGGGTGTTCGCCCATCTTGTTGATGTAGCCGATCTTGATATCGTCGGCACGTGTGGCACCGGTCAAGGCAAGTCCGGTGGCGAGTGCGGCGCAGGCCGCGATTGCTGTCAGTCTCGAATTCATATCTTCCTCCCTTGTGCAGTCCTGGTTGAACGTCAGTCGTGGTAGAGAACCGAGCGTCCGCCATCGATGGTGATCGTCTCGGCATTGATGAACGGCGCTTCGTCCGAAGCCAGAAAAACCGCCGTCATCGCGACCTCCTCCGGTCGGCCGATCCTTTTGGGCGGATGCAGGTCGTAGGCGCGCCTCTTTTCCGCTGCCGGATCGGCAAATGTGTTCCAGTAGGCCTCCGCTATCGGCGTCTCGATGTAGCCCGGCGCGATGGCGTTCACGCGGATGCCGCGCGCCGCGTATTCGATGCCGAGCGCTCTCGTCAGCCCCAGCAGCGCGTGCTTGGCGACGGGATAGGGGAAAGTGTGTGGAATGATGCGGAAGGCGTGGCAGCTGGCGATGTTGACGATCGAACCATATTCTCGCTCCAGCATTGAGGGCAGCACCGCCCTGGCGCAGATCCAGGCTGCCTCGAGATCGAGCTTGAGACAGCGCTCCCACTCGCTGTCGGGCATCTCCAACGGCTCATGGAAGACGTTGGCCCCGGCATTGTTGACCAGGATATCGACGCTCCCAAAGCAGCCAAGCGTGCGCACCACCAGGTCGGTGACGGACTGTTTGTCGGTCACATCGGTTTCGCAGAACACCGCCTCGCCGCCGGCCTGCGCGATTGCCCGCGCGACCGCGGCGCCGGTCATCGTGTTCTTCTCGGCAATGACGACGCGGGCTCCCTGCGCCGCAAACGCGGTGGCGGTGGCGGCGCCAATGCCTTGGCCGGCCCCGGTGACGATCGCGATCCTGCCCTGCAGACGACCCGTCATGGCGATCACCAATCCACGATGGTGCCGTCCGGCATGACCGCATTGCGGGCATGCAGCACCTCCTGCTTGAACGGGTGGCGGGCGATCACGTCTTCGTTGACGGTAACACCGAGGCCGGGCAGTTCGGGGGCGTCCCAACGTCCCGGCTGGCGCCTGATCGGCCAGCTCACCACATCGTCGTACCATGGAACGGCGCCCGACATTTCCTCCTGGATTATGACGTTGGGCGTCGAAATGCCGAAGTGCAGCGCGGCGACCCCGGCCAGCGGTCCGAGTGGATTGTGCGGCGCCAGTCCGATGCCGGCGGTTTCGGCGAAGGCGGCAATCTTCTTGGTCTCGAGCAGGCCGCCGGTGTGGCAGATGTCGGGCTGCGCGATGTGGAAGGCGCGGCCAGCGATGGCGTGCGAAAACTCGCGACGGCCGATGAGACGCTCGCCGGACGCGATCGGTACCGGCGAGCGGGCCGTGATATGGGCGAGGCCAGCCATGTCTTCCGGCGGCAGCGGCTCTTCCGCGAACATGATACGGGCGGGCTCTATGACTTTCAGATAGTCCATCGCTGCATTGACGGAGGCCGGCCGGCCGTGGAAATCGATCATGATGTCGACCGCGGGGCCTACGGCTTCGCGCAGCGCGCCGACCATCTCCGCGACGGCATCGACGTCGCGCGCCGGCGACACATAGTGCGTATAGGGGATGCAGACGATCTTGACCGCGTCATAGCCCGCCTGCGTGACGATCCGGCCCCGCTCGACGATGCTGTCCGCCGAATTGCTTTCGTAGACGGCCTTCATGTCGCCGAGACCGAGATGGGTATAGGTGCGCAGATGCGTGCGCACCTGGCCGCCGAGCAGGCGCCAGACCGGGACGCCGAGCGATTTTCCCAGAATGTCCCACAGAGCAATCTCGATGCCGCTGACGGCCGACATGCCCTCGACGCCGAGACGCCAGAAGCCGTGGCGCGTCATGATCTGGTGGCACTGTTCGATGTTGCGAGGGTCCTGCCCCAGCAGCAGAGCCTCGAGATCCTCCAGGGCGCCCACGACGGCGCGGGTTTTCCATTCCAGTGTCGCCTCGCCCCAGCCGAAGAGACCGGGTTCGTCAGTCTCGACCCGGACAAACACCCAATTGCGCATCTCTGCGTTGCACACGCGCGCGCTGATCGACGTGATCCTCATTCCAGCCCCTCAGCTTGTCGTTTTATATCGACATTAAATATGATTTATTTATCAATACATGTGAGGAGTCAAGAGGAGACACCGCACGTCTCGATAACCGCCACCCTCCAGAAATTGACCGCTGGAATAACCTGGCTAGTCATACGGTTGGGGCGAACGGAACATAAACTGTGCTGGAGCTCGGATGGTCAGCCTCCGATCTCTTTGGATTGGCAGCGTGCATCGAGGGCACATTTCAGCGTTTGCATGCGCGGGAGCACTATTCGACGGCGACGTAGAACGGTTGGCATCGCGCAACCTTGCACAGCGACAGAAACGTGCTGGTCGATACGGGCTTCATCCAGCATGACGACAGTTTTTCACAAAAATTCGGCATTCCTTATTGGGTCTCCCCGGTCCGAATGCTGCAGGAGGCAGGCGTCTCCGCCGATGCAGTGACCGGCATCGTCCGATGTGGATCATGTCGCCCGGCTCGTCATGCTCATAGCGGCGCACCGGCGCTGCTGGCTCAACGTCCTTCAGCCGCGACAGTCCGGCCCGCGCCAGCACCCGGCTCACCTTCGCGGCGAGACAGCGACCGCACTTGCAATGTGCTTTGCCGTGAGGCGCTGGCGCCGCAGCCCAACGATCCGATCGGCCACAGCCCGTTCGGTCGCATTCGGACTGCGCCTGGGCTGCGACGAGCGGTCGGCCATGCCGGCACGGCCTTCAGCCTTGTAGCGCTCGACCCATTGGTTCACGACCTTCGCCGTCGCCGCGAAATTCAACGCTGCTTGGGATTGGGAAAGGCCGCCTTCCATGACCGCAAGCGCCACCTCCTTTCGATTCATTCGGGTCCTCCAACGAATCTGAAGCGTGGTAACTCCAGTCTCGTCGCTCTGGCCCGAATGGACAACCTGCCAAAACCTCACATCTGGCCGAATGCTCGAAGGCACAAGTCCTCCATGATCGGCTGAAGTTTGTTTTGTGGTGCGCCGTGGCTACCAGCTCCAACCCGCCAATATCCGCCTTCGAGTAGCGGTGCACTGGCCGTGACCGAACAGCTATTGGGCGCAAACGGCGGCGGCTGGAACCGACCTGACACCGCAAGGCCGTTAAGATCATCCGGTCCAAGAGAACCGATATCGAGCCAACCAACCTGGCTAATTTCGCAAGATCTTCTCCATCGTCCGCCCCTTGGCGAGCTCGTCGATCAGTTTGTCGAGGTAACGAATTTCCTGCATGAGGGGTTCTTGGATGTCTTCCACGCGGATACCGCAAATTACTCCCGTAATGAGCGACCGCGATGGATTCATCCGAGGCGCCTGCACAAAGAAAGTCTCAAAAGATGCGTTCTTCGCCAATTGATCCTCGAGCATCTCCTGGCTGTACCCCGTCAGCCAACGGGTGATTTCATCCACCTCCGCTTTCGTGCGCCCCTTTTTCTCAGCTTTCGCGACATAGTGGGAATAGACGCTCGCGACGCTGACTGAATAGATTCGATGCTTCGTCATCCGTCCCCCTGTGTCCAAGGCATTTCGCCTGGGAATATCGTACAGCAGCCTCTAGGGGCGACAGCAAGCCGGCGAATACTCTCATATCCGTGTCTGTGTTGGCACACGAAGGTATGCTGGTTGACATCGACGTGATCGCTGGGTTCCACAGCAATCCCCGTGACCAGCATAGGAAGACGCCTTCGGATCCGCTCGTCGTCGCGTTCGCAAACGATCTCATTCATGGCGGCATTATAGCAATTTTCCCCAAGCCCGGAGCACCGCAACGCTGCAAGTTGTGGCGGCAATGCTCCGGTACCGACACGAGCTTCCGTCGCAAAATTCCACAAGGCGACCGGGCTCTGTCGCTGGGCGAACTGCGTTCGCTGCGCCGGCAATAGACGCCACCTCATTTCTTGAAAGGATCAGGATCATTATAAAAGTTTCGACAGCGATCGGCGCAGCGCTGCTTGCCATTTCGGCCACCGTTAAGCAGGCCGGCGCGATGCCGCTTCAGCCTTTGCCGGATGCCACCGTTCAGGCGAGTGGCACGACGGAAGTCTATTTTCGCAGGGGCTTTTATGCCGCCGGCGGTTTCTACTATTTCAACGGATACAGAGGATATGTCCGCTTCCGGCCGGGCTATCGCTATTATAACGGTTACTGGTTTCCGGTTGGCGCCTTCGCGGCGGGCATGGTGGCCGGCGCGAGCATTGCAAATCCGTTTCCGCCTGCACCCCGACCAGACGCACGTCTAGCCGCCGCCCATGTCAGGTGGTGCTACGCCCACTACGTCTCCTACCGCGCCTGGGACAACACCTACCAGCCCTATGGCGGATCGCGCCGGCAGTGCTGGTCGCCCTACAGCTGATCTTGGCGTCAAAAACGCCGGACAGCTACCTTTGTCGATATCATCCCTGTTCGGCACTTTTTTTGGTGACGGACGAGGCCATGCGTCATCATGCGGCCTCGTCGTCCAAGGAGCGCAGATTTGTTACGCAATCGCCCGATGCCCGTCAGTGCGTTCATACCGGTATCGTCTTATCCTGATGTCGAAAAGGCCAGCCTTCGGCGTTGCGATGCATTCGGTTTCGAACGCCGGCTGCTGGTCGGCAGCCGGCGTTGCAACTTTCACATATTCGACGCCAAGTATCTCAGCCAAGTATCTCAAAGGCAACTTCAAGGTTTCATAGTTCGTCGTATGATCACGGGGAAGTCGGACGGGCCTCTGCCGACGGGGCCGGCGAGCCGTGGTAAATTCCAGCGGGCCTGGTCATTTAGGTTCTCGCAGCTTCCGAGCTTCCTTGACGAGCACGGCAAGATTGCCTCCATGGGTTTGGATCAGTTCTTGTGCCTGTTGCTCTGTGAGCCCATTTACCGCAGCGAAATAGCCGAGCTGATCTGCATCGCTTGGCGAAATGCGATTTGGATGGCACACATCACTTTGGGCGCTGTTACGTTCGAAATTGAAAATATTCATACGGCGGCGCACGACGTCCTCGCATCAGCTTGTGGGTCCAGCCCGCCTGGCGACAGGGTTGCGCAAGGAATGAAAACGGGCCCGGTCCGCCGTCGGGGCGTGGGCCGCATCCCGGTTGTTTGCTGTAGACACATGGCTGGCCGCTCTCCGCACGAACGCGACCGAACTATGCCGAAGAGACATTGTTCCCGACGGCAATGTTACCGCGAGCCGTGGGAGGCCAAGCGGAACGAAACTCTCGCAATAGGTCCGCAAGCTGGTGAAAAGGCGGTCAGGCAACTTCCGACAGGAGAGACACATCGAAGCTCGCCAAACCATAGCGCCAGCGATGGTCCGTCGCGGCAACCCGACTTTGGTAAAAAAGGGTCAGCCGCTCGCCGTCGATCATCACCGTCGAGTGGCCGTTTTCCCCAGGCCCGCCCGGATCGAGCACTGGACCAAGCGAGACGTAAGGCCCGGTAACGGCGCCCGCAATGGCGAAAAATACCCGCTGACGGCTACCCCGCGGTCCGTGCGGAAGGAAGCAAGTGGCGTTGAGGAGCACACGACCATCCGGAAGCTCCACCAGTTGAGCGCCTTCAATTCCCCATTCGTAGTCGGGATCTTCCCGCGTGTTGTGGTGGGGGATTTCGTTGTGATCCAGGATTTTGCCCAACCGCTTCCAAGGCCCGAACCATGAATCGGACTGGCTTCGAGCCAAATAGATATCCGGCTGCGGGACGCGGGTGAATCTCGGCATGCCGGAATAAACGATGTAGCGCTTACCGCCGATGAGAGCCGGATGCGGATCATAGATGCCGTCTTCATCCGTCCCCGGCAGGGACAGGATTGCCGGGTTGAGCACCACCCAGTTGAAACCGTCGTTGGACACTGCGTGTTCGCAACGGCCGCCGGATTTCATGAACTCGGTTTGGATGAACATGTGGAAGACACCGTCTTCGTGCACGACACCCGGGGCCGCAACGCCCGAACCCTTGACCGGAAGCCCGATGGGCGCGTGCTCCGTCCACGGTCCATGCAGTTCAGGCGCGGTTGCGTGAAGGATCTTCCAGGCCTCGCTCGTTACCGTGCCGCTCGACCCGAACACATGCCAGAGCCGGCCGTCGTGAACCGGGCATGGATCCTTGAGATCGTCTACCACCTGCGGGTGAAACAACGGGAACACATTCGTCTGAAAATCGATCTTCATCGTCTGTCCCAGCGATTGTCGGCCGTGAGAGCTCTCACGCTTCAGCCCGACGAAACAGTTCAAGCGTCAGCTATTTTAGCTGCTCATTCAACCAAAATGCGGCGTCCGCGCGGCCGTCCCCAGAAAGCTGCCCGCAGCCATGGCCGCTCTCTTAGGCGCAGCCCACGCCTGTCTAGATATCGCTCGCTGGAGCTGGAACAAGTTATTCAGCGGGGTGTTAGACATGTCGCAGGAACAGCTTCCTGCAAAACGCGATTAACAAATGTTATACGCAGTCTAAACGGCGATGTCATCAAGGGAACTCTTTATATGGACGCAGCGATAAGACTACCGGCCCTCACAAAAACCAGAAACGAACAGGATTTACTGATATGTTTTTCCCATTTGCGCTGGAATTTCGTCCATCAGCGCCCACAGCACATTCTCACCCTTGCCTCGGGAGAACACCAGATCGTCTACTTCGAGGAACCTATCTTCGAAGAATGCTCTCACTCATCCATTCGGTTTTGCGAAGCGGCGCCGGGCATCCGGATCGCGACCCCCCTGTTACCGATCGGCACCAGCCCCGCGAGGGCGGATGCGATCCAGCGCAGATATCTTGACCGGATCATCGCGTCGACACCGCACGCTCAGTTGACCGCCTGGTATTACACCCCGATGGCGTTGCGCTTCAGCGCGCATATCAATTTCGACGTGTGCGTGTATGACTGCATGGACGAGCTTTCGGCATTCAAGAATGCGCCGGCCCAACTCGCGCTAAGGGAACGGGCGCTCTTCGAGCGTGCCGATCTGGTCTTCACCGGCGGCCTAAGCCTGTTCGAAGCGAAGCGCTGCCAGCATCGGGCAATCTACCCTTTCCCCAGCAGCATCGACGTCAGCCATTTTCAAAAGGCGAGGAAGCCCGGCGAGGAGCCAGCGGATCAACTGGCCATCCCACATCCTCGGGTAGGCTTCTTCGGCGTCATCGACGAGCGCCTCGATATCGATCTCGTGGCGCAGGCTTCAAGGACGATGCCAGACGTGCACTTCGTAATGCTTGGTCCGGTCGTGAAAATCGATCCTGACCTCCTGCCGAGAGCCGAAAACCTGCATTGGCTCGGCAACAAAGCCTATATGGACCTGCCCGATTACCTCCGGCATTGGGACGTGGGCTGGATGCCCTTCGCGCTCAATGAAGCCACGCGTTTCATCAGTCCGACGAAAACTCCCGAGTTCCTCGCCGCGGGTCTGCCCGTGATCTCGACTGCAATCGTCGATGTCGTGCGGAGCTACGGCGCCGCAGGACTCGTGGATATTGCGGATGCCGACGATATCGAGCCCAAGCTGCGGTCACTGCTGGCGCAGCCGCGCGAC
Source organism: Mesorhizobium sp. BR1-1-13 (assembly GCF_020165515.1). Classification (NCBI taxonomy): domain Bacteria; kingdom Pseudomonadati; phylum Pseudomonadota; class Alphaproteobacteria; order Hyphomicrobiales; family Phyllobacteriaceae; genus Mesorhizobium; species Mesorhizobium sp. BR1-1-13. The sequence goes on from NZ_JAIUIH010000005.1 coordinate 93,363, forward strand.
ACGCGGCTGCCGGCGGTCGATGCCTATCTCGCCAACATGTCCTGGCAGCGAACATGGGAAGCCATGACCGTCCACATCAAGCAAGCCAGTGCAAGCAAGAAGCTCGTGCCCTTCCGCAGGAGCGCATGACATGTTCGACTGGCTGATCGTCGGAGCCGGCTTTGCCGGCAGTGTTCTCGCGGAAAGGATCGCCTCGCAAAGAGGCGAAAGCGTTCTCCTCATCGACCGTCGCAGCCACATCGGCGGCAACGCGTATGACTGCTACAATGAAGCGGGCATACTCATCCATCGTTATGGACCACATATATTCCACACGAACGCGCAATCGATCGTTGACTATCTTTCGCAATTCACCGCCTGGCGGCCTTACGAGCACCGTGTGCTCGCTTTCGTGGACGGCAAGCTTCTCCCGATCCCGATCAACCTCGACACGATCAACCGCCTCTACGGCCTGGAGCTGAGTTCGGCAGAGCTGGAAGAGTTCTTCGCGTCGCGTCGGGAAACCGTCGAGGAAGTACACACCGCCGAGGATGTGGTTGTCAGCACCGTTGGCAGAGAACTCTATGAGAAATTCTTCCGCGGCTACACCAGAAAGCAGTGGGGGGTCGACCCCAGCCAGTTGAACAAGTCTGTCACGGCCCGCGTTCCGACGAGAACGAACCGCGACGATCGTTATTTCGGCGACAGCTTCCAGCAGATGCCGGCCGGCGGCTATACGCGCATGTTCGAACGAATGTTGGACAATCCCAATATCAAGATCATGCTCCAGACTGATTATCGCGATGTCCGAGAGCGGATTCCTTTCCGGCGGATGATCTACACCGGACCGATTGACGAGTTCTTTGACTGGAAGCTTGGCCCTCTGCCCTATCGCTCATTGCGCTTCGAGCATGTCACCCTCGACTGCGAGCAGTTTCAACCGGTCGCGGTGGTCAACTATCCGCAAACGGAAGCCTATACGCGCATCACCGAGTACAAGCATTTGACGGGCCAGAAGAATGTCCGGACCAGCCTCACCTACGAATACCCGACAGATATTGGTGACCCATACTACCCTGTGCCGCGTTCGGAAAACGAGGCCCTCTACAAACAATATGAGGCGCTTTCTGCAAATTGCCCGAACGTCTGGTTCGTTGGCCGTCTAGCCACGTATCGCTACTACAATATGGATCAGGTCGTAGGACAGGCTTTGGCCACTTTCGCACGTATCCAAAAGGAGCTTCCGGCTACGCCCGATTTGCAGACGGCTATGGCGGCGCCCGCTTAGACGCCCCTCCCTATCCGAGAAAGCAAGGTCGCGCGCGTCAAGAATGGAATAGCTTCTGCTGCCTCGCGAGTTCATCGGCTAGCGGACGGCGGATGCGGCGCGAGCCGTCCGCGTGGACAACGGAAAACAGGCCAACTTCGGCGTGGCGGGAATTGTCCCATCCGGGATAAGCGGTGATTGGATAGAGGCAGATACCCTCGATCGGGACACCTTGGCTGATCGCGGTCCGAACTTCATCGCATACGTAGTGAAGCCATGCGGGGCCGGCGGAACCCTCGGCGCCGGTTTCTGCAATGTACATGGGCCTGGCGTAGCGTCGGGCGACCTCGACTAGCATCTCTGATAGAGCCCGGTATTCATGATGGCCCATCGGGATTGTCGGCCCATGCAGATACCATTGGTTGTGTGGATAAAAGTTAAGGCCAATCACATCGATCAGATCCTCGGCTCCTCCTAACTCAGGCGCGATACGGCCCAACAGCATGTCATACGCTTCGAATTGCCCTTGGCGGACCTTCTCCGCACGACTGATCTCCGTGCGGGTGCGGTCGCGCGGGGCGATGTGGATAAGCGGTTCAGCCCAGACGAATACGCACTCGGGGTCAGCTTCACGCATTGCACGGATACCCTGTACAGCTGCCTTGATTAGGTGGCGCTTGAACCAGCCACTCTTTTTAGGTCCGGCTGGCGGAAAATAGCCGACTTCGACTGCCCATGCGAAGAACGATATCTCGTTGATGGGACAGACTACCGCAGCTTTCCCGGTCACTGCCCGGTGTAGTCGGATCGCTTCGGCTGCGAAAGACGCATAGCTCTGGATCATCTGTTCGCTGCCCTGGTCGAGGTGGTCGGGAGAGCCATAGTGAAAAACATCCCAGATGACCTGAACGCCGGCGGCACTCGCGGCGTCCAGCATGGATTTCCAATTCGACCAATCGTAGACACCCGGCGCCGTTTCGATCAGATGCCACCTCAGTCCATCACGAATGGTTCTCAATCCCAAGTCTGAGCATCTACGGTAGTCGTCCTCAGCATGAATGTCGTGGCTGGTTGCGCGGACAAGGTCCAGACGCCGGCCATCTTTGCGACGATGCGAAGAACATTCGAATCCCGCCATGAAGAAGCTGTCGAAATGGATTGGGAGAAAGTGGTCACGCATCAAACTTTTCTTTACCCCTCTTGGCGTTTTTCTGTCCACCTCACCCGGGCACAATGCCCAGGAGGGCCGCGAAGCCCGCAAGCAGATGGCCGCGGCAGAGCAGGTCCATCGCCTGCAGGTGCGCGACGCTCGGCTCCCCGGAGCACGCAGCGGTAAGGCTTGTTGGTGCCGTCCGCGGCCAAGCCGCATTGGCTCAGCTTTTTGCGCGAAGCAGGCCTATGTGAGCGAGCTCGAGCGCAACGCGAACGACGCCGTGCGCCGCCGGATGCTGCGGCCCAAAATTGATATTGAAATCCCTTCCGGCGCTCTCGGCCATGAACGTTAGTTCCCCCATGACGGTGCCGAACCCAGAACGGAGCAGGATGTTCCAAGCTTGCTTTTTTGCGGCCCTGCGGGCGGTGCTCCGCGCCGCCGCGACGTGACGCGGCTTTGCGGATTGGCCAGATCGGTCTTCGATTTTGTTCAAGCCTACTGTCGAGCAGCACGCGGCCTGCAACGCCGACAGCGCCCTTGGTAGCGGCTTCGCTATCGGGTCACCTTTGCCGCTCCTTTCAACAAATGAGATTTCCGCCTTCTTCTTGTTACGATAGCTTCTGGTGACAACAACGTCAGACGGAGTTGAAATCAAGCCGATCGATAAGTGGGCTGATGCCTACGAACCATCTGAATTCGCCGCCAAGCATGGTCTCACGCTCGATCAGGCAAAGGCAGTCATTAGCTCCAATGGGCCCTCCAGGCACAGCTGTGATATGGGGGCCAAGGCGTTTCTAAGAGCTCTCGAAATCAAGCGTGATAGACAGTCCGGTGCAGGAAAATAGAGGCGGTCCGCAATCCTTGGCGCGCGAACAGCGCCTTCCAATATATGGGCACGATACGCCCCGAGGGTCCCCCACGCTGTTGGATCGGGCACCCCACCCTGCGGGCCGGTGTCGCGCCTTCGCAAACGCAATCCACAGTCGCTACGGATCATTCAGGCTTCGGTGAGCTTCTTGTTCAGGTCGGAAAGAGTTCCCATGGGCATTGCTCCTTGCCGTCCAACAGCCGTGGGCGCCCCACGCGCTTGCCTCGGCCGACTACATGGCAATTCGATTGCGCGGGCATAATACCGCCCAAAGGAACAATCGGTTCAACCGGATGTTCGGCCGAACCACTCAGGAGGATCGGATGGGAAACGGGAAAGTGGCGGTCGTCACCGGCGCCTCGAGCGGCATGGGCAAGAAGCTCGCGAAACTTTGTGCCAAGGACGGCTATGACCTCTCGTCGCCGCCGACGAGCCTGCAATAGAACAGGCGGCCGAGGCGCTCCGGTCGCATGACGTCTCGGTTGACACAGTGGAGGCCAATCTTGCAGGCGAGGAAGGCGCCGACAAATTGATCGCCGAAATCGGAAACCGTGACATCGATCTTATGTTTCTCAATGCAGGGCGCGGCCTGGGCCGGGGCTTTGTCGACCAGGACTGGGGCGAGGCACGCCGCGTCATCGAATACCAACGTCACCGGCACGGCCTATCTCGCTCAACGGCTCGTCCGCAAAATGGTCCGGCGCGGTCGCGGCAGGATCCTGTTTACCGGCTCGATTGCCGGCTTCATGCCGGGCACCTTCCAGGCGGTCTACAACGGAACCAAGGCATTCATCGAGTGCACTGCGTCATGAGCTGAAGGACAGCGGCGTGAGTGTGACGGTGCTGATGCCGGGCGCCACGCAGACGCGTTTTTTTCGAACGCGCCGGCATGATGGATACCGAGATCGGGGCGCAAGAGAAGGACAATCCCGTCGATGTAGCCAGAGACGGCTACGACGCCATGATGGCGGCGAGGAACAGGTCGTCAGCGGTTGGACGAACAAGGTGCAGGTCGCCGCCGCACATGTCACCCCGGCCGGCACGCTGACGAACAGCACCGCAAACTAGCCGAGCCGGGCTCGGCGAAAGATCGCTGAGGGCGCGGAGGCGATCCGGGAACATTCAAGCCCAGCGCCAGTTCGGCCATATCCGCGAGTATTGAAACTCATAGAGAACCGCCCGATGAAAGCTCTGACTTGGCACGGTAAAGGCGACATTCGTTGCGAACAGGTCGCCGATCCCACGATCGAGGACGACCGCGACATCGTCATTAAGGTGACCTGCTGCGCCATATGCGGCTCGGACCTGCATCTGATGGACGGCTACATGCCGACGATGAAATCGGGCGACGTGCTGGGTCACGAGACCATGGGCGAAGTGGTGGAGGTTGGTCGCAACCACACAAAGTTCAACAAAGGCGATCGCGTCGTCGTTCCCTTCAACATCTCGTGCGGAGAATGCTGGTTCTGCCAGAACGGCCTGTTTTCGCTCTGCGACAGGTCCAACCCTAATGCCGAGCAGGCCGCCAAAGTCATGGGCCAGTCGCCCGCGGGCCTGTTTGGCTATTCGCATCTGCTCGGCGGTTACTGGGGCGGACAGGCCGAGTATCTGCGCGTGCCCTTTGCCGATGTCGGCCCCATCAAGGTGCCTGACGGCATCGATGACGAGCAGGTGCTGTTCCTCTCCGACATCTTACCCACCGGCTACATGGCGGCCGAAAACGCCGGAATCCAGGAAGGCGACACCGTCGCCGTCTGGGGCTGCGGTCCAGTCGGTCAGTTCGCAATCCAGAGCGCTTGGATGCTCGGCGCTGGGCGCGTCATCGCCATCGACAAGGTGCCGGAGCGGCTCGCCATGGCACGCGACTACGGCAAGGCAGAGACGCTCGATTTCAGCAACTCCGATATCTATGATGCGCTGATGGCCATGACCGACGGGCGCGGTCCGGACAGTTGCATCGATTGTGTCGGGACCGAGGCCGATGCCACGGCCACGGCCGATTCCATGCTCGATAAGGCTAAGACGACCGTCTATCTCGGTACCGACCGGCCACATGTGCTGCGCGAGGCGATCTATTGCTGCCGCAAGGGCGGCACCATCTCAGTGCCTGGCGTCTATATAGGCCTGGTCGACCACATCCCGTTCGGCGCGGCGATGAATAAGGGGCTGACGTTCCGCATGGGCCAGACCCACACGCAGCGCTACCTCGATCCGCTCCTTCAGAAAGTGCTGAAGGGCGATATCGATCCGGCCTTCGTCATCACTCACCGCGCCGGTCTCGACGAAGGACCCGGCCTCTACAAGACATTTCGCGACAAGCAAGACGGCTGCATCAAGGTGGTGATGCGCCCGCATGGCTGATCGCGCGGACACTCAGGGGTCGGGCCTTGCAGAGGGTCCGGGTTTTCTAGCCGATCAGCAGAACAATGCGGCAATGATGCGCCAGGCATGTTCCTCATCGGTGTGCCGTATTCATCGATGTCCGGCGGCGATCACGAAACCAAAATTGCCGCGCTGAAAGGGACGCTGCGGACCACCGAAAGCCTAGCAAAAATAAGCTACATTCCTTCATAACCCGGCGCTTTTGCATTGGCTTGTTCTGGATTGAAATCTGTACAAAAGTTGTTGGGGGATGCAAATGCGAGTGGCCCGCGCTAGCTCGTCGCGATCGAGTCGGCGCGTATCTCGACGCATCTCGCCCTTACAGACGAGCTTAGCGCCGCCGCCTCAACAAGAGGCATTCTTGTGCTAGCTAAATTGTCCTTGGACCGGAACAAACGGGTCGGACGCTTGTTGAGTGACACCCATTCAACAAGGAACCTATTGATGAACCACCGCCTTCTAATGACAGCGCTGTCTACCTGCGCGCTCCTGACATTTGCCGCGTCCTCCTACGCCGCCGATAAAGCTCAGGAGTTCGTCGACAAGGCCGCCGCCGGCGGCATGTTCGAGGTCGAGTCGAGCAAGATCGCACAAGGCAAGGCTCAGGATCAGGCAGTCAAAGACTTCGCCCAGAAGATGATCAACGATCATGGCGCGGCGAACGCCAAGCTCGAGACAATCGCCGGCGAGCAGAAGCTGAAGGTACCCGCCGAGACGGACGCCGCGCACAAGAGCGACCTCGACGCCCTGAACACCGGCAAGGACTCGTTCGACAAGTCTTACGTGCAGATGCAGCGCGACGCACATGTCGACGCTGTGAAGCTGTTCGAAGGCTACGCCAAGGACGGCGATAATGCTCAGCTCAAGACATTCGCGCAGGAGACATTGCCGACGCTCAAGATGCATCAGGAAATGATCGAAAAGATCGCATCCGGCACCAACGACAAGTCTTCCGGCACGAGTTCGACGACGCCAGCGGTGTCGACGAGCGACACCAATAACCCGGCGGCGCCCGTACCTGGCGCCAACAGCTTCACCGAAGCGCAGGCGAAATCGCGCATTCAGGATGCCGGCTTCGCCAATGTCAGCGCGCTGACGAAGGACGACAAAGGCATCTGGCGTGGCACTGCCGAGAAAGACGGAAAGCAAGTGACCGTAGCGCTTGATTTCCAAGGCAACGTGGTTGCCGGAGCTCAATAACCGAACTCAGAAATGGAGTGAAACAATGACCACTGTCACCGGACTTTTCGATGACTATCAGGACGCCTCCGACGCCGTGAGCGAATTGGAAGCGATTGGCGTGCCGCGAGACGACATCAGCATCGTGGCCAATAATTCCGACAATTGGTATCGGCAGGACGAGACTTCAGAAGCCGGCGAAGATGCCGCCACAGGTGCGGGCCTGGGAGCGGTCGTCGGCGGCGCGGGCGGGCTCCTCACCGGGCTCGGGATGATGGCCATACCTGGCGTCGGACCCGTGGTGGCGGCCGGGTGGCTCGCTGCGACAGCGGCCGGCGCGGTGGGTGGCGCCGTGGTCGGCGGAGCAGCCGGCGGGATCATCGGGGCACTTACAGAATCCGGCGTCTCGGAACGGGATGCACATGTTTATGCCGAGAGCGTTCGCCGCGGCGGCAGTCTGGTGACTGCCAAAGTCGACGATCGGCTGGCGGGCGAGGCTGAGCGCATTCTGCGCGGCGGGCGTTCGGTCAATCTCGATGAGCGGCGTAGCAGTTACGAGGCTGCCGGATGGACTGGATTCGACGCCAGCGCAGAGCCCTTTGACGACATCGAGGCGGAACGGGATCGCGTTCGCCGAACCACACCGCTTTGAGAAATGCGGCCCCGCCGAACTCTCGACGGGGCCTTTTCTTCTCCGGCCGCGGGAGCGAGGCACCTAAGCATCCTGTTTGGCTTCACTCTGGGACGATTTCGGCGACGCATCGACGGGTGGATGTGCGTTGAAAAATCCAGGATCGTTTGAGATTCTGCAAGACGCAAGGTGCCTTGCGACTTTGGGTGCTCTCCAGGAGTTGGAGGCTCAAGATTCCAAGTGCCACTCCGTTTCGCCACCCGCTGAGACCTGCTGCTGGCATCGGCCAATTCGGTTCCATGGCCGCCAATTGCACGGCATCGATGCCGGGGAATTGTTGCCGCCTTGAAGGATCGGCCAGCGGGGATTTGGCGTGAGAATTATGAAGTCGCGCGCGTGCGGAGCTTCACACTCCCCAGCGCAATCATCTGCTTCGCAATCTCGACAGGAACGACCTGTCGAAGCAGACCGAAGATTTTGAACAGGACGGCGCAATCGCTTAGAAGGTCGAGGGCTGCCGGGCAGATTCCTCCGGGAAGCCCCCGGTTCATCAGGTCGAAGTTGTCCGGCTTTGCAGGTGCTGTCCTGTATTCGAAATACTTACCGTCGACCCGATCCAACAGGGGCTCTGGCGCAACGGCCTTCAGCCGTCAGCAAGTCTCAAAAAAGTCTATGGCCAGCAACTGGCGGAACGTCTCCACGACGACGTCCAAGCCGCTCGCGCGCTGCGGCTGCTTCGCGAATGAAAAATCGGAGATTTTCATTTTGCTTGTTCAAGCTCTCTCGCCAGGCTCAAGCAGTTGACGGTCGAAGGCCGCTTCGCTTCGGTTGCGCCACAAAGCCTGCGCCCAGGCGCTTTCCTGGCGGGCTAGTGCGGGCGTGTTAAGTGTTGCGCGATCGTTCCAAGACGGGGAGTGCCCACGGATGTCTGGGCCACAAAGAAGCGAACTTTAAAATAGTCCCCGCCTCCCAGGAGGATTTTCGAACGGCCGATCCGGGCCGAAATGGGGACAGCGGCTTTTGTATCCAATAAGAAAGGGTCGGCCGAGGCGACAGCTGCGGAACGTTCGGCTTCTTCTTCCAACTCGCTCCCAGAAAGACGTTTTCGACCTGCCAATTCGGCGGAACCTACGGGGGACATTGCCGTTCTCTCATGTCAATCAGGAGCGCTCAATGTTCAACCCATGGGTCGATCTCTCTCTTTCGATACTGGAGGCGCAGCAAGTGATGTGGCTCCGCGGTATGCGAATTGCTAATGGCGGCAAAGCGGCTGAACGCGAAGCTAAGTTGATGATCAGTGAAAAAATCGAGGCTGCCGGCCGCGCAACTATGATGCTCGCCATGGGTGCGCCAGCAGACAAGCTTGCAAGTTACTATGGCGGCAAGATCAGGGCCAATAGAAAGCGGCTGTTGCGGTCGCCTGCTTGACCTAGCAGCTTGCGATCCGCCACAATGCAGTCGACCAGTTTGCTATCTGACTAGTGGCTTGCTCAACCAACGCGGCGTAGGCTCTCGTGCCACCAGGCCTCCATGGTTTGTTTTCAATATGAACGACGGGACCGAGGGCAAGGACGATTCGGGCATCGAAGGTTCCTTGCTGGCAGAGCCGTGTTCCCCTCTGACCTCTGCCCGGTTCGCGGGGCATTTTTTTATTCTGAATGCGGCCTGACTTAATCGAGAAGCCGACGTCTTAGCCGCTGCCCGATGACGCGGCGCCGCGGACTGCCGAAGGACATGGGCGAGCGAGCGGCAGTGTCGGACAATCTCCTTGACCGCGCCTTCGAGGCATCGGCCCCCAACCAAAAGTGGATCGCCGACTTCACCTACATCTGGACCGCTGAAGGTTGGCTTTAGGTTGCGGCCGTCGTCGACCTGTTCTCAAGGCGCGTCGTCGGCTGGGCGATGAAGGCGGAGATGACGGCGCAGCTCGTCACCGATGCCCTGATCATGGCGATCTGGCGCAGAGGCAGGCCGGACAGCCTGCTGCATCACAGCGATCAGGGCAGCCAATACACCAGCGAGCAGTTCCAGCGCCTGATGGCCGACCACGGCATCACCTGCTCGATGAGCCGGTCGGGCAACGTCTGGGACAATGCAGCAATGGAGAGCTTCTTCTCGGCGCTCAAAACTGAGCGGACAGCCCGCAAGGTTTACAGAACGAGGGATGACGCCAGGGCGGATGTGTTCGATTACATCGAAGCGCTTCTACAACCCTCGGCGAAGGCACTCGACACTGGGCTATCTCAGCCCCGTCGAGTTCGAGGAACAAGCTATGCTAGCTTAACCTCGTGTCCGAAAAACCGACAGCAGGCCAAACATTCGTATCTTAATTAGCCTAAAGGTCCTTTTTGCACCTTAACTCGGTCATCCAACGCACCTGAAAGCTGCCATTCATCGCGGCGCCACCGATGACCAACTAGAGGTGGAAACGGACGGACAGAACAATACCGTTGCGCATGGAGGATCAACTGCAAACGATAAGCAGAAAGACAAAGGCGATGCCCGCGACCGAACAGAAGGGTACGGCGGCCTGAGGGCAATGGTTGCGAATTACCCGTGCCTGCCGCATGGGCTAATTCCCGGCATTGCGCTCTATGAGATCTGCGACCATTTCGGGATTGTCGGCTATCACGAAGTGACTTGCGTCGGGAATTCGTGCACCCTCTACGCGAGTCATACCCTTGGCCTGATAGCCCTCGACGAAGGTGGCCAAGTAGGCATTGAAAAATGACTTCTCACCCACCGCGACAAGGAGCGGGACAGGATTCGGCGTGATCTGGGCGGCATTGAATGTCGCGTCCTGCGGAAACGCCCGGTAAATCTCGAAGGCAGCGTGAAGCTGCGGCGCGTCATAAATTTGAGCGTAGTAAGCGCGCTGGGCCGGCGTAAACCTTGCGCTGGTGAGGTCTTGATCGAAATAGATCGCCTGCCGCCCCGTAATCAGCTTCTCGGCCAGTTGGCCCGGAGCCTGAATGAAGCCAATATGCCAAAGGTCCGCGACCGACTCTTCCCAGCCGGCAATGCCGGGTACAGGCACATCGAGGATCATCGCGCCGCGCAGGGACTCGGGGAACCGGCGGACATAGGCATAGGTCACGATACCTCCGAGGTCGTGGCCTACGACATACGGCTTATCCAGGCCCAGCGCCTGAGCCATTGCCTGCAAATCGGCCGCCAAGCTGGCGGCCTCATAGCCGCCGGCCCGGCGCCGACTTGCCGATCCCAGGCAGGTCAACCGCCACGACGGTGAACCGCTTGGCCAGTCTGGGCATGATCGCCTGATACTCCGTCCAATCTTCGGGCATGCCGTGGATCAGGATGATGGCCGGTCCCTCCCCGCCACGCACATAGTGCAGGCTCGTCCCGTTGACGCGCACCTTTGCCGACGTGAAGCCCAGCGGTGGCGCGCCAAGCTGCTCTGCAGGCAGAACCTTTGGCGTGCTTACGAGGAGCGCGGTGGAGGCGGCGAACCCGAGGAACGAGCGGCGATGGAGGGTTTGGGACATTGGGGTTCTCGTTTCAAACTTCGACATTCGTCTGGACTGTCGATTCCGCTTTCAATGTGCCGCTCAACCGGTCCCGAGCAGAAGCAGCCAAGTCATCCTCAACACCATGTTGCTGAGGCCATGGCCAACCCTTCCCGGTCTCACATAACGATTTCCGACTTCGCAGGAATCGTCCCCACGTATAGCTGCACTCTGCGAACATGGGCGTGTATTCTCGCCGAATGTCGTGACTGAAATTGAGGAGCGTTTGTGTGTCGGACCCTAACTGTGTTATTTGATCTTCTGCTTCAGGATGAGAATGCAAAAGGTCATCTCGACCTCCGGTCTCAAGACCGAAAGAGATTTTTGTCCCAACCCACTCATCGACGCCGATAATGCAATTCCATTTGAGTAGCTTTGACGGCAACGCCAGATGCTATGAGGCTCGGGCTTTGCCTTTACGTCGGGGGGTCCACCATGCCGATAGGCCTTGCTTGCTAGAGACAGCGTCGCCGCTTCACTCGCGGCTGCGATAAGCACTGTGTGACGAATATCTGGCATCGTTCATCTCCGATCATCCTGACCTCAAGCCTTTGGACGTATGCGTAGTTCGCGACTTTGCCGATCCCGCGCGCGGCTACTCGTAGCGATCGTGACGGCGCATCCAGTCTCCCATTCCCTCCGTCTCGTTGCGCCCCTTCGGCATAAGATCGAGCATTGCGTAGGTGCCCATCATAACCTCCACACCGCGGCCGAAGGTGGAATAGGTGTGAAAGACATCGCCCGCCTCGTCCTTGAAGAAAGTGCTGACGCCAGGAAATTCCTCGTCGGTCTCGTCTGACTCGCCGAAGTTGTAGTCGACGTGCCCGGCGGCGACCTGCTCGGGCGTGAAGCTGACGCGGAAATCATAGTTGAACGAGTTGCCGTTCGAGGACACCCATTTGAACTTCCAGCCCATGCGTTCGCGGTAGCGCTCGATCTCGGCAAGCGTCGCGCGCGACACGGCGACCACAGTGACGTCGTGGTGGGACAGATGCAGGTTCATGCCGTCGGTATGATCGGCCATGAAGGAGCAACTCGGACAGCCCTCCTCCCATCCCGGCGCGAACATGAAATGTTGCAGCAGAAGCTGCGACCGGCCATCGAAAAGCTCGGCCAGCGTGCGCGGGCCATCAAGCGTTTCGAACACATATTCCTTCTCCATCCGCACCCATGGTAGCGCACGCCGCTTCTGGGCGACCTTGTCGCGAAGATGGGTGATTTCCTTCTCCGCTTTCAGAAGATCCCGGCTGGCGGTCAGCCAGTCGTCGCGTGAAGCAACTGCGTGTTGCATTGTAAGTCTCCTTTAGTTCGGACCATGCGGCGATCGGACTGGTGGGAAAGAAGCTTTAGCCAAGGGGTGAACTACCCTCATCAGCAGATGCATGTTGGCCATGTCGTTATCGGCGCCAAAGGCGAAGCAATGGAGCGCGTGGCCATGCTCGTATCGCTCACACACGTCTGTCATCTAGCGATAAATACCACGACCGATACCCTTGACCTAGAGCACAACTCGATGACTTCATGTGCATATGACGCACACCTCAGAATCGCTGCCTCCGCTTGGATGCCCAACTACTACCTCGTTGCTCGGCCGCGTAGCGCAATTCCTACAGACAATCCGTCACCTGCTCACCTATGCGATTACAGGAAAGACTATCTTTATGATGGTGCCGTTGGCAGAGCTATCCTGCTGAACTTTGCCGCCGATCTGGCCGGTTAGTGCCTGGATCAGCTTTTGTCCCGACCCACCCGGCCGGGGACTTTGAATGCCGTGCCCGTCATCTGCCACTATGAGTCGCGCCTCGCCATAACCAATGCCGGATTCGAGTTTCACATTGATATGCCCTCCGCCCGGGCCAAAGGCATGCTTGACCGAGTTCATTACAGCCTCGTTCATAATGAGACCGAGCGGCACCGCACGTTCAATCGCGAGTTCGATCTCGTCGGCCTCGATCTCGATCGTGGCATTTTCCATCTGAGCCTGAAGCGATGCGCACAGTGCTCGCAGGTAACGCGCTACATCGACAGCTCGCAATCCTTGACCGGGTGAGAGCTGATCATGTGCAAGCGAGATGGCATTAACGCGGTTCGCGACATGTTCCAGGACGCGGTGCACTTCGGCGCTTTCAAACCGTCGTTTCTGGACGGCTATCGATGACAAGATGAGTTGGAAGTTGTTCTTTACGCGGTGCTGCATTTCTCGCAGCAGCACCTCGCGTTCCTGCGCTTGGACGATAGCTGCCGCCGTCGCTTGCGCATCGCTGGCATCAAGGGTTGGCCTTTGCACCGTAGAAGCGATGACGGCCGCAGCAGCCGTCATGAATTCGATAGTATCCTCGCCGAAATCCCGCGTGGTTGCTGAATCGACCTCCAAAACTCCCCAGGCGGCGCCCTTGATGAGGATGGGCACGTTGGCGAGTGATCTGATACCGTGGTCTTTGAGCACATCGGAAAAAGCATAGTCGCCATCCCGCTGCGCAGCGGCCCCGTCTAAGATCGCCAAGGGCTCGCCGGTCTGGTAGGTTCGTCCAGGCGGCGACCGCAGATCCGCAGAAAAGGTCGCCATGCGGACCACGCCGACCTTCCATCCGAAACCTGCTTCCATGAATAGGTCAGCCGTACGACGCCGGTAGCGCAGCACCTTCACGTGGTTGATCTCTATAGCTCGGGCAACCTGCACACAGGCTTGATCCAGGAAGCGACTGACCGGCGTTTCTTCACCGGCCAGGCGGCCGAGGTCCACAAGAATGCGAACATGTCGACGCAACTTGGCAAGGTGGTCGGTACGGTCCACGTGCGATCCTTTCCAGATCAAGGTCCGCAGTAAACGTGCGCGCCTTGAAATTGCTCCGCCGTCGTATCACGTGCCCGGCATTCAAGCCGGCTTGGCCGCAAATCGCCTGCAAAGAAGCCTCGCAAGGTCGCGGGAATGCTAGGCTGCGCGCCTATCAGTCGTCCGGTTGCTGCTGCGCGGTCAAAACGTCAGGACTTGATCAACGGCGCCGTCACTCTTTGCGGCTGCCCGCCGGGACGGAAAGCGTCCTGTTGCACGAACAGCTGGTCGGGTTTGGCTGGCTCCCGAGGGGTCGGTGGCAACATTGGCCCGACCCAGAGTGCATCGTGGAGAGAGCTGGGGAAATCTGAGGTTATGATCGAGCTGAACTTGCCTCGTCCCTTGCCTCCGCGATCTTATCGAGGACAACTTCAGGCGCCACGTCGCGCTTCAACTCCGCCAACTCGTCGTCTGTTTCTCTGCGGACATGCAAGTGTCTGGCTATTTCCTCGACCATCTTGATCAGCTTCGTGGTCTCGTGTTCGTTCAGCAGGCTCACCTGAAGGTCTAAGTCTGCCCGCGCATCATCCTGAGCCGCCATCCGGTTCTGGTTTATCAGCACGAAAGTGGAGAGGAAGATTGCCTCCACCGATGCGAACATCGCCAGAATTACCAAGGACGGATCCCAAGGCTCAATTAGGCCAACAGGTGCAACGTTGAGGAAGATCCACACGCCAAAAAAGACGAGATGAAGGTAGACGAACATCATGCTGCCGGCGAATCCGCTAAGCGCCGCTGCCGCCCGCTCCTCGATCGAGGCTTGCTTTGCCTCCTGCTTCCTTCGTTCGACAATTGCTTCAATGTTCCGGGCCAGTGCCGGAGCGAGTCCCTCGGCAGGGGGCCTGGTTGGGGTGATGCTATTCCTATCCGCATCCGAGTCGCTGAGGTTCATAGGGTTCTCCCTTCGCAGTCAGCCCCACCTCAAAATTCGGCGCTGCATGCTCCCTGAAGTTGGCTAATCGAATCGAGGGGAGACCACCATGTCGCCAACCATCTCTTCGGGCCTGCAGGTTTGCATCAGCCGATGTCTCCAATGGAACGCGGATTCAAACTTGGAGCGGTGCTGCTTGTTCCTCATCAGGGCCGTTCGCGTAACAGAAGGTTAAACAGCCGCCTACCCTTCGATTCGTGCTAACCGCCACCACCTTGATCCGGTGTCCAATCAATCAAAACGGAACCGATCAGGTGCCTTGACGCTTTTCATTTTGAAGGGACTGGAAGGAGCATCATCGTGAACCGTGACTTTAGTGTATTGGAAGCTCGCTGGCTGTTGGCCGTCCCTTTTTCACTCGCAATCGCCGTGCTGCTGGTAGGGCTCGTGTTGAGTTAGGGCCATGGCATTCAAGACCCGACCGCATACTCCTAACCTTGCGATGCTCGCCGGCCGGCAAAGGAACCCAAGGGCGCGTTTGCGGCGGTGCAGGATCAAGGCGGGCGCTATCGGCGCGCCTTCCGGCACCCTGCGGAGCGAGCTTCAGCTTCGCTGCGCAATCACCGATCGCCGCTTCCTGTAGAGATCGCAATCCGGACGTAACCGTTGGGTATGATGCTTGTCGTCTGTGTTTCGGCTTGGCATACGTTAAACCTCCGGAGAGACGTGTGTCTGAGCCCGCACTCCGGTGGGCTTGAGAGGGACCCTCTCTAGAGCCGTTGCCGAAAGCGAGATGTTGTGAGTTTAGTCTAGGCCCAGTTGGAAGGGCTGTGTCTCTCTCCATGCACGCCTATGTCGACGCAGGATTCGAGAAGATCCATCTGGACACGTCGATGGGGTGCGCTGGGGAACCGGTGGCGCTCGATGATTCGACGACGGCCGCGCGCGCGGCCGACCTCGCGGTGGTTGCGGAGGCCGCCGTCGGCAACCGCAAGCCAATCGTTTATGTCGTGGGCACGGAGGTGCCACCGCCCGGTGGCGCGACGGGCAAGGTGCACGATCTGTCCGTCACCACGGGCGAGGCGGCGCGGCAAACGCTGGCGGTCCATCACGAGGCTTTCCGAACGGTGGGTATCGACAGCGCGGTAGAGCGTATTATCGGACTCGTGGTTCAGCCAGGCGTCGAATTCGGCAACGACTCGGTGGCCATCTACGACAGATTAAAGGCGCGCCGCCTGAGCGAGGCACGCAACTCGCTCGGTGGCGTAGTGTTCGAGGCGCATTCGACGGACTATCAGCCGGCGGCGGCTCTTCAAGCGCTGGCCGAAGATGGTTTTGCCATCCTGAAGGTTGGACCCGCTTTGACCTTTTCCATTAGGGAAGCTCTTTACGGTCTGGATCACATCGCACAGATGCTGGGGCGCCCGCGCAGCGCGTCGCTGCGGGAGGTGATGGAGCGTGAAATGCTTGCGGCTCCCGATCACTGGCGTCCCTACTATCCGGGTTCGGAGGCGGAACAGCATCTGCTTCGCCATTTCAGCTACAGCGATCGCATCCGCTACTACTGGGCGGACAAGACGCCTTCGCTGGCCGTAAAATCCCTGCTCGCATTCTTCGGCGAGCGCCCTATCCCCGAGACTCTCATAAGCCAGCATCTCGGACGCCTCCATGGCGCGGTCGTTGAGGGCCTGGTTGAACCTCGTGCGGAGGCCCTTCTACTGGCGGCCGTGGATCTGGTTGTGAAACCCTATGCCGATGCTTGCAGGCCCGGTGTGCTGATAGGGAGGCGTGAAGAGTTGCCGCATCGGTGAGACGCGCACTGAGGTGACAGAAGAAACAACGGTGCGAATGGCATCATTGGAATGCGGGCGGCGCGATGCTTTGTCGGGTATGGGGAGAAGAAGCATGTTGAGAATTGGACTGCTGGG
Organism: Mesorhizobium sp. BR1-1-13; assembly: GCF_020165515.1. NCBI lineage: Bacteria > Pseudomonadati > Pseudomonadota > Alphaproteobacteria > Hyphomicrobiales > Phyllobacteriaceae > Mesorhizobium > Mesorhizobium sp. BR1-1-13. Next base: position 109,981 of record NZ_JAIUIH010000005.1, read on the forward strand.
CGCTGCCCGGGTCACGCCGATGGCCATGGTCGAGCCGGTCGCAAGAAGGAACGATGTCTGCCTCGTGGCGGTCGCTTCGGCTCGGCCCGACAGCGCAAGGGCATTTGCCGCCGCGCACAACATCCCCCGTTTCTATGACCGCTACGAGGATCTTATCGCGGATGCGGATGTCGACCTCATCTACAATGCCCTGGCTCCGCAAAATCATGCGCAATTCTCGATCGCCGCACTGGAAGCCGGCAAGCATGTGCTCTGCGAGAAGCCGTTCGCGATGAGCGCAGCTGAAGCGCGTTTGATGGTTGCGGCGAGCCAGGCTCACGGCCGGCGCCTGATCGAGGGCTTTCACGACCGTTATCATCCCGTATTTGATTATCAGGCCGAACTGATCGCCTCCGGGCGGCTCGGCCGGATCCTTTCGCTGCGAGCGGTCTTCAACCACGCCATCGGTCACGACAAGGTGGAATTCAGACACATAAAAGAGTTTGGCGGCGGCGCACTGATGGATCTCGGTTGCTACCCCGTCCACTGGTGCCGCTCGTTTCTCGGCGAAGAGCCGATCGTCGAAACGGCCGTTTGCAAGATGTCCGACGTCGACGTCGACGAGGAGACAACGGCATCATTGATATTTCCATCTGGTGTTACCGCCGAGATCGAAACCCGAATGACTCAGCCCTGGAACATGCATGCGAGATTCGAGATCTTGGCAGAGCGAGGAAGGGTGACGCTGATCAACTGCCTGGTCCCGCATAAAGGACATTCCATCCATGAACTCATAGATGGCGATTTTCGCGAGTTCACAATCGCGGGAGACACCAGTTTCGACTATCAGTTGGAGGCTGTCGTTTCTGCGATCAACAACGGAACGCCGCTTCCGACCGAAGGGGACGACCCGATCGGCAATATGGCGGCGATCGATTCCATCTATGCCGCGGCAGGCGTGGACCGGCCCTGGTGTGGCGGACGTTAGTCCACCCTGCGGAGATGCGGTGAAAGAGAAATTATATCGGCGTCGCTATAGCGATCAGGACCGATTGAGCATTCTTTTTCTCAATTCCACGAAATCCCCGACCTCGACTGTCATCACGTCCTGATGGCCGGCACAGTGGTTACCGACGCCGCTATCGCGGGCACAAAGGACACAGTTCAAGGCGTGACGGCATGAAGCGCGACTCTAGACCATAGGTGCGGCTTCAGACGCCCCTCCGCTGTGTCGAACCCGCACGGATACACCAACAACGAACACTCTTGGTCGACGATATCTTCGTCACTCAAAGGCGGCGCCAACGATACCGTTTTGCGGCTGCCAGTTATTATTTCGGCTTCATCCGCAAATAGGCTCGCGATTTGTGCATCGCCGTTGACCGCACCTGGTTGCCATCTATTCCTCGGACGTACGTCCACTTCACGAAGAATGGTCCGGACTGACAATAGGTTCCCTGAGCGGAGCGAGGTCACCGAGGGCTCAATCCAACACGTCGATGCGGATGCTACTAACAAGGAGTGTCATCCCGCAATTCGTGCGCGGTCCTATAAACGTGGAGACGCCACCGATGCGGCGCCGAATTGCTGTTCTTCGGCCGGTGCGGCAGAGCTGCCCCGCGCTGAGGTTCTTACTCGGCGGCCTGAGGCTGCCACAGGCTCCGGACAAGCCGTCGACGCGTTCTTTCCAACTTCCATGTCTTGTTGTTGCGGGATTGAACCCGAAGAGACCGGCCGCGTTGTGAAGCATTGAAGCAGCAAACTAGGAGGAAGAGATGTCCAATAGTCAAACGGCGCGTGGCCGCAACCAGGATCGGGCCAAGGTTGCAGGCGGTCAGGATCACGAAGTGAGGTACGAGGCTGGTAAGACCGGCGCCAGCAACGACGCCGTTAAATCGGCAGTCAAGTCGGTGGGCAACAGCCGCAAGAAGGTCGAAGACAAGCTCGGCAAGAAATAGATCAAGCCGACGATGCCAGCCATCCGCATCGCCACCTTCAACGTCAACGGTGTCAATGGCCGGTTGCCCGTGCTCCTGAAATGGTTGGCTGAGAGCCCCTGTGACATCGTCTGCCTGCAGGAACTGAAAACATCCGACGAGAAATTTCCGATCGAAGCGATCCGCGCCGCCGGCTACGGCGCGATCTGGCACGGCCAAAAATCCTATAACGGGGTGGCGATCCTTGCACGTGGCGTCGAACCGGTCGAACGACGGCGAGACCTACCAGGGGATCTGGACGACACGCACAGCCGCTATATCGAGGCCGAGATAGACGGGTTGATCATCGGATGCCTTTACCTGCCGAACGGGAACCCGGCGCCCGGCCCGAAGTTCGACTACAAGCTGCGCTGGTTCGAGCGGCTGATCAGCTATAGCAAGGCCCTGCTTTCAGACGGCGCACCGACCGTTCTTTGCGGTGACTACAACGTCGTGCCAACCCCCATCGACGCGATGGTTCCGAGGCGTTGGTTGGGGGATGCCGTCTACTTCCCGGAAAGCCGGGGAGCGTATGCGACGATGATGCAGGATGGCTGGATCGACGCCATCAGGCGCATTCATCCCGAAAAGGGAATCTACACCTATTGGAATTTCTCCTACCGCGGCGGCTACGATCGCAGCTCCGGACTGCGGATGGACCATCTGCTGCTCAACCCATCGCTTTCGGGCCAACTCCGAGGCGCGGGCGTGGATGTCGAGACGCGCGGATGGGAGAAGCCGAGCGACCACGCTCCCGCCTGGATCGATATCGAGCCATGATGAACACGGGGCCTCGATCGGAGTTATGTGCGAAATGACAATCGAAATCGACAAGATCTCGCTGCATGCGCCTGACGGCTACAACGTCGTCGTGGAAACTCCAAAGGGCAGCCGTAGCAAATTCGCCTTCGACCCCGAGACCGGCTTGTTTCGAGCGAAGAAGTTGCTCGCCATGGGTTTCGCCTTTCCATTCCCGTTTGGCTTCTTTCCTTCGACGAAGGCGGAGGATGCCGATCCGCTGGACGTATTGCTGGTGACCGACGCTGATCTTCCCACGGGCTCGCTAGTTCGATGCCGGCTTCTCGGTGGCATTGCGATGGAGGAGACGAAAGAGGGCAAAGCCGTCCGCAACGACCGCTTGCTTGCTGTGCCGCTTCTACTGCACCAGGATCGCCCGCCCTTTGAACTGTCGGATATGCCGGCGGCTGAGCTGAAAGACATCGAGGATTTTCTCGTCGCCTATCAAACTGCCGACGGCAAGCAAGCAAAGGTCGTCGGTCGTCTGGACAGGACCGAGGCGGAGAGTGTGGTCAGAAAGGCTGCCCAACCTTGACGAAATTGGAGGAAGGCCTGCGCTTTGGACCGCTTCGAGGGCGCTGGGTTCACCTTTGCATCGACATGCAACGGATGTTCGCGGAGCCGACGGAATGGCACACTCCCTGGATGGAGCGCGTCTTGCCCAACGTCATCGCCGTCGTCGAAGTTGACCCAGCACGGACAATCTTCACCCGCTTTATTCCTCCACGATCTTCGGACGATATCGGCGGCGCCTGGCGCCGGTATTGGCGCAAATGGGATTCGATGACGCGTACCCGGCTCGACCCAGGACTCATTGATCTAGTCCCCGACCTGTCCCGCTTCGTGCCGCCAGCCAGGATCGAGGACAAATCTGTTATGTCGGCATGGCACGGATCTCTGCATGCGCGGCTTCAGTCGGCTGGCGTCGATACGCTTATAGTGTCCGGCGCCGAGACGGAGGTTTGCGTGCTCGCCACCGTCATGGGCGCCATCGACCTCGGCTACCGCGTCATCATAGTCGCGGACGCGATCTGTTCGGGGGCAGACTCTACCCATGACGCCATGATCGAAATCTATGAAAGTCGCTTTGGCATGCAGGTCGAAACGGTGACCGCCGCCGACCTCGTGGCGGCGCGGATAGATGGAATGCTTTAACGTCAGGAGCGCAGCCGCATGACCCAACAGAAACTGATTGTCGATGCCTTGGGCGTGGCTCCAAGCTTCGACGTCAAACGGGAAGCGCATCGGCGTATCGAATTTCTCGCTGCCTATCTGCGGGCGTCGGGTCTTTGCAGTTATGTGCTTGGGATCAGCGGCGGAGTCGATTCCCTAGCTGCTGCGCTTCTTGCTCAACGCGCTGTCGATAGGTTGCGAGCGACGGGATACGAGGCAAAGTTCTTGGCCATTCGGCTGCCCTACGGCGCCCAAGCCGACGAGAGCGACGCGCAGCGGGCCTTGGACACGATACAGGCCGACGAAGTGCGCCGTGTCGACATCAAGCCGGCCACCGACGCCATGCTGGGTTCGATCAAGCGATCCGGCACGGATCTCGGTGACGCGGGACGCGAGGATTTCCTGCTCGGCAACATCAAGGCGCGTCAGCGTATGATCGCCCAGTTCGCACTCGCCGGCGCGAACCGGGGGCTGGTCATCGGCACCGACCACGCCGCCGAGGCATTGATGGGCTTTTTCACGAAATTTGGCGACGGGGCCGCCGACATCCTTCCTCTTTCAGGGCTCAACAAACGCAGAGTTCGCGCCTTGGCCGCGCATTTGGGTGCTCCGCCGGATCTCGTCGCCAAGGTGCCGACGGCAGATCTCGAAAACCTAGTCCCGCTTCGTCCAGATGAAGATGCCTATGGTGTTACGTACGATCAGATCGACGATTTCCTGGAAGGCCGACAGGTCGACGACGCAGCTTACAGACGGATACTTCACATGTATTCGAGCACCGCGCACAAGCGCGCGCTTCCGGTCGCGCCTATCGACCTGCCTTCTTCCGCCTGATCAAAGCCGAAACCCGCATACCTTTATCGCAAGAAGACGGCAGGGCCGACACTCATTCGTCGGATCGAAGGGGACCGGAACGGCTGGTAGATTCGCGCGTTCTTAACAGATCTTCCAGAAACGCAAAACAAGGAGCGCGCCGTGGGGCTGTTCACGAAAGACATTAAGACGATGGACGATCTGTTCCTGCACGTCTTGCAGGACATCTATTATGCGGAGAAGCAGATTTTGAAGGCACTGCCCGACATGGCGGAAAAAGCGACCAACCGGGACCTGACAGACGCTTTCAAAACGCACCTGACCGAGACCGAAAAACACGTCAAGCGCCTTGAGCAGGCCTTCGAGCTGATCGGCGAAAAGCCCAAGGGAACGACCTGCCCTGCGATCGACGGCATCATCAAGGAAGCAAATGAGATTGCCAGCAACGTTGCGGAGGAAAAGGTGCTCGACGCGGCCTTGATCACTGCGGCGCAAGCAGTCGAACACTACGAGATCACCCGCTACGGAACCTTGATCGCCTGGGCGCAGGAGAGCGGCAATGAGGCTGTCGCACGGCTTCTCACCACGACACTCAGCGAGGAGAAGGCGGCCGACAAGAAGCTGACCACGATCGCCGAACGAAAGGTCAACCAGAAGGCGTCCGGTTGACCGGCAGTGGTCCGAAGGTATCGGCATGAACGCGCTTGACGAACAAACCCGATCGCTCTGGATGAAGGTCGACGTCTATCGTGATGCGCCGCGATTCAGCGGCAAAGAGAGCTGCGACACCGTCATCATCGGGTCCGGGATCGCCGGGTTGTCAGTGGCCTACGAGCTTGCCAGCGTCGGTCAAAAGGTGATGGTCATCGATCGCGGCCCGATCGCCGGCGGCATGACATCGCGGACCACGGCGCACTTGGCGCCAATTTGCGACGACGGCCTGAGCGCGCTGATCAACTTGCGCGGCGAAGAGACGGCGACACTATTTCAGAAAAGCCAGGAGGCAGCGGTAGCGCGCATCGAGCAGAACGTTGCCGAGTTGGGGATAGATTGCAATTTCCGCAGGCTGGACGCCTTTCTGTTTCCGGCGATGGGGGTGGACCCCAAGGAGGCCCGCGATCAGCGACAGGAGGAATTCGAGGCCGCCCAAAAGGTTGGCGCGGCCGCGGAACTGGTCACCGGCGTGCCGCTCAAAGGTTTCGAAAAGGCGCCTGTGCTTCGTTACGCCAATCAGGCGACCTTCCATCCGCTGCGATATCTCCGGGGATTGTCCACGGCAATCCGCGACAAAGGCGGACGCATCTTCGCCAACAGCCCCGTGATCTCGGTTGAAGAATTGCCGGAGGGCGGAGTGCGCGTCTCGACCGAAAACGGTGGTGTGATTGAAGCGGCGACTGCCGTTGTCGCCACAAACTCGCCGATCAACGATCGCTTCGAACTGCACACCAAAATGTCGCCCTATCGCACTTATGCGATGGCCTTCGCCTTACCGCGCGGCGATCTGCCCGATGCGCTGTTCTGGGATACCGGCGACCCCTATCACTACGTACGGATCAATCCCGGTCCGGGCTCAGTCGATTATCTGATCGCCGGTGGCGCCGATCACAAATCCGGCGAAGCCGACGATGGCGACATACGTTTCGAGGCGGTCGAGGCATGGATCCGTGCCCTCATTCCGACCCTCGGCAAAAAGGTGAACCGCTGGTCGGGGCAGGTCCTCGACACGATCGACTACTGCGCCTTCATCGGGCTCAATCCCGACAGCAAGTCAGTCTATGTTGTCACCGGCGACTCCGGGCAGGGCATGACGCATGGCGCGCTTTCCGGCCTGCTCGTCAGGGACCTAATCTTGGGTAACGAGAACCCGTGGACGTCGGTTTATGCGCCATCGCGCAAAACGCCCTCCGGCGTACTTAACTATGTTCGGGAAAACCTGTCCGCAGTCAAAAATCTCGGCCGCTATCTGCTGCCGGGCGAATTGAAGTCACCGGACGAGCTGGCGTCTGGACAAGGGGGGATTCTTCGCGAAGGCCTCCACAAAATCGCCGCTTGCCGCGACATGGGCGGAAAGCTTCATCTTCATTCAGCCGTCTGCACGCATTCCGGATGCGAAGTGGCCTGGAATTCCACCGAGCAGTGCTGGGACTGCTCCTGTCACGGGTCGCATTTTGCTTCCGATGGGACCGTACTCAACGGCCCTGCGGTCGCCCCTCTCCGCCCAGTCGACGCGCCGACCGGAGAGACATGATGTCCATACTCGAAAGCGCAAAGAAGATCGTCGAGAAGATGACGGGCTGGCAGCGGCCCTCGAGCGACGATTTCGATCGGTTGGTCCGCTCGCCCAAGGCGAACACTTTCGGTTTCGAGGATGACGGCATCATTCCCAACCACCCGTCATGGCCGCTGATCGTCTATCGCGGCGTGGCGATGTTGCCTGCCGATTTCGATCCGGCCGCAATCTTTGAGGACCTCTTCGCACGCAATGGCTGGCAAGGGTCCTGGCGAAACGGCATCTACGACTATGTGCATTACCATTCCCGTATTCATGAGGTCCTTGGGATCGCGCGTGGAACGGGGAAGGTGCAGTTCGGCGGCAAGCGTGGGCGCTCTCTGACAATCAAGGCAGGCGACGTCGCCATCTTGCCGGCGGGCACGGGCCACGAGTGTCTCGACGCCAGCGACGACTTTTTGGTCGTCGGCGCCTATCCGCCGGACGGGACCTACAACGAATGCAGCAGCAGCGAAGACCATGCCTGCGCGGTCAAGACCGTTCCGAAAGTCGCGAAACCCCGACAGGATCCCGTCTACGGTGGCGACGGTCCGCTTATCGACCTTTGGAAAGCACCTCGCTGAGCGCGGACGACAGATGAGCACCTCGGCCCCATTTCCCCTGCCGACCGACACGGCTCCCATGGAAGCCAAACGTGCTGACGCCATCCCGGATGATCAGGGTGTCTGGCAATACGAGCCCAAGTGGGACGGATTTCGCTGCCTGGCGTTCAAGGCTGGCGATGCGGTCGACATCCGCGCCAAGTCCGGAAAGCCGCTCGCACGGTATTTTCCTGAGCTTGTCGAATTCTTACGCAACCTGTCGGGGGCGCAAATCGTCATCGACGGCGAGATCCTGATCGGATGCTGCGGCGAGTATTCCTTTGACGCCTTACAGATGCGTCTTCATCCGGCCGAAAGCCGCATTCGCAAACTTGCGGCCGAGACGCCCGCCAAGCTGATGCTGTTCGATATGCTGGCTGATCAAACCGGACAGATTCTCACCGACCGGCCGCTCTGCGAGAGACGTGCCGCGCTGGAGGCGTTGGTCAAATCCATAGGAAACGCGGGTATCGAACTTTCTCCTGCGACTTTGGACTTAAAACAGGCCCAAAAGTGGCTGCGGGACTCAGACGGCAAGACCGACGGTGTGATCGCGAAGCAGCTCGACGGTCCATATCTGCCTGGCGAGCGAGCCATGGTGAAGGTTAAGCGGATGCGGACGGCCGACTGCGTCGTCGGCGGCTTCCGCTATCTTGCGGAGAGGCGTGAAGTAGGATCCTTGCTGCTCGGTCTCTATGACGAGGACGGCAAGCTCGACCACGTCGGCTTCACCTCGACTATTTCCAACGACGAACGGGCCGCGCTGACCGGCCGTCTGGAGGCATTGCGCGAATCGCCAGGTTTCACGGGCAACGCGCCTGGCGGGCCGAGCCGCTGGAGCACGGAGCGCAGTAGCGAATGGGAGCCGCTGCGGCCGGAACTGGTCGTCGAGGTCCGTTTCGATCATGTGACAGGCAACCGTTTCCGGCATGGCACGAAGCTGCTGCGGTGGCGACCGGACAAGGCGCCTCGCCAGTGTACGTTCGACCAGTTGAGGTAAGACAACTCGGAGCTATTGGCCCTATTCCCGTTGAGAGGGCAGAGGTCATGCAATGGGCATCAGCGCCGCGAAGAGAGAAATTGGGCTCGAAGAGCGACGCGAGCGCCGCCGGCTGCGCCGTGAAAAGCAGCGCGCCGACAACATTGGGCGCGCGGAGAAAATGCACCTCGCGCGCTTGGCGGCGAAAGAGCCGGGCAGCTCACCTACGCAACTGGCGAACTCGTATTATGTCGGCTGCTCCGGATGGTTCTACTGGAAATGGCGCGGGAATTTCTATGCGGCCGAGATGTCGACATCTGAATGGTTCAATCATTATGCGCAGCAGTTCGACACGGTCGAGATAAACGCATCCTTCTATTCCTGGCCGACCGTCGCAAACGTCAAAAGCTGGCTTCGTCAGCCAGGATCGCGCACGTTCGTCTACACCGTAAAGGTCTGTGAGTTGATCACACATATCAGGAAGTTCGAGGACACCGAGACCCTGGTCAAGGACTTTGGACTGATTGCTGACATCCTTAGCGAACGGATGGGCTGTTTCCTATTCCAACTCCCGCCGAGCTATCATTTCACCGAGGAAAGGCTCATCGCCATTCTCGGCCAGCTTGATCACACACGCCGCAACGTCGTGGAGTTTCGTCATAAAAGCTGGTGGAACGAGACCGTCTATTCCGCTTTCCGGGAGAAAGGCACGATATTCTGCTCTTGCAGCGGTCCCCGACTTCCGGACGTTCTGGTTCGCACAGCCGACGAGATCTACGTGCGAATGCACGGCCCGGAGCGCTGGTACCGGCACGACTACACCGACAGCGAGCTGATCGAGTGGGTCGAGCGGATACGCAAAAGCGGCGCGCGGAGAGCCTGGGTCTATTTCAACAACGATTACGAAGGCTTCGCGCCCAAGAACGCTTTGACCATGCGACGACTGCTCGGACAGGCAGGCTTCGATCAAGGCCGAACCGATTCCTACATCGCGTCCGCCGATAACCCGCTCACCACGGTGTGAAATCAAGTATCCGGACGGACCCGTCGACAATACTCGCAAACCAGCCGGATGGTCGCTTCCACGTCATCGATGCAAATTACTTCGGAGGGCGTGTGCCTATAGCGCAAGGGCACCGAGAGGAGCCCCGTCGCCACGCCGCCCCGATTCGTTTGGATCAGACGCGCGTCGGTCGGGCTTTTGTCCCCATAGGCCTGGAGCTGGTCAGGGATTCCGTCCTCGTCTGCTGCGGCTTTCAACAGGTCGAACACGACGGGATTGGTACTGGGGCCTTGCGAAATCCCGGGGCCCCTTTCCCAAATCCAGACGACCCTGATCTTCGGGTCTGGCACGTGGGTAGTCCATGGCAACCCCATATCGATCGCCAGTGCCGTATGAGGCTGCAGATTGAACGCTGCCGTCGTCTGGGCGCGCCGCAAACCTATCTCTTCCTGCACTGTACCCAGCGCGTAGAGGCCGACATCCGGATGCAGACCGCCTTCTTCCCTTAAGCGGCGGACGACTTCGCCGCCAATGAAGAGACCTGCCTTGTTATCGAAAGCACGAGCTACGGCTCGATTACCCATCAACCGGGCAAACTCGGCTTGCAATGTGACCGGACTGCCGATTTTGACGACGGTTTCAGCCTCCTCCCGTGAGGTCGCGCCAATATCGATCCAGAGATCCTTCAACGACGGCGTTTGGCTGCTGTCGGCCTGTTTGAAGGTCTGAATGGCTTTGCGCCCGATAATCCCTTGCAGCCGCTCGCTACCATAGACCCAGACCCGTTGTCCGATCTCGGTGGCGACGTCGGTGCGCCGATCGTATTGAAGAACAGGAAACCGTCGTCGTGGATGTAATGAACAATAAATCCGATCTCATCCATGTGCCCAGCATACATGATCCGCATGGACGCCTCGGGGTTGATCACCGCCGAAACGTTGCCCATGACATCGGTCGTCACCTTGTCTGCAAATGGTTCGACGTAGTCTCGGTGCAGCTTGGCGACAGGTTGCTCGAAGCCGCTTGGGGATGGCGTCGCGATGATCGCCTTCAGGAAGTCGAGTGAATGATCGATCGTCGTAAAGGCTCCTACCAGAGCCCCAATTCTCCACCCTGATGTTAGTTCCGCTGGACGCAAGGACGGCGCGCTGTGGCCTAGGTTGGGTCAGACAAGGCGTTGAGGATCCTCAGGCAGTTTTCGGGCGCTGTACTACGATGACGCGGGTTCGCGTTTCTTGCCCTGCGTTGCCCCGATTGCCTCAGCTTTCTTACCCACCAGCGATGCTTTCACCAAGTCCACTGCCGCGGAGAGCCGCTCCGGTCCAGGTTTGCTGGCAATTCGAACCACAAAACGATTGCCCTTTCGCGTGCAGTCGGGCCGCTTCTCCAGCCGGGCACGAACATGCGGGTCGACGCGCGCGAACTCGATGGCAATCGCGACAGGTCCGGCCCCAATTTTGACGATGCCGGCCGCGGCCGCGGAAAGCTTCAGTCGCGCAAGATCAAGGAGCGTGATCGCTTCAGGCGGCAGCGGCCCAAACCGATCCTCAAGCTCGTCCGCGAAAGCATCGATCTCGGCCATGCTCTCGAACCGCTGCAGGCGGGAATAGAGGTTGAGCCGGACCACCGGTTCGGGAACATACGCGCTCGGAAGAGTGCCTGAAAACTCCAGATCAATCACCGGCTTCAGGATCGAGCGATCCTTGCCGCGGGCCTTGTCGACCGCGAGCGCCAGCAGCCGTTGATAGAGGCTCAAGCCGATCAGCTTCATATGACCTGCCTGTTCCTCGCCAACCAGATCGCCGGCACCCCGCAGGTCGAGGTCGCGTGCGCTTATTGCAAGCCCGGAGCCTAGACGGTCGAATGCGAGAAGCGTCGAGAGTCGTGAGCGCGTTTCAGAGGAGATATCCTGGCCCGGCTCGGTCAGCAGATAGGCGTGGCCTTGCGCTCTGCCTCGTCCGACCCGTCCTCGCAACTGGTGCAGTTGCGCCAGGCCGAACCGATCCGCGCGAAAAATGACGATGGTGTTGGCGCGCGGCACGTCGAGCCCATTCTCGATGATGTTGGTCGACAAGAGTATGTCGGCATTGCCATTTGCAAAGGCGACCATCGCCTCGTCCATCTCTGCCGCCTTCATGTCACCATGCGCAACGAGAAGCGAGAGATCCGGCACCAAACGGCGCAAAACGTCTGTTGTCGGTTCGATGTCCTCGATCCTGGGGACGACACAAAAACTCTGACCGGACCGCCGATGCTCGCGGATCAACGCCATCTTGACCGACGCGGCATCGAAAGGAGCCAGCTCGGTTCGAACGGGCCGCCGTCTTGCCGGCGGCGTGGCGAGAAGGCTGGCCTCCTGAACACCCACCATGGCTGCCGCAAGCGTGCGCGGTATCGGCGTGGCGCTCATCGACAGCACGTGCAGTCGGGAAGCAAGGGCGCGAAGTTGCTGCTTCAGCTTGACGCCAAAACGATGTTCCTCATCAATAACCAGTAACGCCAGGTCGTTGAAAACTACGTCCTTCGCAGCAATCGCCTGTGTTGCGACGACAATTCTGATTGAACCGTCGGCGAGGCCCGACTTGACCTTTTTTGCCTCGGCATCGCCCACGACGCGCGAAAGAAGCGCGACACTCACTCCCATGTTTTCAAACCGCCGGGAGAACGTTTCGAAATGCTGGCGCGCCAGCACTGTGGTCGGGGCGACGACGACGACCTGTCCGCCATTCAGCGCGACGATCGCCGCGGCGCGGAGCGCCACCTCGGTCTTGCCGAAGCCAACATCGCCACAGATCAGCCTGTTCATCGCGCGGCCAGACGACAAATCGTCGATCACGGAGGCGATCGCCGCGGACTGGTCCGTGGTTTCAGGATAGGGGAAACGGGCAGCGAACCGAGCATAGCTGCCCCGTGGCGGATTCATGACGCGAGCTCCGCCTTCATCGCGTTCGTTCGCCAACCGAATGAGCTGTTGCGCGGCCTCTTCAATCTCGCCATCCAATTGCTGGCGGCGCCTTGCCCAGCCGTCTCCCTTCAGCCGATCAAGGGTGACGGCTTCCTCATCCGCTCCGTAGCGCCAGATGCGCCCGAATTCCTCGACGGGCGCCAGAAGCGTGGCGCCGCCGTTAAACTCGAGCCGGACAGTGTCGGTGACCGTGCTGTTCACCTCGACTGGTTCCAGGGCTCTCAGCACCGCAATGCCGTGATCTTCGTGGAGGACCACGTCGCCGATCCGCAATTCGGCTTCTTCCGCTAGCGTCGCTGCTTGGAAGTCGGTCTCGTTCAGACGCGTCCCGAGAACATTCACGGTGGCCAAGACGGCGACTTTGTCAGATTGATCGACGAAGCCACCATCTATATCGACTTCGAATTTCACGACGCTGCCGGGCTTGCCATCGAGCGCCTTTGTCCAGCTTTCGGCCACGCCGACTTCCAGCTTCGTGCGACGGTCCAACGCCTTCTCAAGACGGCCAAGTTCAGAGGAAGTGCCAGTCAGTACGACCCGCTGGCCTTGCTCCTGTTTGTCGCGGACGAACTCCGCCGCCGCCTTGGAGGGACTGACCTCAACGACAAAGTTAGGCACTGCCGAGACGCCATCCAGGTCCAGTTCGGCGCGACGATGCTTGATTGCCGGGTCCAAATCAGAGCGATTAAGGTAAAATCGCTCAGCGGTGGGCTTCCTTCCCATCTGCTTGTCGCGGGCATGCCGGGCATCATCGATCAACGCGATGGCGGCATCGAAACGCTCTTCTACGCCCGGACCGACAACAATCCGAGACGTGGGCAGTATACCGAATACGCTGTCCAGTTCGACGCCTGCGCCCAACATCCGCGTTTCGAAACTCTGCGCCGATTTGGAGGCTTCCTCAGTTGTATGAGGCAGACACTCCGTTGAAGGTGCGAGAACGATGGCTTCGATGAGCGTGTCGGTGCGTTGGCTCAGCGGATCGTAGGAGCGGATACTGGCGATAGCGCCATTCTCCAACAAGATTCGGTACGGCTGTGGCGCACCAGGAGGGAAAACGTCCAAACCTTGACCCAGCAATGCAAACTCGCCGGGCTCGTCGACCCGGTCATCCATCAGATAGCCGGACGCCAGCAACTGATCCCGAAAAGCCTCAATCTCCAGGGGCTCGCCGGTGGTGAGAGTGACGAACCCGCGGGCGATGGCATCGACGGGTAGTATACGCTGGAGTACTGCCTCTGGTGACATGACGACCAAGCGACCCCGAGGACCTGCTTGTTCAGACATACCGACCAGCGCGGCGGCCCGTCTTCCCATGCTTTCGCGCGATGGCTGGATCCGATCATAGGGAAGACAGTCCCAAGGTGGCAGTAGGATAACTTGCACATCCGGCATGAAGGATTTGAAAGCGGTCGAAACCTCCTCGGCCTGGCCTTCGCTCCGCGCGATGAACACCAAGCCGTCAGGTCCCGCTCCCTGGACGTGTCCGATGAGCCGCGCGGCAAAAGCCGAGGCAGGTAGACGAGAGGATGCTCCTGGTCGCTCAACCGAGGGGAAGCCCGCTCTCGAAAGCGTGGGCGAACCGGTCGCGCCGACGGCCAATCCTGTCGATTTCTTCCGCTTCATGGACATCTCATTCGAGTAGGGCCGGCTTCAACAAACTTCCCGGCGATGTGTTCCCGCAGTTGAGTGAACTGTCGCTCTGAGTCGTGAAACGTTTTGGGCCTCTCGGCGTTCAACATGGCTGCTTTCAATTGAGAATCACCCATGCACAAAGAAGGCCATTCCACTGTTCACGGCGATACCCCTGCCGCGATGACAGAAGATGCGATGCTTGATCGAGAGAAATTGGCCGCCACGGCATTTCAGCGGACCCGAATGCCCATGGTCGTCACGGATGCCACCCAACCCGATTACCCAATTGTGCTAGCGAACCAGGCCTTTCTGAACCTCACAGGCTACGAGGCGAACGAAGTGCTCGGACGCAACTGTCGCCTTCTTCAAGGTCCTGCTACTTCGCCTGCCGCGGTCGCCGAAATCCGCACAGGGCTGCAGGAAGAGCGCCAGGTAGATGTCGAGTTGATCAACTACCGGGCGGAGCGGGACGGATGTTCAGTATCGTGTTGTGGGACTTCTATTTACTGGAACGGAAAATGAGGTTTGCGAGATGAACCCGCTTTTCATCACCATGGCCAATAGGCGGTCAGCCGTCATCGTCGTTGCCTTATGTCTGTTGCTGGCTGGCAATCTCGCTGCGCGAGCGCAGGACGCGTTTTATCAGGCTTCGCCGCAAGAGGTCCTGGGACCCCCTGGAACCATTATCCGGCAAGAGCAGCTGTTCGCTGGCCTTTTCCTTTCGGCGAAAGCCTACCGCGTGCTCTACAGATCGACCGGGCTCAAGGGCGAACCGATCGCAGTCTCCGGCACGATCGTGGTTCCGACGGGAGCAGCGCCCGCCGCCGGAAGGCCGATTGTGGCGTGGGCGCATCCGACCTCGGGCATTGTCCCGCGCTGCGCGCCATCGCTCGCGTTGTTCAAGTTCCAGCAGATACAAGGTCTGCGCGACATGGTAATGCACGGCTACATCGTGACGGCGACCGACTATCCGGGTCTCGGCACGCCCGGTCCCCATCCTTATCTCGTCGGAGTGAGCGAAGGCCGCGCGGTGCTAGATTCTGTGCGTGCGGCTCGAAACCTATCGGGCGCGCAGGCCGGATCAAATGCTGCAGTCTGGGGGCACTCGCAAGGCGGCCAAGCCGTTCTGTACGCTGGCCTTTTGGCGAAGCGATATGCGCCTGAGCTGCGCCTGGTCGGGGTTGCGGCGGCTGCACCTGCGACTGATCTAGGAACCCTACTGTGCGATGATTTCGCGACGCCGGGCGGCAAGAACCTTCTCGCCATGACGTTGTGGTCCTGGGCACGCGTCTTCGGCGCGCCCATCGACAATGTCGTCCTTCCAGCAGCACGGCCTGTGGTCAACCGCCTCGCCGAGGATTGCATAGAGTCGCCTATTGACATCAAGCCGCGGGCTGAGATCGGCAAAGAGCTTCAGCAGCGCTTTCTGCGGGTCAAGAATCTGACCAGCCTGCAACCCTGGCGGTCGCTGCTTGCCCAGAATACAATCGGCATTCTCCCCGGCAATATCCCGATTTTTCTGGCGCAGGGGGAGGCCGACACCACCGTCGATCCCGGGGTAACCCAACACTACGCAAAGCGGCTTTGTGCGGCCGGCAACCCGGTCCAATTGGTGATGATGCCGAAAGTCGGGCACGCGCTCGCTGCCGATAGAAGTGCTAAAGCGGCGGTCGAATGGATGTCCGATCGGTTCATGGGGGGAGCCCCGCCGAACAACTGCGGAGCTGACGGCAGTCTAACCGGGTGCACAAACTCGTGTAAGTAAACTAGCCGTGCCCATGGAGCTCTGTGCCCTCGGTGGAATCCTTTTCTTTTGGAGAACGGGTTTCATAGGATTTCGAGTCTCTCGGTCATGACTTTGTTCGTATAGCAAGACCGCTGCACATCGAGAGGGAGCCGGCGCACACCGGGGCTCCTCTTTCGATCTACATCTGTTGCCACCGTGACATATCCGATAATTGTCGGTCAAACTGTCTGTTGTGATGCTGATGGTTGGCGACGGCAGCGAGCAATGCTCCTGTGAAGACGGTCGCGCCAGCGGCAATTGACTGAGCTCGCGCGACGGGCTCGCTTTGACCATTGCGTTCGAGAACGATCTCGATTACGTTGTTGAACGATCGTTCAACAGTGCATCCGAGACGCCGCAATGCCGTGCAACCCCCGTTACGAAATCCTGTTCGAGCCGGTAACAATAGGGCCTGTCACCGCGCCGAACCGCTTCTATCAGGTGCCGCATGCAAGCGGGATGACCAACGCGCTGCCGCGCGTTCGCGCGGCATTTCGCGAAGCCAAGGCCGAAGGCGGATGGGGCGTGATCTGCACGGGGGCCTGCTCTATCAATCCGACATCGGACGATGCGCCGCTGCCTTTCGCGACGCTATGGGACGACAACGACATCCGCGCTCACGCGCTGATGACGGAGGCCGTGCACCGCCATGGATCTCTTGCCGGCGTGGAGCTATGGCATGGCGGCGCATCGGTGATGAACCGGACAAGCCGCCTGCCGCCGCTGTCGCCATCCGGCATTCCGTGGATGGCCACGCATGTCGGCTTCATGGGCAATCTGCGGCCGAAGACGATGGACAAGGCCGATATCAAGGAGGTGCTGAGATGCCAGGCCGAAGCGGCACGCAAGGCGCGCACGGCCGGCTTCGATGTTGTCTATGTCTATGCCGGGATGGGCTATCTCGGCTACGAGTTCCTGCTGCCGGAATACAATCATCGCGTCGATGAATATGGCGGCTCGATCGCGAACCGTGTCCGCTTCGTGCGCGAGATGATCGAGGTGACGAAGGATGCGGTGGGCAAGGATTGCGGTGTCGCGCTTCGTGTGAGCCTCGAAGAACTGCGCGGCCGGCCCGGGCGCAACCAGCCTTCGGAAGCCCATGAGCTGATCGAACTTCTGGCCGACCGGCCCGACCTGTTCGACGTGAAGATGGACTCAAGCTCGACGGATTGCTCAGCCTCGCGCTTCACCGGCGAAGGCAGCCACGAGCCGGTGATTGATTTCGTCAAGTCGCTGACGAAGAAGCCCGTGGTCGGCGTTGGGCGCTTCACCTCGCCGGACACGATGGTGTCGCAGATCCGACGCGGTGTGCTCGACTTCATCGGCGGCGCGCGGCCGTCGATCGCCGACCCCTTCCTGCCTGCCAAAATCCGTGACGGCCGCGAAGTCGAGATCCGTGAATGCATCGGCTGCAACATCTGCATTTCGAGCTGGCACGACGGCGTGCCGGTGCGGTGCACCCAGAATCCGACCGCCGGCGAGGAATGGCGGCGCGGCTGGCATCCCGAACGCGTCGGGCGCGCCGGCAGACCCGAACGCATCCTCATTGTCGGCGGCGGACCGGCCGGGCTCGAATGCGCCATGACGCTCGGCCGCCGCGGCCATGAGGTGATGCTAGCCGACGCCAGCCGCGGCTTCGGCGGGCGGCTGATCTTCGAGAAGACGTTACCAGGGCTGTCAGCCTGGAATCGTGTCGTCGAGTACCGACTGGGCCGCATCGGCGAGATGAGCAATGTCTCGCTCTATCCCGAGAGCACGCTCGGCTCCGACGAGATCATCGATCTGGCACCGGAGCGCGTGGTGCTGGCGACCGGCGCGCGCTGGACGAACATGCTCTATTCCTCGATGGAAATCCCCGTCGGCCGGCTCGACCATCAGCGCGTGCTCACACCAGACGACATCGCCGCCGGCAGGATCCCAGAGGGCCCGACGCTGGTCTTCGATTTCGACAACTACTACATGGGCGGCGCCCTCACCGAGGATCTGGCAGCCCAAGGCATCCCGGTCAGCTATGCGACACCGTCCGGCCAAGTGTCGGCATGGACCATCATGACCAACGAATTGCCGCTGGTGCACCGGGCGCTGGCGCGCCGCAACGTGCCGGTGACGACGCTGCATCTGCTGAAATCCTTCGACGGCGAGACGGCGACGCTGGCGCATCTGTTCACCGGCGAAGAGACCCGCATGGCGTGCAGCTCGGTGCTGATCGTCGGCCTGCGGTTGCCGCGAAACGAGCTGTTCGAAGCGCTCACCGAAAGGGCGGACGCGCTCGCGGCGGCCGGCATACAGAGCGTCGATCGCATCGGCGATACGCTGGCGCCCGGCGCCATCGCGCACGCGGTGCACAGCGGCCACAAGCTCGCCCGGGAGATCGGCGCAAAGATCCGCTGGCAGCCTTACCGCCGCGACACGCCGATCGTCGATGCGGTGGCAGATTTCGAGATGCGGACGGCAGCCGAATAGAGCAATTCCAGGAAAGGCGTGAGGCGCTTTTCCGTTGGGAATTGCGTCAAACAGGGAGGTCCAGAAAGCCATGGAGCGTATCGCTGCACGTCGCAGGCCCGGTCGCCCGCAGCGCGAGGTCGGCGGCATCGCGCAGCGACCGTGGAAGCAGCTGACGCGGCCCTACGCGCCGATCGAGGTCCTCTCTGCCGACCAGGTGCAGGCGATCCATGAAATGGGGCTCACCATCCTCGAGGAGATCGGCATGCGCGTGCTGCAGCCGCGGGCGCGCCAGCTCTATCGTACCGCCGGCTGCACTGTCGATGAAGGCGAGATGCGCGTGCGCTTCGACCACGCCATGGTGATGGAGCGCGTCGCCATGGCGCCGTCATCATTCGAGCTGCGCGCCCGCAACCCTCAGAAGAACGTCAAGGTCGGCGGGCGGCACTGCATCCTGTCGTCGGTCGGCGGGCCGGCCTATGTCATGGACAATGACCGCGGCCGCCGCCCCGGCACCTACGCCGAGATGTGCGACTACCTGAAGCTCATCCAGTCGTTCAACGTGCTGCATCAGGAAGGCGGCGGACCGTTCGAACCGCTCGACCTGCATCAGAACACCCGCCACCTCGACCTCTACTATGCCGAGATCACCTTGCTCGACAAAAACTGGCAGCCGCAGGCGCTGGGTCATGGCCGCGCCGTCGACGCGCTGGAAATGGTGGCGATTTCGCTCGGCACGACGCGCGAAAACCTGACGCGGGAAACGCCGGTGTTCACCGGCATCATCAACACCAATTCACCGCTGCAGCTCGACGAGCCGATGGCCGAAGGGCTGATCGCGCTGGCCGAGCACGGCCAGGTCAACGTCATCACGCCCTTCACGCTGGCCGGGGCGATGAGCCCGGTGACGCTTGCCGGCGCGCTGTCGCAGCAGCATGCGGAGGCACTGGCTGGCATCGTGCTGACGCAGATCGTTCGACCAGGGGTGCCGGTGATGTATGGCGGCTTCACCTCAAATGTCGACATGAAGACCGGAGCGCCCGCCTTCGGCACGCCGGAATACACGCAGGCCGCGCAGATCACCGGACAGCTCTGCCGGCTGATCGGCGTGCCGTTCCGCTCAAGCAACGTCACCGCCGCCAATGCGGTCGACGCGCAGGCGGCTTACGAGAGCGCGATGTCTCTGTGGGGCTGCCTGATGGGCGGCGCCAACCTGGTGCTGCATGCGGCCGGCTGGCTCGGCGGCGGGCTGACCGCATCGTTCGAGAAGCTGGTGATCGATGCCGAGATGCTGCAGATGATGTCGGCCTATTTCGATCCGCCGGTCGTCGATGTCGACACGCTAGCGCTGGACGCGGTGCGCGAGGTCGGTCCAGCCGGGCATTTCTTCGGCGCGGCACATACCATGCAGCGCTACGAGCGCGCCTTCTATTCGCCGCTGGTGTCCAATTGGGACAATTACGACACCTGGATGGAACGCGGCCAGATCACCGCGCGTGAACGGGCCAACGTGATCTGGAAACGCATGGTCGCCGAATACGAGCAGCCGCCGATCGATCCCGGCATCGACGAGGCGCTGCGCGACTATATGGAGCGGCGCAAGCGCGAAGGCGGATCGCCCTTGAACTAAGGGGAACCTTCCGGAGAAAAGCGGCGAGACTGGCCTGGGCACTCTCCTGGAAAATGTCTCAGCCTCGCTACATGCCCGACCGCTCGGCGGCGGCCGCGTCATCCGACATCGCAATGCGCATTCCGGGCCTGACGACAGCGGGATCGTGGCTCTTGCGGGCGAACACTTCCCGCACCAGCGGCGCGAAGAAGTTCAGTGGCCGCGTCGGATAATCCGGATCGAAGCTCGACTGGTCCCACTTCTCGCAGAACTCGGCGCAGTCGTCGAAATAGGCGTTGTCCCTGAACGCATCCCGCTTGTGCGGATTCGCACCGACATGTGCGCCATAGTAGATCAGCTGGAAATCGCCATGCTTTTCCACCACCCGGGCGCATTGCTCGCGTACGAATGGACGCAAGATGGCGGCCGCATGTTCGTCGTGATTGTAGGGCGCGTAGATGTCGCCGATGTCATGCAGGAGCGCCGACACCACCCAGTCGATATCCGCGCCGGCATTCCAGGCACGCGTGGCGGCCTGCAGCGAATGGCCGAGTCGCGTCACCTTGTAGCCCGATAGCGATTTGTCGAGTTCGACCATCGCCGCCAGCAGCCGGTCGGCCGTGCCGGCGGCGTATTCGGTCTCATGTTCGGTCAGGAAGGCATAGTCCTCGCGGTCGCCATCCTTCATCTGGGTGAACTTCACGGTTTCCATTGTCGAAACTCCAAAGTTTACGGCACATTGCGGTCAGCGGCGCATTTCGAGATAGAGGTCGTCGCCATCGACATGAACGGGAAAGGTGCGCGCCCTGAGCTTCTCGTCGACAAGGCATTTGCCGGACCGGATATCGAACTCCCATCCGTGCCAGGCGCAGCGAATGAGCTCTCCGGCGCGCTCATAGACGAATTCCATCTTGTCCGTTTGCCGATTGGTGCCCGATACCGGCCCCTCGCATAGATTGCCCGCCCGATGGGGGAGATGTTGAGCAGCGCGGCATAGCCACCCTCGAGCTGGAATATGCCGACGCGCATGCGGCCGATGGCGACGATCCTGGGTTTGCCCGCAGCGACCTCGGCGGCCTTGCAGGCAAAGGTCCGCGCCGCAGCGGTTGCGGCGGCGCTCATCAGGCGACCCTCACGGCCGCCGCTGGAACCTCGATGCGCTTGTAGACCTCCAACGCATTCAGCCCCATGATCTTATCGCGCCAGCCCGATGGGATGTGCAGATTGGTCGGCGCGTCAAAGTCCCAGTGCGGGTAGTCGGAGGCGAAAAGCAGCGTGTTCTGGCCGTCCATGTGCTCCAGCGTTTCCCACAGATGCCTGACGTTCTGGGGTTGCTCCAACGGCTGGGTGCTGAAGCGGATGTTGCGGCGGCAATATTCCGAGGGCAGCATCTTCAGCCACGGCGTCTCCTTTCGCAGCGCCTTGAAGTTGGCATCAAGCCGCCACATGAGCGAAGGCACCCACGACACGCCGCACTCGATCACGACGAAATAGAGGTCGGGATATTTTTCGAACACGCCGTTGGAGATCATGCTGACCACATGGGTCATCGCCGGCTGGCTGAGCAAGGCGTGCGTTTCCCAATAATAGGTGGTCGGGCCGCTGGCGACCGCGTTGTGGTTGACGCCGCCCTGCCCGCCGAAATGGATGGCGAAGGGCAGCCCGACCTCGGCGCAGGCTTTGTGGATCGGATTGTAGAAGGGATCGCCATAGGGACGTTGCGAGCCGTGGCTCGCCAGGACCTGGACGATGTCCTTGTGGCGGCCGAGACGCCGAATCTCGGCCGCGGCGCCATGGGGATCGGTAGGCGAAATGATGATCGATCCCTTGAAGCGGCTATCCTTCGGCAGCCACCAGTCGATCATGTAGTCATTGTAAGCTTTCACCAGTGCGTTGGCATAGTGGTAGTTGGCAAGAGTCGAGGCTTCCAAGGGCTCGTCGGCGGTGAGGATCGCAACATCGATGTCATAGAGATCGAGGTGCTTCTCCTTCATGATAAGGTAATTGTCGTCCTCGGTCTCCGGGCGGATGTCGTGCCTCGAGAACCCTTCCGGGTGCAGCCACGGACGGTGACCATGCGGGAAGCTTCCCCTGGGTCCGGGCTTCTCGCCGCGCATCAGGAAATCGCGCCAGTAGGGTTCGAGATAGGGCAGCAACACCTCGGCGCTGGACCAGTAATTGTGAACGTCGGCGTCGACGATGAACATGGATGTCTTGCCTGGGTGGGACGAGAGTTGCGGCAAACGTGCGCCTCCCAGGCAGAGCCGGCAACGCAGCCAGCGGCGGGACGTTAATCGAAGAATCCGATTACCCGTTGTCGAACCGGCCCGAAAAACGTTAGCCATGAGAGAATTGCTGGCGCTGGATAGCCGAGATGCAGATTGAACTCTTGGACACATTCCTGGACCTGATCGAAAGCCGCAACTTCAACAGGACGGCGGAGCGCCTTGGCATCACCCAGTCCACCGTTTCGAGCCGCATCCGCACGCTTGAGACACTGCTGGACAAGCAGCTCTTCATCCGCGGCAAGAGCGGCACGGAGCCGACCGTCGCCGGCCTGAGGTTCGAGGAGCATGCGCGCGCGGTCAGGCTGCGCTGGCTCGACGCCCGCCGCGAAATCCAGGCGGTCGGCCAGTTCGACCGGCTGATCCGCATCGGCATCCAGTTCGAGCTTTATGAACGCGTGCTGGAACGATGGCTGGAATGGGTGCGTGCGACGCTGCCCAAATTGGCGATCTATGTCGAGATCGACTACTCCAACCAGATGATCCTCGATCTCACAACCGGCAGCCTCGATCTGGCGGTGCTCTATTCGCCGCAGCACCTGCCGGACATGCATTACGAGCAGATCGCCGAGGAGAATTTCGTCATGGTATCGACGCGCGGCCTTACCTTCGGCGCAGTCACGCCGGCCGACTATATCCGGGGCAACTACTCGGCCTTCTTCAACCGGGCCCATCGGCAGATGCTGCCGGAGCTTGAGAACACCCCCGTCTCGACCGGAAATGGCGGCGCCGTCGCCTATCTCCTGCGGAGCCGGGGCGGCACCGCTTTCGTCACCGAGACGGTGGCGACCAGATTGCGGAAGGAGGGCGTGGCGGAGTTCGTCGCCGATGCGCCGAAGATTTCACATCCCATCTATTCGGCCGTTCATGTCAGGCACCATCATTCCCACACCCATGTTCGCCTGCTCAAGGCGCTCAGGCAGATGACCGGATAGCCGCTGTCCAAGAAGCAAGAAAGGTTGAGGCAGCCTTGCGCGGGAAGGTGCAAAGTAGCGCTGCCCTCACATTCAACTGTCCCGCAGCGGTCCGACCTGTGCTTCGAGCATCTCGAACCCTGCCGCCTCCGCCGCCTGCGGCGTCACCACGCTTTCGTCGAGGCACCATTCGAGCCAGAGCCCGTCGACCAGCGCAATGAAATTGCGCGCCAGCGCGGGAGCGTCGACCTGCCTTCCGCGCTCAACGGCAACCGCCGCGATGTCCTCGGCAAGTTCCGCGCGGTAGGCGTCATAGAGCTCGCGATGCGCCTCCTTGAGCCGCGGGTTGACGGCGATCTCACCCCACAGCGACAGCCAGATCAGCAGGTTCTCGCGGCTGAAATATTCCGGTGCGAAGTTGGACCGCACCAGAGCGGCCAGCGCGGCCTCGGGAGGCCAGCCGGACGCCTCGGCGCGGCGGCGCTTGGCTTCGTCGATCTGGTTGTTGACGCTGGCATAGAGCGAGGATTTGTAGACCTCGACCAGCAGCCCATCGAGGCTTTCGAAGTGGTGGTTGATGAGACCGCGCGAGACGCCGGCCTCCTTGCAAATGCGATCTATGGTGAAGGCGCCGATGCCGCCCACGGACAGGCACCGCGTCGCCGCCTCGATCAGCATGGAGCGGCGCACATCGGCCTGTTCGCGGCTGAAGCGCGGCGCCTTCTTCGCACCGCGCTTCGTTTTTGCAGCTTCCGGTTGGGCTTGCGTCATGCAACCCAGCTAATCGATTGCGCCGATCCTGTCCATCGAGCGTTCACGCCGTCTTCTTGAACAGCACAGGATTGGGGTGACCGTCCGGATAGATGACGGGTTCGAACGCGGTCTTATGGATGGCGACCAGCGGCTGGTGACAGATAAAGACGAATCCGCCGGACTGTTCCATCAGATCCTCCATGCGGTTGGACAAGGCGATGCGCTTGGCCTCGTCGCTTTCTCCAACCAGTTGCTGATAGCTGGCCTCGAATTCGGGACTGTCGAAGCCGGACCAGTTGTAGGCGCCGATCTGGTCGGGGCGGAACCAGACCAGGTTCTCGGATGGATCGACGCCGCCGGCGAAATCCATCAGCGCCAGGTCGATGTTCTTGTAGCCGTCGCCTTGCGTCTTGTCGCCTACGCCCCAGAAGGCGGCTTCGTCGTAGGGCTGGATCTCGACCTTGATGCCGGCTTGCCCGAGGCTGGCCTGGATGATCTGCGCGGTTGCAGTGCGGATGGAATCATTCATCACCGTCAACGTCAACGTCAAGTCGTTCACGCCTGCCTCGGCGAGCAGCGCGGCGGACTTTTCATAGTCGGGCGCCGCGATCAGATTGCTCGGGCGCGCGAATTTCGTGCCGGGCTGGACCACGCCTGTGGAGCGCTTGGTGAGGTCGTCATAGACGCCGGTCAGGATCTGTCCGACATCGACGCCATACTGCACGGCTTGCCGCACCTTCAGATCCTTGAGGCGCGGGCTCAGCATGTTGATCGTTAGCCAGACATAGCGGGTCGACTGCGCCTCGATCAGTTTCGTATTGGCGGGCGGTTTGGCCTTGACGGCCTTGGTCGCCGAAATGGCGATCTTGGTATAGTCGAAGGCATCGGCCTCGTAGGCCAATTGCGCCGCCTGATCGTCGGCTACGACATAGATCTCGACCTTGCCGAAATCCGGCTTCGGTCCCGGCCAGTCCGGATTCGCGGTCAGCGTCACCTTCTGCTTCTGCTGCCAGTCCGAGAAGAGATAAGGGCCGCAGGTCGCCGGGGGCTCGGTGGTGAATTTGCCGCCCGCCTTCTCGGTGCCGGCCCGGCTGATGACGTGGCCGCCATAGTAAGGCAGGCTGGTGACGAAGATCGGCTGGTAAGGATCCTTGAGGTGGATGATGCCGGACCTGGCGTCGGCGACCTCGACACGGTCCAGCTTCTCGAATTGATAGGCCCAGGGCGACGACAGCTTCGGGTCGGCTATGCGCTCGTAGGAGAATTTCACGTCTTCGGCGGTGACCGGGCCAAGGCCGTTCGACCATTTCAGCCCATCGATCAGGGTGAAGGCGATGGTCTTCGGATCCTTCAGCTCGAGTTTCTCCGCGCCCCAGAGCGACCACGGCGAACCTTGCCTGAGATCGCCGAGCCGGTTCAGCGACACATAGATGCCACGCATCATGACGTCTTCGATGCCGCCGATCATGAAGGCGGGATCAAGCGTCTGCAGGTCGCCTTCCATGCGGATGCGCAGCGTGTCGCCGGCCGCCGACCAGGCAAATCCCGGCTTCATCGTCAGGCCGGCGCCCAACACGCCGGCGGCTTTCAGGAATGCACGTCTGTCCATGGTCCATTTCGTCATCTCAGTTTCCCCTTTGGTTTGCGGAAGCCCGTGTGACGGCCTCCCGTTCTTGCCCGCCGGTCTGCAGCGGGAAATGGCATCGCACCAGGCGATCGGCGCCCATCGGCCGGTAGACCGGCGGCTCGGTCTTGCAGCGGGATTGCACGAGCGGACAGCGCGTGTGGAATTCGCAGCCGGAAGGCCGGCGGAACACGCTCGGGATTTCGCCGGTAATGGCAAGATTGTGGCTGCGCCGGCGTGGATCGGGGATCGGCTCGGACCGGATCAACGTCGCGGTGTAGGGATGCAATGGGGCGGAGAAGACCTCTTGCGTCGGTCCTGTCTCGACGAGCCGGCCGAGATACATGATGGCGAGCCGGTCGCTGACATGGCGGATCATCGCCAGATTGTGGGTGACGATCATGGTGGCGAAGCCGAGCTCGCGCTTGAGTTCGCCGATCAGGTTGAGCACATCGCCCTGCACAGAAACATCGAGCCCGGCGGTCGGCTCGTCGGCAAGCAGCAGATGCGGTTTCATCGCAAGCGCCCGCGCGACGCCGACCCGACGGGCCTGCCCGCCCGACAGTTCATGCGGAAAGCGGTCGACGAAGGAGGCCGGCAAGCCGACCAGCGCCAGCAGGGCTTTCGCCGCCGCGCGCCGGTCCGGTATCGGCAGCCCCTGGATGACCTGCGGTTCGGTGAGCAGCGTGCCGACACGCAGGCGCGGGCTGAGCGAGGCGACCGGATCCTGGAACATCATCGCCGAGCGCCGGCGCATGGCGCGAAAATCGGACCGGGTCGCGACCTCCCTCCCCTCGAAGACGATGCGGCCGGCCGCAGCCCGGACGAGGCCGAGAATGGTGCGGGCAAGCGTCGTCTTGCCGGAGCCGGATTCGCCGACCAGCCCAAGCGTCTCGGCCGGCATCAGCGACAGCGTGACGCCGTCGATGACGTTGAAGCCCGGCAGCGGGAGCGGATTGACCAGCCGGTCGAGCAAGCTGCTGCGAACGAAGCTGACCGACAGGTCCTCGACGGCAAGCAGCGGGCTCATGGCGTCACCGCATGGCAGCGGGCAGCATGGCATGCGGTGAGCTTCACCAGCGGCGGCGCGATGGTCTTGCATGGCGCGAAGGCCCCGCCACAGCGCTGCGCGTAAACGCATCCCGGTGGTGGTTGGGTCAGGCTCGGCAATGACCCGGGAATGGTCGGCAGCCTGTCCAGCCGATCATGGAAGCGGGCGGGATCGCAGGCGAGCAGCGCCTGGGTATAGGGATGGCGCGGATCGTGGAAGATCGCATCGACCTCGCCGCCCTCCACCACCTCGCCGGCATACATGACATAGACACGATCGCAGAGCTCGGCGATGACACCGAGATGATGCGAGACGACGATGATGATGCCGTTATATTCGCGCCTGAGCTCTCGCAGCAGATGGATGATCTGCGCCTCCATGGTGACGTCGAGCGCGGTCGTCGGCTCGTCGGCGATGAGCAGGCCGGGATCGGTCAGCAAGGCGGCCGCGATCGCCACGCGCTGGCGCATGCCGCCGGAAAGCTCGTGCGGGTAACTGCGCATGCGCCGTTCGGCATCGGCGATGCCGACGCGACCGAGCATGGCGGCGATGCGCGCCCGCTTTTGCGCGCGGCTGAGATCCTGACGGTGGTGCTGGAAATCGATGAGCTGGTCGCCGATGGTCAGCACCGGGTTGAAGGCTGTCATCGGGTCCTGGCCGACCAGCGCGATCTCATCGCCGCGCAGCAGCCGCTGGCGATGCGCGTCGAGCTTTGCCAGGTCGACGCCGTTGTAGCGGATCGCCCCGTCGATGCGGGCGTTGGCCGGCAACAGGTTGGCCAGAGCGGTGACCAGCGTGGACTTGCCGCAGCCGCTCTCGCCGACAATGCCGATGACCTCGCCGGGATGCGCTTCGATATCTACATTGCGAAGGGCGTGCACGCTACCGTGCGGCGTCTCATAGCGGACGCTTAGACCGCTGGCGGCAAGCGAGCCGCTCATGCCGGCCTCCGCAATTGCAGGCGCGGGTCGAGATAGTCGCGCAGGCCCTCGCCGAGAAAGGTGAAGCCGAGCGTCGCCAGCACCAGCGGCAGACCGCCGAAGATCACCATGAACGGTGCCGAGCGGATGCTGGTATAGCCGTCATAGAGGATCGAGCCCCAGGACGGCGTCGGCGGGCGCACGCCGAGGCCGAGGAAGCTCAAGCCGGCCTCGACCATGATGACGACCGGAATGTCCATCGACAAAAGGATGATCAGCGGACCGACGACGTTGGGCAGGAGGTGGATGAAGATGATGCGTGCCGCACTCGCGTCGAGCAGACGCTCGGCAAGGATGTAGTCGCTGTTCTTCAGGGCCAGCGTCTGGGCCCGGATCAGCCGCGCGTAGCTTGGGAACGACGTCGCGGCGATGACGATGATCAGCGTGCCGGTACCGGCGCCGAGCACGGTGATGATGGCAAGCGCGAACATGATCATCGGCAGCGAATTCATGCTGTCGAAGCTGAGCACCAGAATGGCGTCGAGCCAGCGCGGACCGTAGCCGGCGACGAGGCCGAGCAGCAGGCCGACGGCGCCGGCTATGGCCACCGAGACCATGGCGATGGTGAGCGCCGTGCGCGCGCCATAGATGACGCGCGACAACAGATCGCGGCCGAGATGGTCGGTGCCAAACCAGTGCTCCGACGATGGCGGCTGCAGCTTGTGCAGCACGTCGATCTTGACCGGTGAGTAAGGCGCCAGCCAGGGCGCGAAGATCGCGGTGACAAGGAAGCCGGCAACCAGGATCAGCGCCACGCGGGTGAAGGGGTCGGCGAGCAATGCGCGCAGCAGCACAAGCCGTTGTCGATCGGGCCTGGATGGAGAGGCCTCAGCCACGGAAGACATCACGGACCCTAGGGTCGAGCCGCGCGATGAGAAGATCGGCAGCGATGGTGATGGAGACGTAGATGGCGGTCATGATCAGCACCGTGCCCATCACGACCGGATAGTTGCGGGTGCTGACGGCGTCGGTGATCAGCTTGCCGATGCCGGGCCTGGCGAACACTGCCTCGACGAAGACGGCGCTGGACAGGATGCTGCCGAGGCCGACCGCGACCAGCGAGATGGTCGGGATGATGGCGATGCGCAGCGCATATTTGGAGACTATTTTCCATTCCGGCAGGCCGAAGGAACGCGCGGTACGGATATGGGGCTCGCCCATCACCTCCATCATCGAGGCGCGCACCATGCGGGCGATATAGCCGATCCAGCCAAGGGCGATCGCCGCCGCCGGCATGACCAGCGCCTTGGCCTGGCTGAAGAGATCGCCGGCCTCGCCCGCCCCGATGGCCGGCAGCCAGCGCAGCGTGACGGCAAACAGGAGCAGCGAGTAGATGGCGACGACGAAGGAGGGCACGGCGATGACACCGACCGAGAGCACGCCGATGGCGGCATCGGCGGCCGTGCCGCGCCGCATCACCGACAGGCAGCCGAGCGGCACGCCGATCAAGAGCGCCACGGTGAGCGCCGTCAGCCCCAGGACAAGCGTGTTCGGCAACGCTTCCAGGACCAGCGTGGAAACGGGCCGGTTCGACCAGACATCGTAGCCGAGATTGCCGGTCAGCGCGTTGCGGAAGAATTCGACGATCTGCCACCAGACCGGCTGGTCGAGCCCCATGCGCTCGATCAGCAGCCGCTTCAATTCCGGCGTGGCGCGCGGACCGAGCGCCACGGTCGCGGGATCGCCCGGAACCAGGAAGACGGCAGCGTACATGGCGACCATGACGAGGACGAGGATGAGGAGACCGAGACCGATGCGCTTCACTGCGTATGCGAGCATGGCCTCCCCTCCTTCAGGCGAAATCGCGCCTGATGCGCCGTGTCGCCGAGGCGCTGTGCACGAGCTTGCCTCGTTCTCGGGCTTCAAGGCGCCAACTGAGGTCGAAATGCGTTTCATCGGCCGTCAGCTCGGTCACCGCCCTCGCTTCGGTATCGGCATCGGCGCTGGCAATCGCCCATCGATATTCGGTGACGAGCTTTGCCGAGAGGGGATCGCCGCTGCTGATGCTCATCGTATCGCTGTTGGCGGAAGACACGGTGATGGCGCGATCGACATAGCGCCTGCTTCCATGGTCCGAGGTCAGGGCGATGATCTGCAGGCTTGAGCCGACGTCCTCGGTGACGATGCGACGGTCGAAGCCCTCGTTCAGCGTGCTGGTCGGGACCGGCGGCGCGGTTTCGGCCGGCTCGAAGCGGGCGTCGCGGTCGCGCGGCGACGGTGGCCGCACCGGCAGAACCAGCTTGCTGTCGCCGCTCGAGACCGACAGCACCGAAAGTTTCGGTTGCGGCCACAGGATCGGCCAATGCTGGTTGGCCAGCGCCAGCCGAACGCGGTGCCCCTCGGGTATGGCGCGGGCGAAATCGTTGAGCTTGAGCTTGACGCGGAACGGCGTTCCGATCGGACAGGGCGTCGGATGCTCGTGGCTGTCGCGATGACTGAGGTTGAGCACGCCATAGGTCATCAGCGCCGAGGTGCCGTCGGGATAGACGTCGCAAAGGCGGGCGGCAAGGTTGACATGCGGCTGGTCGACGCTGACGAGCAGATCGAGCTCGGGCGCGCCAAGCAGGGTCAGGTCATCTTCGAGCGGCAAAGTGTCGAAGCACAGCGCCAAACCGTCCTCGCGGCGCTGGTCGATGGGCATGTCCGGGCACGAACCGCCGTAGCCGCCCCAGCGGCCGCAGTCCCGGCCGGCGGTGGCGGGAGAGCATACCGACAGCGTGGCGCCAGGCGCCGGTTGGCCGCTCAGTCCGGCGGCGTTCAGATGCAAGACGCGGCGCTCGACACGTGGCGACGGCCATTGGTCCTCCGCCGCCCAACTGCCGGCATGATCCGGAAGATAGAAAGGCTGCGGCCGCTCCTCGCCGGTGATCCAGACCCGATAGAGCGGCTCGTCCATGATGCCGGTATCTTCGGCGCAAAGCCAATGACGCCACCAGCGCAGCGCCTCCTGCAGATAGCCGATCAGCGGACCCGGCGCGCCGCGACAGGGATAGGCATGCGACCACGGTCCGACGATGCCAAGCTTCGGCCCCGGCAGATGTTCCAGCAGGCGCGGCACGAAGTTCGAATAGCTATCCTCCCAACCGCAGACGGCCATGACGGCGCAGTCGATCGCGGCATGATCCTCACAGACCGAACCCTGCCGCCAGTAGCCGTCGCGACGCTGGTGGGCGAGCCAGATTTCCGACAGCGAGCGTGTCGCTTCCAGACGGCTGATCCACATGGCGCGCCAGGCGTCACCGACAATCTGCGGGTCGGGTGCCATCGCCTTCTTCACCAGCATGAAGTTCGACCACATCTCCTGCTCGGTGAGCAGAGCGCCGCCCATATAGTGGATGTCGTCGGCGTAGCGATCGTCGGTGGCGCAGTTGGCGATGATGGCCTTCAGCGCCGGCGGCCGGCGCGCCGCGACCTGCAGCGCGTTGAAGCCGCCCCAGGAAATGCCGGTCATGCCGACATTGCCGTTGCACCAGGACTGCGCCGCCAGATGGGCGATGATCTCGCAGGCGTCCTCCTGCTCGCGCGGCAGATATTCGTCGGCGAGATCGCCGTCGGAATCGCCCGAGCCCCTGATATCGATGCGGGCGCAAGCGATACCGTGGCCAGCGAGCCATGGATGGATATCGATGTCGCGCGCAACGGTGCCGTCGCGGCGGCGATAAGGCACCATCTCGACAACAACCGGCACCTTGGCGTCGGTGCGCGGGCGCCACACTGTGGCGGCGATTCGCGTGCCGTCAGCCAGCACGATCCAATAGGGATCGACGGTTTCGAGGGCAAAGGGAAACTTGGTTCGTACCACGGCAGGTGCTCGTTAATGCTTGTTGAACGTTCGTACAACAAGAGCATTCCGGATGCAATCCCTGTGAGCGAGTTGAGCGGGGAGGGAAAGAAATTGTATTCACCCTTCACGACGCACCTTGAGTCGGTTCGGGGCCGCTGAATAGCGGATGTGTCGTCTGAGAGACGGCGGAAAGGCACTATCAGCTGCCAGTGCCTCCTACGGCGCCGCGACCGAGGGTGAGTGTCGACTCCGGCGGTCTAACCAATTGGGGTGTACAACGATCGCGCCGGGCAAGTTCTCCAGACTGGCCGTTTGGTCGTCGACCGCGAGCGTGACGAGAAGCGGTAGAACATTCTGTTGTCTTGCCGGGGACGATGACGTGGCTACCCTCAAGAGGTGCGTTGACGGACGAATTTCGTTTGGAGAACCGCGGCGCATAGCAGGACTGGACTTCACTTTGGGGCGCCGCCGTTGGGGATGACCTAACGCCGGTCCAAATCGTTGTCTGGGCGGAGGAGCGCGTAGCGCGTGTTCTGGTTCAAATGATCCTCTGGTGAGACCTGCCTTCTGTTGGCTCGAGGGCGGGCCGAAGGTCAAGGTGGCCGTGACGAAGGTGTATGGTTCGCGCAAGGAGAGAGCAATTCACCCGAAGAGGCGCTCAGGCTGGCCTCTGCAACATACATGGCCGGAGCCAAGCTAGTGAACATAACAGCGGCCTTGACGTGAAGTCGTCGAGAGCGCGGTCGGCACGCCGAATTAAGCGGCCCGGAGCGCACTCCCCATTTGGTGGTATTTCCCGGAATTAGCCAGGCGGACGAAACACTGGTCCCGATAAGGGTTGCAGTCAGCTCGCCTTGTCGAGCTCGTCAAAGGCATCCCGAATGGCTGCGATCACAGTTGCGATCGAATAAGGCTTCTGAACCCAACGGAGCGGCATGGCCGCTTCAGCCCGAAGTCTCACCTCGCGGTCGCCATGCGCCTTCGTAAAGATGCAGCGTATCCCAAGATCGCGATACAACTCCAGGGCCGCATCGATGCCGTCCCGCTTGCCTAGGAGGCGGATATCCATCAGGACGAGCGCCGGCTTGACCGAACGCGCAATGCTAATGGCTTCGTCCGCGCTGGTCGCCGGGCCCGCTACCGCCAAGCCAGCGGCCGCTAAGCCATCCTCCATGTCAAGCGCAATCAGGTAATCGTCTGCCACGTCTCGGAGTAATGCATGACGGGGCCGGAAATCCCCCACACCACCAGAGATAAGGGACAGAGCGCAAAGGCCCATGGGCGTCCGGACGCGCGGGCCACACTGCCGGCCAGCCGCCTGAAGGTCTTTTCCAGCTGATACCCTGTCTGCTCCGTCATGGCCGTCACTGAGCAGGGCTGGTCGGCTTCTTCCTGGTACGCCTTGGTCGGCTTGCCCTCAAGCGCATGGCTCTGACGAACGCAATTGCGCCCATGTCGCAGCCATGACGGGAAGGACCGTTTGAGCTGATGATGATTTTGGCTTGTTGGACGGTGAGCCCGTATTTGCGGGCGAAGGTCACTATGTCGTAGGCGTCGGCCCAGTTCTCGATATCTTTGCTCATTCTGCCCCATTTGACGGCTGGAGGTTCGTCACAACGTTGCATGAGGTAGGAGGTTTCAAAGCCGTTGCCCGGGAGAACAACGGGGATCACAGCAACGCAGGTCGTCCGGGCAGAATACGGTCAGTCGCCCGCCGGAACACAGGAGACCTGATGGCCGTCACGGGTTCTAACGCAGCCGAGGCGCCGACAGGTTATCAATGGAAAAGGTGAGCCCAGGTCAGCGAATGCGATGTCTCACCTCTTCAGCTTCGACTGCAGCGCACAGAGGACTGACCGCTTTCAGGCGGCGCTTTAGATCAGATTGGAGCGGCGCCGCTGGGGTTGACCAATTGGGACCGGAGAAACTCTGCTCTCAAGCCAGCATCGACTGCTGGGCGAAGATGCCCGCCATCGCGCCTTGCCATGATGCCGTGGTGACCGAGGGTATGAGGGGGTTGGTGAGGTCCCCGGCGGCGTAGATGCCGGGCATGCTGGTTTCGCGGCGCTCGTCGACCTTGAGGACGATGCAGAGAGGTGTATCGAGCGTGGCGAGGCCCAGTGATTCATGCAAGCTTGCGGACGGCTTGCTGCGCGGATGCGCGAACAGGATGTCGACAGCCACATCGGGGCCCGTATTGAGCCTGACGGTGGCATTATGGTCCCCGTGATGGGCGATTTCGGCGATCCGGCCGTCAACGATAGGTGTGTTGCGACGCGCCAGATTGGCCCGGGTATCGGGTGGAATGTCGTGACCATCGGAGAAGACCGTCAACTTGTCGGTCCAATCGTGGAACAGCCTGACCTGATTTTGCGACTGCGGGCCGGACCAGACGAGGCCCCAATGCTGGCCGGCGACTTCAAAGCCGTCGCAATAGGGACAGGGCACGATGGACGTGCCCCAGCCTTCGGCGAAGCCCGGCACATCAGGCATCTGGTCGGTAATACCATAGCTTAGGATCAGCCGGCGCGCCTTTAGGCTTTCGCCATTGTCACTGAGAACGGAAAAATCGTCGATGCCGCCGGAGATGCTGTCGGCGCGGGCATTGACTAGCGTGATCGCCGGATAACGCGCCAGCTGCTGCCGCGCCTCGGCCAGGATGTCGAGCGGCGGCTTGTGATCGTGGCCGAGCAGACCATGCGAGTGGCCGGCGAAGCGATTGCGCGACAGGCCGGTATCAAGAACAGTGACCTTGCGGCGGGCACGGCCTAGCTGCAGGGCGGCGGCGAGACCGGCAAAGCTGCCGCCGATGATGATGACGTCATTCATGGTGACGGGCTCCGTGTTGTTGATGGAGGGGCTCGGCTAGGTCCGGTTGAAGCCTATCCAGTGGCTTGCATATTTTAGGAACTGCGTGGTATCGTAATTCGATAATTATGATACTGTCAAGGACTGGAATTGTGGTGACCGACAAAAACACCCAGGCCCGACGCGGCCGGCCCGCTAACGAGGCGCTTGCACAAACGATCGTCGACACGGCGGGCGAACTTTTTGCGGAACTGGGTTTTCAAGCGACGACATTGGACAAGGTCGCCCAGCGGGCGAAGATATCCAAGCTCAGCATCTATCGGCACTTCGAGAACAAAGAGGCGCTGTTTGGCGCGGCGTTTGCGGCCTGCTGCCAGCAGTTAATACCACAGGCCCTTTTTGAAGGCGTCGAGGGTTCGGCCCAAAATCAGCTCATGGCGGTGGGATCATCACTGCTTCGCACGCTGTTGCGCCCGGATGTCCGCAATGTCGAAGCGATGGTCATGGCCGACATCACGAGCCAAAAGTCGTTAAGCAAGCTTCATTACGAAGCTGGACCCGCCCATATCATCGCCCAAATCGAGGCCCTGTTGCGTCAGTTGCACGCGAAGGCGGTTCTGAATGTGCCCGATCCTCTCCAGTCCGCCCGCTTGTTTGCCGCGCTTTTCAAAGGCTCCGATCTTCTGATTATCGCACGCTTCGATGAGGCAAGAGCAGAGGACGACAACGAAATCGAATCCTATTGTCGGTCGGCCGTCGCCATGTTTATCGCCGCGCACGGTGGCAACGACCACGGGGGCGGATAGCCTAGGAGCCTTTCAGGTTTTGACGGAAGCGTATCCAGCGTTGTTGAAGTAGTTTGAGCATTCGTTGGGTTGTATGGTTGCGACGAGGTGTCCGATGTGTCGCCATGTATCGGTGATGGTTCGCTTTTGGGCGGCTCGCATCCAGTGCTTGATCTTGGCGAAGGCCTGCTCGATCGGGTGAGATCGGGCGAGTAGGGCGGCAGGTACCAGAGCCTGGCGCCTGCGGAGCGGATCATTTGCCGGATAGCGGCCGACTTGTGGGAACCGAGATTGTCCATGACGACGATGTCGCCGGGTTTAAGCACGGGCACGAGCTGCTGCTCGACATAGGCTCGGAAGCGCTGGCCGTTGATCGGCCCGTCGAAGACGCAAGGTGCAGTCAGCCGATCGCAGCGCAGCGCTCCGAGGAAGGTCAGCGTGCGCCAATGGCCATGCGGAGCCAAGCCGCGCAGGCGCTTGCCCTTCGGCCCCCAGCCTCGCAGCGGCGCCATGTTGGTCTTGATCCGGGTCTCGTCGATGAAGACTAACCGTCTCGGGTCGAGGCCGATCTGCCAGGATCGCCAGCGTTGACGCCGCCGCGCGACGTCGGCGCGAGCCTGCTCAAGAGCGAACAGTGTTTTTTTTGAAGCTTAGGCCCTCGCGCCGCAGGAACCGCCACACCGCGTCGTGCGACACCTTCACACCACGCGCCGCAAGCTCATCCTTCAGGCGATGCAGCGACAGATGCGGCGTTTGGTTGATCCGCTCTGCGATGAAGGCCCGGTGTGGCTCCAAGACACGCTTGCGTCCAGGACGTCCGCGCCGGTCTGCCAGACTTCGAAACCACCCCGAAAGCTTACTAGCCCTTCTTCTCCTCCTGGTCGTCGGGCCGATCCCTTCCGTCGAAGAAGGCTGCGGCACCTTCATGTCCAGGAACGATCCCATCCGGCGCGCTGGCGGGCTGGGGCAGCAGCTCGCCATGTGCGTTCAACGTCTTGGCCAAGAGATAGGCGTGGCGCGCCGCAAAATCCGTCCGGCACACCAAGAGGTAGTCCCCAAACGAGACAATGGTTCTCAAGGGCACATCCCTGACATCGGCGAAGGGCGGCATGGCCCGGAAGAGCGCTTCCGCGCCCTGCCTGGTCATGATGCCGA
Organism: Mesorhizobium sp. BR1-1-13; assembly: GCF_020165515.1. Lineage (NCBI taxonomy): Bacteria > Pseudomonadati > Pseudomonadota > Alphaproteobacteria > Hyphomicrobiales > Phyllobacteriaceae > Mesorhizobium > Mesorhizobium sp. BR1-1-13. The sequence continues at coordinate 146,149 of NZ_JAIUIH010000005.1, forward strand.
TATCCTGCTGGCGGGTGCCGATCAGGATGCCGACACGGCGGGTGTCGGCGGCGCGTATCAGGGTCGAGCGCGAGTCTGGCAGAAATCTGGCCAACACGTCGACGGCTGCCTTTGCCACGCCACCAGCTCTTTCATCGTCCCGCTGGCCGATGATCAAGAGACGGTAGCGCCGATAGGTCTTGGCCATGCCGTCCGGCTCCAGATCGGCAAGCCGGAAGGGCTCGCCGGTCTTGGCTATTCCGGACGCAGGTGGCAAGGGCCTGAACCCGGTCAATGCCGATACGGCCAGACCCGCGCCCAGGGTCAACAATACGCGCCGCTCCATCGCCGTCAGTCCTTGAACACGTCGCGATTGAGGATCGCGGTGACGCCGACATTGGGGAAATCGACAACCTGGGCGACATTGAGGTCGGCTGCCACGCTGGTGAGCACATAGGCCTGCTCGCGGGTCAGCCCCTTGGTCTTGACCAGGTAGTCGATCATGTTGAGGGTGGCGTTGCGCGCGGCAAGCGTTAGGTCCTCGGACATGTTGGCGAGCGGGGCAATCTTCTTGCCGCCTAGATAGGTCTCGAAGACAGGCACGTCGCCCTTCTGCTTGATCGGCAGACCGGAGACCGCATAGAAGCTGGACGGGGCAAGCTTCTTGAGCTCCGCACCTCCTTCGAACTGCACTGTCGGAAGCGCTGCCGCGCCGCCGCGCGTCACCTTTGCCCGCAACGTTACGCGAGCCCCCATCTCAATGGCGGTCCCAGCGACTTCGCCGCCGCCCATGGCGAAATGCACGTCGCCGGCGAAGAGGCCGCACCCATCGATATAGCAAGGAAAATGGATGGTCGTGCCGACAACCGTTTCCTTGGTGTCGAGATTGCCGCCGTTCTCGCGCGGCGGAACGGTGCGCACACATTCGTCCTTGTTGGTGCCGTCGACCCCGCAAAGATCAGCGGGCAGCGCCTCCACCGGCTGCGGCGTCAGCACAGCACCACCAGCGTCGGCCAGTTCCTTCTCACGCTTAAGCCACTTGTCGAGCTCCGGCTTGTCGGGGAGCACACCGACCGTGCCCATGAAGGCATTCATGGGAACCGAGATTCCCGGCATGTCCTTGGAACGGGCCTCAAGTCGATTGAGGTTCCAGTGGACGATGTAGGGATCGCGAAACACGTCGCGCAGGAAGCCGAAGCCGGGAACGATCGTTGTGGTGCCGAAATCATCAGGAGCGATGTCGACGACGGTCACATCGAGCGAGTCACCGCGCTTTGCGCCATCGACATAAACCGGTCCCGTCAGAGGGTGGCAGCGGTTCAGATCGACGGCCGCCACGTCCTCGGGCGTCGACTGAAAGTTCAAATCGGAATCGAGCCCGTCGCGGGTCTCCAGGATGAAGAGCTGGTCCGGCTGCACGTGAGCCACCGGCTTTACCGCATAGTGGATCCGGTTGAAGCAATTGGGGTCGTCTTTGCAATGTTCGCCGGACTTCGCAATCACCACTGGCGCGGGGCCCTTGACCGAGCTCGTATCGGCAAGCGCGGCGCCCGCGCAGAAGATCACAAACAGCGCTGCGACCGGCAGGGCCCAAATTAATTTTGATTTCAGTTGATGTCTCATAACGTCTCCTTCTGAGGCACCGGCAGCCGGCGCCTGTCAAAATGCAGCCTCCTAAGGGGTTGCAGCGACCGATGAGCAGGCGATCGCGCCCAATGCTTTCATCAGGAGCGCATCTCTGATTTCGAGATGCGCACAGCGGCAACTTAAGGACCTTCTTGGCCTATCAATAGATGCATATTGTAACGAATTGACTAGTCCATGATGGTCTGTGGATGCTCAGCAAAATCATGCACCGAGCATGGCAGGTCCGCGGAACACATCGGTACCTGAGGCCAGCCCGCGCGCCCGCGACGGAGACCGCTGGAGGCAAAGGAGAGAACGAAAGATCGTGATCCCCTCGGCGCCGCTCAATGCGGCGTCGAGGCAGTTTCTGGGCGCACCGGCACCACCTTGGCCTAGACCACTCCAATGTCGGCAGAATCCTTGGGCTGGCTCTCTGTGCCAGGCTTTTGGACAGCTGCCTTCGGATGGGCGTCCCGCTCGTGCAGGTGCTGAACGGGCGTGCGGTCGATCAAAAGGCTGAGCAGTTCGGGACGACTGTAGTGGCCGCGCGAATCCATCATCTGTTTGCGGCGATCGATCATTGAGAGATCAAGATCCGCAATCACCTCTCCCTCACCGGAGCGCAGCGGCTCTCCGATCAGCATGCCTTCTGGCGAAACGATTGCCGTGAAGCAGCCGCCCGAAATCGGGCGAGCGCTGGAATAAGAGGTGTCCTTCAGGATCTGGGCCTGCTGGTCGGCGTCCAGCCACGCCGTCGCGTTGACCACGAAACAGGCCGCTTCGAGCGCGTGCTGGCGGATGTTGACCTGGATCTGCTCGGCAAACACGTCACCCGCAAAGGAACCGGGATACATGGCCGAATGGATCTGCTCGCCATCGGCCATCAAGGCATAGCGCGCCAGCGGGTTATAGTGCTCCCAGCACGCCAACTGGCCAATGCGGCCGACGGCGCTGTCAACGGCGCGAAGACCCGATCCGTCGCCCTGCCCCCAAACCATGCGTTCATGGTAGGTGGGGGAGATCTTGCGCCGGCGCTGGATCAGCGTGCCGTCCGCATCAAACAGCAATTGCGTGTTGTAGATGGTGCCGCCATCGCGCTCATTGACGCCGATCGACACGACCATCTGCGCCTGCCTGCACGCCTCGCCAATGGCGCGCGTCTCTGCCGAGGGTACGGTTACCGATTCCTGCAGCAGCCGCAGATGCTCGCTACCGATCCTGATGTCGAAAGGCGCCTGGATGAAAGAGAAATAGGGATAGTATGGGATGACCGTCTCCGGAAAGGTCGCGAACTGGACGCCCTGCCGCCCGAGCTCCTGGATCTTTTGAATGACTTTCGCAACGGTTCCTTCCCGGCTGTAGAGCACGGGGCTGATCTGGACAGCTGCGGCCTTGACTGTGTTCATCGAGCGATTCCTTTTCTCACTTTTTGGTCAGCGCCGTCATTGTTGTATATGCAACATTGGCGGCAAATCTTTCGGATGCCCGTGATCATGTCGGCAACCGATCGGCGATTCCGGCAACCACGGCAACGGCATCCTTGCCGAGCAATTTCGTCGCTCTTGCCTGGGCCTTCCGCCAGCCCGGAACCGCCTCACCCAGCAAATCCCTTCCAGCCTTGGTCAGCTCGATTGGTCTGCCGCGTCCCGCCGTTTGCGCAATCTCCTCGATCCAGCCTTGCGAGAGCAGGAGCTGAAGGTTGCGGGTCAAGGTCGAGCGATCCTGATGGTTGGCCCGGCCGATCTCGGCCCGCGTGGTGACGCCCAGACGGGCGATCAGGACGAGCAGGGAGAACTGCGGAGAGTTGACGCCGAAGGGGCGCAGCTCCTGGTCGTAGATGCCGGTCAGAACGCGCGATATCCGACGTGTGCGCGTCAGAAGGCAGTTTTGGGTGACCTCCGAAGCCACGGTGCTCGCCATCAGATGCTCCTTTCCTGCTCATATGTTGTATATGCAACATAATGTCAACAGCGGCCAGGGCAATGTGATGCCGCGAGCATGCGACGCTCCTCTTCAATAGCAGGGATCAAAGGGGCGAAAAAGCGAGCCCCACGCGCCAGGCGCGTTGCCGGCCAATGCCGGTCTCAGCCTCAACGGCTAAGGCCGGCCCGATGTCTATAAGGCTCGAACTGTTCATGCCACGCTCAAGCTGCATGATTTCAGCAAGGATCGACATGGCGATATCGGGAGCACTCTTGGCCCCCGAGAAGAGCCCGGCCGGACCCCGGATGCGGCCGAGCTGGACAGGATCGACCCCTTGCCCGCTCAAAGTCTCAAGCCTTTGCGCATGGGTTCGCCGGCTGCCCATGGCTCCGACATAGAAGGTTGCCGACTCCAGTGCCTTGGGGATCAATCGTCTTTCCCAGGCGTGGTCGTGGAACATGAACACAATGGCCGAATTGGCGTCGGCTTCGAATACGGGGATGGCTGACGTGCTGTCGATAGCGTGGGCAACCGATCCCCCGATTTCGCAGATGCGGATCGTCTCCCGATCGGGGGAGTATAGAACGGTTTCAAATCCAGACATCTGCGCCAGCCGCGTCAGGTGGACCGTGGCCGGCCCAACGCCGAAGACGAGGAGGCGGCGCCTGGGGCGATATTCCCGCAGCATCCCCGGCTGGCCCTCTTCGCTCGGGACGGGCAGGCGGGCCGGCCTGCGGGCCTTCAAGCTGCTGTCGATCGCCAAGACGTCGCACAGAGCGACCTTAACGTCAAAGACCAGTTCGATCGCGCTACCGCAGGGCAGCTGGATGTCCAGATATCGGGAGCCGCGACCGTAGCGCACGCGCCGGTTTTGCCCCTGCGCAATTGCGGCGAGCGCCTCCGCCACGACCGCCCGCTCAATGCACCTCCAGAAAGGTAACCGACCCAGTCCCCATCCTCCGAAACCGCCATCTGCGCCCCCACGGGCCGCGGTGACGAGCCTTCGATGTGGACCAGGGTGACGATGACGACCCGCTCGCCAGCCATCATGCGCTCGCGCACGAAGTCGATCACATAGTCGTCAAACCGTTCCAAGCCATCGACTTGCTGTCCCAGCATCTGGGTCCCTTTCCTGGTTCAATCCCCCGGTGCGAGCGAGCCCGCAGACTGGCTTGCACTCAATGTACTCTGGTCGGCACGGCATTCGGCAGGGCCGCCGGCGTCAAACCTCTCCTGAATTCCAGATAGCTTTGCGGCGAATAGCGCAGCACAAGCAGGATACCCGCGACGATGCCTGCCGCCATCAGCAGCCAGCCTGGCGAGAGGCTCCCGAAGGCGTCTCTCAGCGCCCCGGCGACAAGCGGAAAGACGCTTCCCGCCATGTAGCCGCCGCCTTGCGTGAAGGCCGTGAGATCGCCGGCCAGCGTCGGATCGTTGACGTGGTCGATCGAGACAATAATCGACAGCGGAAACAGGATGCCGATGCCAACGCCGAGCAAGATCACCGCGGGGATGGCGAGCAGGATCGGAGAGAGCAGCAGACAGGCGAGGCCAGCCAGCACCAAGACAAGCGACGTGATCAGGGGCCCACGTCGATCAGGAAAATGATGGACGAAGACGGCGACACCGAGCGCCGTGAAGGCCTCGATAATGGTGAGCGCGCCGAGCAGATAGCCGGCAAGCTTCGGCGATTGGCCGAGCTCGACATAAAAAGGCGGCAGCCAGGCCACAACGATCACGAACGCCCCGGTGCCAACGGCAAAGAAGATCAACAACGACCAGCCACGCGGGTTGCGCCAGAATGTGACCTGGCTAGCGGCGTGCGCCTGCCCGGAGGGCGATCGCTGGTCAGAGGCCGCGTTGCGGCTGGCCACCATCCATAGCGCCATGGCCAGAAATGCGGGGATCGCCCAGAAGGCGAGCGCAGAGGCCCAGCCAAGGCGATCCGCCAACATGGCGGCGCTCGCCGATCCGACAGCCGCCCCCGCCACGATCGCGGTCGAGTAGAGACCGATGGCGCGGCCGGTGTTTGCGGCAAAATTGCGCTTGATGAACCCCGGGACAAGCGCCTGGACGATCGCGATGCCAACGCCGGCGCCGGCCGCCGTCACCAAGAGCCCCGGTCCGGTCGGAAACCACATCCTTGCGGCACATGCGCCAGCTATCACCAGGGCGCCGAGTCCAATGCCCATCTTCTCGCCCAGCGCCCGGCGAACCCGGCGCACACTCATTGCCGCAAGGCCCATCAGGAACACCGGTAGCGTGGTCAAAAGCCCAATTCCTGTCGACCCCATCTCGGTGTCGCTGAGGATTTGGGCCGTCAGCGGCCCGATCGCGGCAATGGCAGGGCGCAGATTGAAGGAGATGAGGAGGATGGCCAGCATCAGGAAGGCGCCGTTCACCCCTTGCGATTTCGTCATTCCAGACATCTCCAAGATGGCCGGCCAGCCAAAGGTCCCTGCCAGCCTATGCGCGTCGGTCAACGCAGCCTGCCGCTGCGCCGGTGGTCGCGGCCAGACCCTTACCGTCCGGGCACAAGGCCGATCCAAAAAGGTCCATGATCTGCCAAACGATCTGGGCCATGAGGCGGACCACCGCACGGATCTTTGGCCGCGGCCAAGGCCGCCCGGGCCCCATCAGTGCGTCCACCACCGAGCAAATTGCTCCGCAACGACGTGCTCGTAGGGGACATCCACGTCGAGGATGTCGACGTTGCGGGCAAACGTGTTCATGCCCGACACAAAGTCCGTTGAGAGGGCTGTCTGGTAGAACGGGACATCTCGCCGGATGAGCTCGACGATATGGTCGGCTTCCTGCGGAAATATCTTCATCCCGACCGTATGCGCCCGCGTCGGTCCTCGACCAGCTTGCGGTTCGCGGCCGCTATCGCCCGCACGGCTCCGGCCGCGGCCTCGGGTCGCGACTGGATGAACGCATCGGTGGCGGCCAGCGTCGCCATGGTGAAGTTGAAGGCCCCTTGCGGTCCGTCACCACGGCGCGGGCCGAGGGCGAGAGCGCCGGGATGGTGACTGAGACGAGGATTTCTGCGTCGGCGAGCGAATTCTCGAAGGCCGCCAACATGAATTGCTTTAAGGGGATGTCGCGCCCCTTCCCGTCCGGCCCGACGGCGTGGCCGGTAGCGCCGAGCGCGGCCAGCGTGCAGACCCAGTCGGCCGCCGGATCGGCATGGCACAGGCTGCCCCCGATCGTGCCCCTGTTGCGGACCGCCCTGTAGGCGATCCCGCCGGCAATGCGGGGCAACACGGGAACGGACGCGGACGGGACGCGGCCATCTTCGATATCGGCCGCTGTTATGGCTGCGCCGACGGTCAGGCCGGCGCGATCTTGCTTCACCTGCGTCAGTTCCGGCAGGCCGGCGATGTCGACCAGCAGGCTTGGCTGGACGAGCCGCAGATTGAGCATCGGGCCGAGAGACTGTGCACCTGCTATGACTTTTGCGCTGCCATTGGCGGAAAGGAGAGCCTTTGTTGCCTCGGCGACTGTGCGTGGGAACATAATCGAAATTGGCAGGCTTCACTGTAAGGCGACCTTCGCTTTCAACCGTTGCCGGGCGCCCAGGATGGCGTCGAGGACCATGTCGGGCCTGAGCGGCAGATCGTGAACTTCGACACCGAGCGGGCGCAAGTTGAATTTGTGGGCTCGCCGCGCTGGAGCCGGACAGCTGCCGCTGCAAGTCTAGCGGAACGGAGATGGCTGGCAGCAGGGTGCGGAGCGGGCGGCAGGCCATTTGCTGGCCGTTGGCTACCTGGCCCGAGGCGCCGGCCCAGCGGCGCGCCCGCAGCCGCAAGGCCTAAAAAAAGGTGGCGCGCAACCGGCCGCAGACGGAGAGCCATCTACCATCAACCCATTCAGTCGGTTGCGCGCCGCGCATGGCCGGTGTGCCGACCATGCGATCGTTTAAGCAGCAGCAGAAACCCCGGCAAAGTGCTCTGCCAGTTCCTGATGTGTGTGTGCCCGCGTCTCGGCGGTAACCTCCGGACCAGCACCAGTGCCTTGAACGGAGAAGAATCTCAGGTCATGCAACCCGGCAATGCCCAGCACCGCCTTCAGATAGGGCGTGAGGAAATCGGGTTGGCGAGCCTTCTCGCCAGAGAAGCGGCCGCCAGAGGCGATGGCGATGTAAACGGGACGATCCCGAAGCGTGCCGATCTTGCCGGCGGACGTGATGTTGAAGGTGCGGCGAGCACGCACGATGTGATCGATCCACGCCTTCAGGGCGGACGGAACAGTCAGATTGTGCATCGGCGTGCCGATGACGACGATGTCGGCTGCCTCCAGCTCCTTCACCAGCTCTTCCGAGCGCGCCATCGAGCCGTCCTCGGAGACGTCCGCGGCCGAGCCTTGTGAGATCGCGTAGTTTTCATCGACATGCGCAATCAGCCCATCGCCGAAAGTGTGGTGGGTGACGGTGGCGCCAGGCTCCTTTTGCAGAAGCAATTCGACGATCTTCGCTGACAGCTTGTAACTTTCCGAGTTTTCGCCCCTCGGGCTGAAGGTCAGGCGCAAAATCTTGGTCATCTTTCTCAACACTTCCGATCAATCCATTGCTGCAATCGGGCAGCGATAGCGCGGTAGTAACGTGCCTCATGGTCCATCTCCAAGGTCCATGAAGTGAAACCGTAACTGGTCCATGAGCGGCACAGCCGTGGCGCAGTTGACGACGGCCTGGGAGCAAGACGCGGTTAATCAGGGTGAGTCACAAGCATGCCTGCGCTAGACAGCTCAGTCCGTGAAGCGGGGACTTTTCCAGCGCCTGAGAAAAATCTCCGTGCACGTCAGACGGCAAGGTATAGATTTCTCTTATCCGAAACGTCGCTGGCGCATGGACTTGTCAACGACTGGGCAAACCGGCACTTCGCCCAACCCCATTGGGCCCCGGCAATCGTTGGCTCGTGAGATGTCCTACGCCGCAGCGCGCGAGGGCACACAGTCGGCAATCATCCCGCGGACCCCAGCCATTTGCCCGCGAATGCTGCAGAAGGAATGGCCAGACACCACCAACATGGTATAGGCTCAAGTGACAAAATTACGAAAGTCACTGGTCCATGACTCAAACCAAAACCAATTTCGTTGCGTCCCTTAACCCGGCTGGCACTGTCCCTCTCTACCGGCAGATCTACGACCGCTTTCGCGATTCAATCGCCAGCGGCGTACTCAAGCCCGGCGATCGCATCCCGTCTGCCCGAGCCCTGACCAAGGAACTCGGCCTGGCGAGGGGCACCATAGATACAGCCTACTCGCTGCTGGCGGCTGAGGGCTATATCCAGGCACGGGGTCAGGCCGGGACGATTGTAACGCCAGACCTCAAACGTGCGCCTGTCGCAAGCCCCCCACCACAACCCGATGTCGGCCTCTCCACCAGCTTTCGCCCGGATTCGATCCTGCCCTTCCAGATGGGCTTGCCGGCGCTCGACGCCTTTCCGCGCAAAATCTGGGCCCGCCTTGGCGCCCAGTGCGTGCGGGCCATGCAGCCGGCCGACATGGTACACCCGATCGTCAACGGCCTGCCGGAACTGCGTGCCCGTATCGCCGCCTATCTGCAGGTCTCGCGAGGTATAAGCTGCACGGCTTCACAGATTTTCGTGACCACTGGGTACCGCCATTCGATCGAGCTGATCTGTCACGCCCTCATGCGGCCCGGCGATCGCGTCTGGCTGGAGAGCCCCGGCTATCCGCCGACGCGCCAAATATTAGGACATATGCGCATCAACCCGGTCTCGGTGCCGGTCGACCGTGACGGCGTGATGGTGTCGCAGGGCATCAAGCTTGCGCCGCGTGCTCGCGCAGTCGTCCTAACCCCGGCCCATCAATCCCCGCTCTGCCTGTCGCTGTCCTTGTCACGGCGCCTGGAGGTGCTGGACTGGGCGGCCAGGAGCGACGCCTGGATCATTGAGGACGACTATGATGGCGAGTATCGATATGTGAGCCGCCCTCTGCCCGCACTGAAGAGCCTCGATCGGGACGGGCGGGTTCTCTATGCCGGCACCTTCAGCAAGGTTCTGTTTCCCAGCCTGCGGCTCGCCTATCTCGTGGTGCCGGAAGCTCAGGTGGAGCGGTTTGAGCAGATCAGCGAGGCCTTCACCGGCGGCAGTCCGGAACTCACCCAGGCGATCGTCACGGCCTTCATGACGGAGGGCCACTTCGCGCGGCACATCCAACGCATGCGCAAGCTTTACGGTGAACGCCGGGAAATGGCAGTAAACGGGCTCGAAGCCGTCCTTGGCAAACACATGCGGGTCGATACCCAGCCTGGTGGGATGCATTTGATCTTGCGACTCCACGGTCAGCAATCAGACCGCGCCCTTGTTGCACGCATGCGCGGCGCCGGGCTCTATGCCGAAGCCCTCAGTGACTGGTCGACAGAAAAAGAAGCTGCGTCTGCCCTGCTGTTGAACTTCACCAATGTCGACTCGCAAAGAAACGCCGAGACCTTGGCAAAACGCATCCTCAACCTGCTCTGACGGCGCCCGGCGCTCCCACATGGCCTACTGGATATGCCCGATCATGGCCCTTCGAGCCTAGTTCAAGAGGTGTAAACTTTGAGGTTGTCACCGGGGGCGGAGACATCTCCAGGAATGACACATAGGTGGTGTCGATCGGAAATGAAGAAGATGGGTCAGGGCGTGGAAATCGAGGATGTTGAAGGCTTCGCCGATATTGCGGCTTCCTACGCCACGATGCTGGAGCTGCGTCCAAACCTCGGAAATGTGGAATCCTTTGTCCAGCAGGTGATCCGCCAGAAGGCGCAAGGCTACCGCTTGACGGCGGCCTGGTCGGACGGCGAGATCGTTGGGCTTGTCGGCTACCGATCCCAGGAAAGTCTTTTCTACGGCCGCTACGTCTTTGTCGACGATCTGGTGGTGAATGCCTCGTTCAGAAAGAGCGGCATTGGCGCGCTTCTGCTCGACGCCGCCCGCAAATACGCTCGCGAGCTTGGCTGCAAGCAGCTGGTCCTGGAGACCGGGCTGCAAAAGGTCCTGGCCCAGCGGTTCTATTTCCGCGAAGGCCTCCTCCCCCACGCGTTGGGTTTCACCGAGTCGCTCGGCGATCGGACCCACTAGCGCAACCCTTTCCGGCAAGCCGGGTACTGCCCTGAAGGCAAGATTTCGGTCTCGCACCCGTTCGCCCCAGTGCTTTTCCCCATTCGGATCATATCTCCTTGGGCCCGGGTTGCTCGACATGTCTGCTTTTCGACCGCTCCAAGGGGGAATTATGGCCTATATCCATAACCAGATTATGGCTCTTCAGTTATAGGCCAAGAACCCTCATCTTGGCGTTCTCAACTAATGGAAGCAGGAATTCATTATGTCTAACCGCATCGACTACGCCACCGCGTCCCCCGAGGGCTACAAGGCCTTCGGGAACGTCTACGTCACCTTGCTGAAGAGTGGCCTTCCCAAGGACCTGATCGACATCGTCTATCTGCGCGTGTCCCAGATCAATGGCTGCGCCTTCTGCATCGACATGCACTCGCGCGATCTCCTCAAGTCGGGGCTGACGATCGACAAGCTTGTCCTGGTCCCCGTGTGGCGTGACGCCGGCAAGATCTTCAGTTCGCGTGAGCGGGCGGCATTGGCTTGGGCCGAGACGGTCACCCGTGTCGCCGAAACCGGCGTGACGGACGAGGATTACGCGGCTGCCACTGCCGAGTTCACGGACAAGGAACTCGCCGACCTCACCTATGCGGTCGGCCTGATGAACGCCTTCAATCGCTTCGGAATCTCGTTCCGTTCGACGCCGGCCGCCGCGAAGGCGTGACCTCCGACCCGTGGGTGCCGCGGCCAGCACCTGACGGCGGCGCTCACATCAGCTGAAGAACACGGAGAACCCATATGGCATGGGCATTACTCACTCTGGCCGGCGCATTGGAAATAGCGTTTGCCTTCTTCCTCAAATCATCGGTCGGCTTCACGCGGCTGGTGCCGTCCTCGCTTACCGTCATAGCTGGTCTCTGCAGCGTCATTTTGCTCTCGGTCGCCCTGAAGTCGATCCCGGTCGGATCGGGCTATGCGGTCTGGACAGGGATCGGTGCGGCCGGAACGGCGATCGTCGGCATTGCCTTTCTCGGCGACTCGCCCTCGCCTTTGCGGCTTCTTTGCATCGCGCTCATCCTGGCCGGCGTCATCGGGCTGAAGCTGGTCTCGCAATCGTGATGGCAACGCTCGACAGGCACGCGGCAATAGCAGTGCATCAGGGGCTTCACAGCGGCTCGCTCAGTGAAGCCCGTGGTGCAGGGCGCCCAACGTGTTGCCAAAACCCTACCGACATCGATGACAGGGGGCGACAAATGACCACGACCTTACCCGACCTCCTGGCCGATAACCTCTCCGTCGTGTTTTGCGGTCTCAATCCTGGACTGGACGCGGCACAGACCGGCCACCACTTCGCCGGCAAGGGCAATCGCTTCTGGCAAGTGATCCACCAGGCGGGCTTTACGCCGACACAAATCGAGCCCGAGGACGACGCGTCCATCCTTTCGTTTGGCCTCGGCCTCACCACGGTCGTCGATCGACCGACTGCCGCCGCGATTGATGTCACGCAATTGCCGCGGGCGGCGTTGAGCTCTCTCGCAAAATTGCTCGTTACAGACCCCGCAATATCGCCTTCCTGGGCAAACCGGCTTACACTGCAATCACCCGCAACCGCAACGTCGGGTGGGGCCGCCAAGACGTTCGGATGACTGGCGCGACGATCTGGATCGTGCCAAACCCGAGCGGTCGGAATTTTGGCTTCAGCCTCAAGGAACTTGTCGAGGCCTACAGCACTCTCCATCATGCGCTGTAGCATGGCCAGACAGGCTCCGGTCTTTCAGACAACACCAAGAAGCGCGCGGGCATGTACTCCAAAGTGCCCGCCGATTGGTGTGTGGAGGCCGCGAGACATGCTAGCTTTCGGTGGGTACGTCCGGACCTGCAAATTGAAGGAACACGAGGAGCAAAGCTGCCGTTCGCGTCATGGACAGCTTTCGGGTCACATCCCCGAGACAGGTCGATCACGCCCGGCACTGTAGCTCTCTGAGTGGGGGGAAAGGCGGTAGCGCTCCTCAGACTCGAACCCCCGATAGCGAGCGAACGGCTCGATGATCAAGTTTCTCCCAATGCGTGACATGAAGTCCCAATCTCTTTCATAAGCACACGCAATTCGGCTGGAGGAGCAAGACAGAAAGTTCGAAAAGCTTCCAAGAACCCCAGCCAAACCGGATCCTGGGCAGCCAACTTCACTCCACGAGCCTCTTGTCCGGCGACCGTACGCATTCTGCGTCGGCTCCACTGCAGTTCGATAGTCCAAGCTTAGGAGAGCGGTTGCAGCGTTGATCATCAACCAACAGAGGGGATAAATCAGACAAAGGGACCACCAATGACCAACCAAACTGATACCCGCTCTGCCGAACTAGCTGGGTTAACCGTCGACATTGTCTCAGCATATGCCAGCAACAATCCATTGCCGGGTATCTGGCCTGCCGGATCCAGTCACCTGCTACGCGCAGTTCGACGTCGCCATCATCTTCGACGACCTTGCACACGATCATCTATCCCGATTCCAGACCATAGCGCTCGCCCGCTTCGCGGAATCGCGCGTAAGGAGCGTCGGTCAGATCGGAGCGCGTCCGGCGGACGCGTCATCACGAACATCCGCTTCTGTGCCGCCGACCAACGTTCTCGAATGTCAGAAATTGGGCGCAAAGCTGCCATTCGAAAGAGATGAATGCGGTCAGCGAGTGACTGGATCAGCTTCTTGAATCAATATGGGCGAACCGCTTTGTAACCCGTTGGCAAGTAACGATTATGTTAGTCGCTGAGGGACTCGACGAACCGCGCAATTCTGCCGTTTCATCGCCTGGGTTAGACAGTATTGTTCCCGTATCGTTCCGCATTATTCCGCGAGGCAATATGGCTAGCTATTTCGAACAGCGCATGGCCGAGATCAATGCAGCAGAGGAAGCCCGCCGCGCCTCATATGTGCCGCCGCCAGTTCCCAAACGCCCGTCGCCGCCGGCTGAACATGGGCACGTCTATTTCATGAAGGCTGGCAACGCCGTCAAGATCGGCCGCTCGACCAACCTTAGAAGTCGGTTCAAATCCCTCCAGACTGGCAGCGCCATCGATGCCCGAATCGTTAAGATCCTTCCTGGCGGTAAACGTCGCGAGAAGGAGTTTCACAAGCGTTTCGCGGAATACCGCCTCAGAGGTGAGTGGTTCGATTTACGCGGCTCGCTCGCTAAATATCTGGAGATGTGCATTCACGCGATTGACCTGCCTGAACCCGACCCAGAGCCGGAGGAGGACATTCGGCTATGAGGCCAGCGTGCGCCGAATCTATGGAGTACCCTATCGAGCTACTCCCAAGGTTCCCTCACAGGAGAAGAGCAATGGCCGCTAGGTCCCCGGAGACGTGAATCTCATCCTCACCCTCGCCTTCATCTTTGCGGTTGTCGCGGCCACCGCCCAATTGGGATATCGCGCTTTGGTCTGGCTCGGCTATTTGGGATAGTCCGCCTTCACCACAATGCGCGTATAGGCGCGCTCGACCTGGAACACAGCTTCAACCCTGGTGTCAGTCGATCCTCTGGCCACGCCAACGAAACAGGACCAGAACCAGCGGCCGGCGGATGGGCCGTGAAGCTCTTTCTTGATGCGCCCGACGCTACGCCCCTGAAAGTCGCCGCAGAAGTCAAATGGCGACGGCGGGCCGCCAATGACCGTCCGGCCCCACTGGAGACGAACGCGGGCGCCTCGATCCATGACATACCGAAATGCGCCTTCCTTCGACTCAAATGTCCCAAGGATCGTACTACCGTCCACGACCTGCCAACCGCGTTGATCGGCGAGACGAACGGTGAGGCGATCGGACGCCATCAAGCCGATTTAGTGCAGGCTAGGTCAGTCCGCCAAGCCAGCGTCCTGGTAGACGACCGCATCGAGAATCGTATTGTAAACGCTGACAGTATCTTCCTCGATTCCGGCGTAGCTAGAAAAGCCCGCGCCACTTTGCCGGTGAGCGCGGGCCGATCGGAGGGCCGATCTTCAGCAGGCGATCGGTGGCACCACCTGCCGCACCCCATCAATCGTTAGCCATACCTAATGTTCCGTCACGCTGTATCGGGGGGATGTTGTCATCCGCGGAACCGTTCGGTGTGCCAGGTGATCTTGCCGCCGATCTTCATCGGCTTGTGGATCATGAGTCGTTTCGGCAGGTGCTCGGGATGCACCTCGAGCAGCGTGACCTTGATCTCAGGCTTGCAGCGGTTGCAGTCGAATTTCAGCTTCAGCGGGTCGACACCACCGCCATACACCATCATCAAATCCGCCGACCGGCAGTAGCGGACATTCCCGCAACTGCATTCCACCTTCACAAGCATGTTGTGCCGGGTCGCCTTGCCCAGCGTGTCTATCGGGTCGTGCGCCACGAGAACGAATAAGGAACATTTTCCTTGCCCGTCACGAGCGCATTCGAACTACCGGCAACGCACGCGCGGTCGGAACAATCCTTGATTCTCGAGGTTCGTTTTATTTAGCAAACTCAGGAGGCACCTATGTCGTCAGAATCGCGCGAATGGATGATCCAGTGGCTGAGAGACGCGCACGCCATGGAGGAACAGGCCGAGACGATGCTCTCGGGACAATTGAGCCGTATCGAGAATTACCCGGAGCTCAGTGAGCGCATCCGTCTACATCTCGAAGAAACAAGGCAACAGGCTGCCCGGCTGAAGACCTGTCTTGACGGGGTCAGCGAAGGATCGTCCACCATGAAGGTCGCAAGCGGCAAGCTCACGGCGCTCGCACAATCCATAAGTGGGGTATTTGCCGGCGATGAGGTGATGAAGGGCTCTCTAGCCAGCTACACATTCGAGCACATGGAAATCGCATCCTATACAATCCTAATCGCGGCCGCCAACGCCGAGGGCGAAACTCAAATCGTGCAGGCTTGCGAGCAGAATCTGCGCGAAGAAGAAGCAATGGCGGAGTGGCTGAAGAGCCATCTTGGCCAGACGACGCAGACCTTCCTGTCGCGTGCCGCCGCTGATAGTGACGACGCAAAACGGTGATTACTAGGCCACGTCGAGGCGCTGTTGTGTGGTGCTCTGTCTCGCCGGCTACGGCGAGTTCCCAACCCCGGGCCGATCAGATGTCGAACAGGTCGGTCGGCCCGCGGCCGATTTCATCAATGATATCGGGGGTATTGTTGCGCGGCGATCCGACCTTGCTGTCGATTGGCCACATCTTCATCAGGTCGGACGGGAACGGCTTCATCAAATCCCGTGGGTCCAGCTCGGGCCCGAGCCAGCGCATGTAGTCGCCCGGCGCCAGGATCACTGGCATGCGGTCATGAATTTTCGCCATGAGCTCATTGGGCTCGCACGTGGCAACTGCGAAGGTGCGGATCAGCTCGCCCGTCGCTCTGTCGGAATATTCCTCCCAGATGCCGGCCCGCGCGAACGGCTCGCCCGACTTCATAGCGATGGCGTAAGGCTGTTTCTGGAGGCGTCAAGCTTCTGCTACTCGAAATAGCCGTCTATCGGCACCAGGCAGCGGCATGAGGCATAGGCCTTCTTGAAAAGGCCGTTGGTGGCGATCGTCTCGCACCGAGCGTTGACAGGCGGCGGCCGGCCACCACCGTCGCGCGCCCAGCCGGGGACCAGTCCCCAGCGCGCGGAGACAAAGCCCGCCATGCTGGTCGACAGCTCCTCACGGATGATGATCGGGTATGTCAGGATGGGCGCGCCGTTCCAGAGCGGAAAGCTGTTGCCCAGCCGCTCGACATCGCCAGCATGGGCGAATTCAAACCGGCGAACCATATCCGGGATTGTCGATTTAACGAAAACACGTCCACACATTAGGCCAACCACACCTCACGTCAGCGAAGACCAAAATGGGAACAAGGCGGGAACCAGTCAAGCCGTCGGGTCGCGATCGCTCATTCCGGACGCCCTGCATCGTAGTGCACGATGGCGTCGAACATTGTGCGATAAAGGCTGTCGACTTCCTCATCGATCTCGTCTCGCTTGATCCCAAGCGACTTGGCGTCGGCAAACAGCTGATGGGTTAGCTCGTGAACGGAGATTGCATCCGATTTCGTTGTCTCGGGGATGTTATTGGCGATCCACCGATCGAGGAAGTTGATGCCGCGTGTGGTCATTGAGCTTTAAGCTTCGTCGCCGGCTTAAGTTCCTGCACGCGCAACTCCATCGCTTTAAGCCGTTGTTCTCGCAACCTGGCCGTTTTTTCGTACCGCGCCTTTCGCTCGGCATCGAGAACAAGCTTGCATTCCCGGTCTGTCCTTTCGATTTTTTCGCGATCGATCTTACGTTGCGACATGACAGCCTCCTTTTGTCTGACACGCCAAAGAAGAGCCGGCTTCCAGAAATGTTCCCCGCGAAATGTTTGAGGCGAAACCTCAAATGTTATTGTGCGGGCGTGATGCGGATACTGCGTCTTCATCAGCCTCCGCTTCCATCGTGGTGGCAACGGGCTTTATCTCGCCCCCGATCGGCAAGCCGTCGTATCCCTGAAGCCAAGCTTCGGCATGCTCCTGCCAGAAGTCGGGCACGGCGCGTTCCTTGCCATCCTTGCGGGCCTGTGCGCCGTACATCGACGCGTAGGTGACGCGCTCCTGATCCTTCTTGGCTACGGCCATCATTCATCCTCTCGGTAGTCTAGCAGCTTCGCGTGGCGCAAATTCTCTTCGCCCTTCAGGAACTTCACCCTTCCGACCAGACCTGGCTTCAGCCATTCGGCCTTGTCCTTCTTATGCCCCTTTCGCACCGGCCCCCCAACCTTGCCCTGCACCCTGTCCCATAAAGCCTGTCGTTTGTCGGCTTGAAGGTGACGAAGGCGCCGCCGCGATAGTGGCCCTTATCGGCCATCAAGACCATGGCTGGCTTGCCCCGCTCTCGCTGCACGCCGATGATGTCCATGTCCTTGACGTCGTAGCACTTGATCTTGCGCCAGTTCATCGTCGGGCCGCTGCTGTAGTGCTGCCCTTCCGCTTCGAGACCATGCCTTCAAGGCCTGCCTGGTCGACCAGGTGGTAAACAGCGCCGCCGGTGCCGGGCAGCGCCTCGCTGAACTGTATCCTACCGCCGGTCGGGATCATCTCGTGCAAGATCTCGCGACGGTCTTCCAGCGGCATGTCGCGCAGATCGTGGCCGTTGATGTGCAACAGATCGAAGGCGACGAGATAGAGATCCTTCGGATTGCGGCCGGCGACGGCCGATTGCAGGGCGTGGAAATTGGACATGCCCGCTTCGTTGACTTTGATGGCTTCGCAATCGAGGATGAAGCTCCCCGCTTCGATCGCCGCAACGTCGCCGGCGAGACTGCGATACCGATCCGTCCAGTCGTACCCGTTCTTGGTGAAGAAGCGGATGCCGTCGACGTCTTTTATGACCTGGGTGCGGTACCCGTCGAATTTGACCTCATGGCTCCAGTCGCCGCCCTCTGGCGGGCGCTCGACGAGCTCGGGCTCCATAGGCTCGATGAACTTCAGCCTGCCCTCACCGGAAAGCTTAGGCAACTGAAAGACCCCACGCCACAGACGCGACTCAAGCCGCGACGCCCGATTCAGTTCCGGAACATTTTAGCTGAATTGAATGTTTGACCGGTTGAGGAGGTGCTCATGCTGATCAACTGTCCGCAATGCAAAGGCAAAGGCTTCTGGAGGCTCCCGGTCGAAGACATTGACGATCGCTACGACCTTGCGTTGGCGACCATGATCTATGCTGATGGGAAGCGTTGGCCCGGTATGTCGGAGGGACCGATTTGGAGAGTTCCCACAGGTGACCCCGTCACCTACGAATTCCCTTGCTTCAGGTGCCGCGGACTAGGCGAAATCGACCTGTGATAGCTGAAACGCAAAAACCCGCCGGCTGAGCCAGCGGAGCGCTGTATCGGGGGTCTTGTCACTTCTCGGGAAGCGCTCGGTGTGCCACCGGCGCCCAGCATCAAGGCATAGCCGAGGAGCAACCGGACAGTGCGTCGGAAGCTAACTGGCAGAGCCCTTTAGGTCTTTCCAAATCTTGGCTTCGCGAACCAGGGAATTCCAGTCGGGGCCGATGAGCTTGATCAGGCCACGCGCCTCTGCCTCGGAGATGCCCACCTCTTTAGCCAGGCGCCGGGCAAGGAACTGGATGCCCGGATCATCTTCGCGTCCGTCGCCGGTAGTCATCGGAGCCTCCTTTGGGATCCGAACTTGCCGGAGATGGTTTGGTTTCGTGGGCGATAAAAAAAGCCCCACCGTCGTCGAGACGGGCCTTGACCCGACAGTCGCTTGCCCCTGAGCCCTCGCCTCGTTCAAGATGTTCCTTGACAGCGAGATCAAGGAGGATCGCGAGAAGCAATATACGAACCGGGACAGGTGGCGGGCGGCCAGGCATGGCCGGTATAACAAATGTTAAGCTTGATTGTTCCGCACCGCCCCTGCAAAAAACCCCATCGGGCGGGGGAAATGCCGGTTGAGTGCGCCGTCAATACCTATGATAGACTGCCCGCTCGAACGCGCTACTTTGGCAGCAACGTTCGGGAGCGATACGATGTCACGCACTGAAGCCAAGCCCATCGACGCAGCATTGACCATTGCGGAACTGGCAGTCCCGAGTGAGCGGTTATCGCCGCGATCGAGCTTTACGGGCAGGATGCTGCGACCGCCGTCGCTTGGTGCGCTAGACGCGAATCTAGCTGGTCGAAACGCCGACTACCGCTTTTGGTGTCACGTCTTTCGAGAACTGACCGGCGCAAGCACGAAGCAATAAAAAAAGCCCCGCCGGCCGGAGCCAGCGGGGCATCTGCATGAAAGTGCCCAGTCTTAGCGGAATGGCGTTGGTCAACCGGCTAGGCGCCCCGAGACAAACGAGCCGTTCCAGAACCAACTACGGCGAGGCCGGCTGTGACGGTTGGGTACCTTGTTGATCGCCACCAGTGGTCGATTGGGGTGTTGGGTTCTTGTCCACCTTTGGGTTCTTATCGACCGGCTCGGCATTCATATTGTCGGTTTTGGACTTAACGGGATCGCTTTGCGCAGGATTCGGGCTGATGGATGCCGGCGCCTGACTATTCTCCTGTGGCGCGGGCTTCTCCTGTGTTGCCGGCGTCTTGGCCTGCTCGCCATAGATTTCAGCAATGCCCCACGCGATCATTGCCAATAGCAGTCCACAGAGCAAAACAGCGAGAGCCGGAAGTCCGCGCCCGCCCTGACGAGCTTTCTTTTCGGGGATATCATTGGTCATAGAAACACCATTCTGGAGAGAGGATGGCCCGCGCCAACTCGGGGGAAGCGCGGGCCGACCAGGATTGGGTCCTTGGTCGGCGACCCGGCCGCTGAAGCACCTGCCGCCGCTCGGCTAACAAGCCATTCCCGATGAAGTTCCGAAGGGACACGAAAAAGCCCGCCCCGGCGCGGGCCGAGGCGGGCAATTTGAGCCGACGCCGACGGAGGGCGGAGGGGGAGGCATCGGCCAGACGCCTAACCTCTCACGGCGCTGGTCGTTCCGGGTCGAATGAAAAAGCCCGCCACCCTTCGGCAGCGGGCGAGTGTCATAGAGGAATTGCACTGGATGGGAACAGTGCAAGGGCCGAAGCTCTTCAGCGCGATTATGTTCCACGAGGCTGTTTGTGCCGGCGCTAGAAGGCCGGCTAGGATGGCAGCAAGGGTCTGTGCTGGATCAAACCAGCGTCGGCCAACGAGCGGCGGCGGGTTGGTTGCGACTTAGAGCAGGCCGCCGATATGCGCCTTGTCCTTTGGCACCACAGCTGGGTTAAAATGTACGACCTCGCTCTTACCATCGCCATAAAGCTGAAGGGGAACTCGGGTGCCGCTGGGTCCGGACGCTTCTTTTTGGAGCTCTTGTCGGGTTTGGAAGATTGGCGAAAAAACTCCCGTGAGACATGCCCCAGCGATGGGATAACTGGGCGCTTTCCGTTGAACCATCGCTCGATTGAAACGATCTGCAATCTCGGCAAGTGACCATGAGCGGTATCGACGAATTGGAAATGAACCGCAACTCCAGCAAATCTGCGGTAGAGCAAAATTGCACGCCGGCTTACAGGCTGTGCGCAGCAGAGCCCATTCCCTTGCGATGTCGCCCCGCTTACGACAGGATGGCAGCAACTCGAGGTTAGCCTATGACGCCAGACACCTTGCGGCCCGACTACCTGCCACTTGATACTCCGCCCGTGCAATACCTGAACCTGGACCCTTCGCTTTATGTCCGCGATGATATCTGGCAGCAGGAACGGGGCAACATCTTCGCGCACACCTGGCAGTTCATGGGGCCGGTCGCCTCGGTCGCGACGTCCGGTCAATACCTTGCCATCGACATCGCCGGCACACCGATCTTCGCCATCCGGGGCCGGGACGGGACCTTGCGCGGATTTAAGAACGTCTGCCGCCACCGGGGGGCGAAACTTCTGGCCGACGGCGCGGGCAAATGTGGGCTGATCGTTTGTCCCTATCACAAATGGTCCTTCGCCGACACCGGACGGCTGGTGCAGGCCCCGTGGTATGGCAAGGATCCCGCGATCATCGCCGAAGACTGGCCGCTGGAGACGGTGCAGTTGGCCGAATGGCGCGGGCTGCTCTTCACGGCACTCGACCCGAAGGAAAGTCTTCTGGATCAACTTGGCTCTCTCCCCGCCGAACTGGCGGACGAGCCGTTGGAGACCTATGCCGCCACCGATCAGGCCACTGTCAGCTTTGCGGCGAACTGGAAGATCTACACCGACAATTTCGTCGAAGGCTACCACATCCCTGGCACACATCCCTCGTTCTACGCTGCCATCGACTTCGAAGCTTTCCAGACCTCCGCCCATCCCGGTTATGTCCGGATGACCGCACCGCCGAAAGACGGTCTGTTCTATCGCGGCAAATGGCTTTGGATGTGGCCGAACTGGACGCTGTCGCTTTTCGATGGCGGCATGAACGTTAGCCGGATCAACCCGACCTCACCGCATCACACAGACCAGCACTACCATTTCTTCTTTGCCGACACCTCTGCAGAAGCATCCGAGAGCAGGGCGAAATCTGTGCAAGGCACGCTGGCCGTGGTACGCGAGGACTACGCCATCTGCGCCGATACGCATCGCAACTATGCCGCAGGGGCCTATAGCTCCGGCCCGCTTTCGGGGCGGCATGAGCGGGGAGTGCAGTATTTCCAAGAACGGGTCGCTGCGGCACTGGGGCTGTGACCGCCCCTGGCGTCCTTGTCCGCCGGATAGTGCGCCGGCTTGCCGCCGGCACGAGAGCCCCCCGGCCATTCGAGGGTATAGGGCGGGCACGGAAAGACGAGTTATGAGCGTCGCGGCAATCGGAGCCCGCTCAATACGGAAAGCAGATCGGCGAACGCGGCTTTGACGATCAAGTTTAGCGGGCGCTCTTACCGGCCGGACCCTTGACGGCTGAACGGGAGCCGGAAGCGAACGTCCGGTTCCGGCGCGGCGGTGTAAGGGAGAGGTCATTCGGTTGCCGATCTCAAACACACGTAAGAAGCTAACTGCCACGCCGATCAAGAGGTCGCCCTACCCCAGAAAGATCGAAGGTGGCGGCGGTGGTGAACGAGGTTTCTTCGGTTGCCAGCCAACAGAAGGTTGGCGATATCAACGGTCAACAGCTGCACCCGCTTACGATCGGTGAGGCGTGCTTGCAAATGCGAAAGAGTCGTTCGTTGCGATCCCAGATCGAAACTGAACCTCTATTCGCCAGCATCAATTCGGCAACGGCTAGGCCGATTCCCTGTCCGCCGCCCGTGATGATCGCAGTTCGATTGTGGAAATCGTAGCCGTTCACGATGTCCTCGCTGGTGGATCCGTTGAGAGCATTTTTCAGCCTGCGGTTTTCTGCATGCTTTGAGTGGTGTTCGCGTCATATCCAGGCAACACCCGTGCATCCACGACTACAACTTGCCCCTTTTGAACAGCGGCGACAGCTTCCGCAAGGCAACGGCGAAGTTCGAGAAGATCCCTAGCTGGTCCAATACCGGTCGCGCCCTGGGCGCGCGCGACCATGGCGATATCGATGTCGGGATCGGCCATGCGCTGGCCAATCCATTTGTTGCCGACAACGCGGTCACGCTGGCGAGCCATGCGCTCTTGATGCAGCTCATCGTTGAAGAACGAGGTATTGTTCGCCACCACGATCATGACAGGGATGCGGTAGTGAACCGCAGTCCAGATCGCCGTGGAACCCATCATGAAGTCACCATCGCCGAACACGGCGACGGGAAGCCTTCCGCTGCCCCTCAAAGCGAGCGCCGCCCCGATTGCCATTCCTGGACCAGAGCCCAGGCCGGCACCACCGTCTATGCCCAGATAGTCGAGTGGATGCTCTATCTCCCACAGATGCCCTGCCCAGGACAGAGGACCGCGGATCAGGCAAACATCGTTGCCGTGCACGGCTTCGGCGAGCGCGGCGGCCAACAAGGGAATATCGACATGGGTCCCAATCTTGATCTGCTTGGGCATCTCCGGTAACGGCACGGCATATGTCCGCGCTGGCCAGGATGCCGCGGGGGCGACATTCAGGCGGGTCACCGCGTCAAGGATGAGGGAAGCCGTCGCATCGGCCTCGGTCAGGATGAGGATGTCGGCGGGCGGGAGGCCTTGATAGTCCATGCTCCAGCCATTGTGCACGTACTGATCGCCGGAAACCTGGATTACGGTGGCCGAGACCGCATCGCGCTGCCATGCGGATTTCAAGGTCCCTGCCAGATCGATCCAGTCGAGACTGAGAATGACGTCCGCCTCACGTAACAATGCGGCATTGGCGGGGCTCAAAAACGTGCCGGCCGGCGCACCATGCAGCCGATGTGTCGTCGGGAACGCAGCCGGCACCTTGATATCCGTCACAACGATGGCGCCTAATGCTTCCGCCAGTTGGACACGTTTGTCCCAAGCCGTCTCATCGCGGCCGACACGACCGGCAAGGATCACCGGGCGCTTGGCTTTGAGGAGGCGTTGCGCGACATCGTTGACCACCTCGACATTCGGCCCGCCAGACATCGCGGGCCCGAACCGTTTGACGTCGGGAATCGTTGGACGCTCGTCAAGCCGCAGCTCTTGCAGACCTGCATCGAGGCAGATGTAGGTTGGCCCCTTTGGATAGGTGCTCGTCATCTGAAAGGCGCGTAAAAAAGATTCGACCGCGGCCTGCGCCGAGGCCGGCTGGTCGTCCCATTTTGTGTAGGGCCGCACCAACGCGGCCTGGTCTTGCGCGGTGTGTATCCAGTCGATCCAGGGCCGCCTCTTTGCCGCGTCAACCGGGCCGGTGGCACCGACGAGCAGAAGTGGCGCCCGATCGCACCAAGCGTTGAAAACGGCCATTGTCGCATGCATCAGCCCCACATTGCTGTGCACGATCGCGGCCATTGGTTTTTCTGTAACCTTGGCCCAACCATGCGCGATTGCGACCGCGTGTTCCTCGTGCAGGCACAGCAGCATCTGTGGGTTTTCATTGCCGAGGTGGTTGACCAGACTGTCGTGCAAGCCACGAAAACTGGCGCCCGGGTTGAGCGCCACAAACGGGATGTCCAGGGCGCGCAGCATATCGGCGGCAACGTCGCTCCCCCACTCTCCGGTCGAAGCCGATGGCAAGGGCCGTTCCACGTCGAAAGGCCCGGCCGGTTCGTTGCGCGGCATCTCGCTTCGGGTGTTCGTTACATGATTGACCAATTTGCACCTCTTGGGCCGGCATGCGGCCATCTTGACGCGTCAATGCGAAGCCGCAGCTTGCAGCCTTCAGGCCGACAGTTTGACGTTGATGTTCTTGACTTGAGTACAGGCAACCATTTCTTCGAACGCCTCTTCCTTGCCGAAGCCCGATTGCTTGTAGCCGCCAAACGGAACGCCGACGTAATGGGTGCTGCTGTCATTGATCCAGAGGTAGCCCGCTTGAATCCGCGCCGCCATCCGATGCCCGCGCGCCAGATCCTGGGTGAAGATTGATGCCGTCAGCCCTTGCTCGACCGCGTTCGTACGGGCAATGACGTCATCCTCATCCGACCAACGCAAAATGCTGAGAACCGGCCCAAAGATTTCTTCCCGGGCGATCGTCATAGTGTCGGTGACGTCGGCAAAAATCGTCGGCTCGACAAAATAGCCGTCGCCAAGACCGGGGCCGACCGCTCGCTTCCCGCCGGTCAGTAGTCTGGCGCCTTCGTCCTTGCCGATCTCGATATACCGCATCGTCTTCTCGAATTGGCCACGGCTCGAAAGGCATCCCATCTCGGTTTCAGGATCGGTAGGAAGACCGAGTTTGATGCGCGACACGATCTGCGTCACCAGAGGCAGCACCGCGTCATGGATCGCATCATGGAGAAAGACGCGGCTTGTCGAACCGCACGACTGTCCCCCGACGGAGAAGAAGTTCATGCCTTTGACGACCGCTTTCGCGACCAGTTCAGGGTTTGCGTCCTCGCAGGCAATAAGCGCATTCTTCCCACCGAGTTCGAGGCTGAGGGCTTTCAAAGTACTGCTTGCGGCCTTCATGACAGCGCGGCCGGCGCCGATGCTTCCAATCAGGCCGATCTTGGCGACCTTCGGATTTTCCGTCAGCGCCACGCCGGCTTCCAGGCCGCCGGTCACCACATTGAAGACGCCTGGCGGAAAGACATCGCTCCAGATTTCGGCAAGGCGCAGCGTCGACAGCGGCGTCGTGTCGGCGGGCTTGACCACCAGCGTGTTCCCAGATGCCAAGGGGGCACCGGTTTTGCTGGCGGTGAAAAACAGCGGATGATTGAATGCACCCAGCCTTGCCACCACGCCGAGAGGCTCGCGCACGGTATAGTTCAGCACATCAGGCTGCAGCGGAATGGTGTGCCCCTTCAATTCCGAGGCCAGACCGGCAAAGTATTCCAGGTAGTCCGCACTCAACTCGACATCCACGATCATGGGCTTGATTGGATTGCCGCTGTCGAGCGCGTCGATATAGGCCAACTCCTCGGCATGGGCTCGCAGGACTGACGCCGCCTTGCGCACGAGCTTGGCGCGTTCACTGATCGGTGTATCCCGCCATGATGGAAACGCCGCGGCGGCAGCCTCGATTGCGTCATCGACGTCTTCGCGGGTTGCGTTTGCAACCACTCCAAGGTTCTCGCCGGTTGAAGGACTGGAAACCGTGATCGTTCCCTTTCCTCGAGCCTCATGCCAAGCACCTCCATAGAAAAGAGCGCGCTTGGCAGGTAATGGAAATTTGTGATTCGAGGGCATTTCTAAGGCTCCAATCGGTTCTTCAACAGTAGAGAATCTCGTCGGTATGCAACGAAATCCACTGTCTTACTTAGAAAATTCGACATGGATTAAACTGGAGTTGTTTCACTTCTTATATATTTTTCTCATCCATCAACTGAGACCCTAAAGGGTGTGACAGCCAACGGTTGTTCCTAGGCTCAGCCAGGAAAGCGGGATAGGATAAAATTGCGAAGAAGCAGCCGACGGGTCGTCCATGCAGGCTAATTGGGGAAGCGCTCCAGCACCTTGCGCGTCGACACGGCTTCGCTAGCGATCCATCTGCGAAAGGCCCGAACCTTGCGCAGCCGGGCGCGTTCGCGAGGGACCAGGAGATAGTATCCGGTCTCATCGACAAGGCGGCCGCCGACCGGCGCAATCAGTCGCCCACGCTCGAGTTCGTCCACCACAAAGGCGGCCTGGCCCAGCGCTATGCCG
The DNA here is from genome assembly GCF_020165515.1 of Mesorhizobium sp. BR1-1-13. NCBI lineage: Bacteria > Pseudomonadati > Pseudomonadota > Alphaproteobacteria > Hyphomicrobiales > Phyllobacteriaceae > Mesorhizobium > Mesorhizobium sp. BR1-1-13. Next base: position 172,347 of record NZ_JAIUIH010000005.1, read on the forward strand.
AAGCCTTTCTCGGCAGCCTCGTAGGTGAGGGATGCATTCTCCAGAACGATCTGTCGGTCAGCCGAGCGATCGACATCTGCGCCAACCATTTTGAACCAGCGCGGCCAGTCAAGCGGCCTCAGGACCGACTTCAGCAACACCTGCCCGACGATATCGGCCGATGCGTTAATGCGCGAGCGGCGGGCGAATTCCTCGGTGCAGACTGGGATCAGAATCTCGCTGAACAGCAACTCGCAATCCACCAGGTCCGAATGCGACAGACCGTATTGAAGGGCGACGTCGAAGACGTCCCGGTCGGGATCGAAAGCTTCATGGGACGTTGTAATCTGCACCGAGAATGCGGGGTAGGTCTCATGGAAGCGCTGCAGGCGGGGCATGAGCCAGCGGATCGCACAGGTCGGTGGCACCTTCACCTTCAGGACGGCGTCATCCACCACCGACATGCAGCTGGCAGTTGCCCTTGCTATGGCAGCCAGCGCGAGATGAATTTCGTGGCTGTATCGCTCCCCGTCCGGCGTTAGCGTGACCCGCTTGTGATGACGTGCGAAGAGCTTGAGGCCGAGTGTGTCCTCCAGATGCATCACATGACGGCTGATGGCGCCCTGCGTCACATACAATTCTTCACCTGCCTTCTTGAATGACAGATGCCGGGCAGCAGCCTCAAACGCTCTCAATGCATTGAGAGGCGGGAGATACATGGCGCTCATCCTCTTGAATGACTTTTCCTCATTCAACGCGCAGCAATTTTGCATTGTCAATAGCGAGGCGGTCGCCCTCAATCGCCACAACAAGGTGCACCGCGCATCCTTTCGGAAGCGCGGAGCGGAGGAGACGATTTTGGATCTGGACTTTCGAGGCGCCGAAGACGCGCTGTCGCATGGCGAGCTCACCCCCGCCTGCTTGCCCTGTTGCGAGCCGAGCCTGTCAAAGGCCGTCCGTGCCGCAATCGGGCACCTGACCCAGCATTACGCGCAACCCGTGACGCTTGAGGACCTTTCGTCCGTGACCAAGCTGAACGCCTACCAACTCATCCGAGCGTTCCGTCGTGAACTAGGCACAACCCCCCACGCCTGGCTGATAGGCCACAGGGTCAAAATCGGCACGGCGCTTCTGCATGCAGGTGAGAGCATTGCGACGGTTGCGTCAGAGGTCGGCTTTGTGGATCAGACGCATTTCACCCGCCACTTCAAACGCGTTCACGGAGAAACCCCGGCACGGTTCCTGGTTGCTCGCGGTTGCCGCAAGTCCGACCCGGCAAGCAATGGTCGGGCTCTTCGTCACGCCACCGAATTCGAGATGGCAAGACCATGACCGGCGCCTGTTCAGAAACGAAAACGCCAATCCTTTCCCCCGGCAGGGGGGACATCGCGACGGGTACGCCCGGCGCGCGACTGCGCAGGGCACATGCAGCCGGCAAGCCGATGGTGAGCCCCCTGGCGCATGATGCATTGTCCGCCAGGCTCATTGAACGGGCGGGCTTCCAGGCATTCAACATCGGCGGATCATCTTTGCTCGCGGCCAACTACGCGCTGCCGGATCTCGGCCTGGCCGGACTGGGGGAAATGGCGGCAGCGATGGGACCCGTCATCGCCGCGGCCGAAATTCCGGCGCTGGTTGACGCCGATGATGGTTATGGCGACGCAAAGGCCGTTGTGCGCACGGTTCGCGCGATCGAGCACATGGGGGCCGGCGGATTTCTGATTGAGGATCAGGATCGCATTGTCAAGCAACCAGAGGCGAACGCCGCACGAAGTGTCGCGACGGTGGAGGCCTTCATCGCGAAGCTTAAGGCAGCGCTCGACACGCGCCTGGATCCGGATTTGGTTGTGATTGCCCGTACGGATGCACTGGGAGCGCACGGCCTAGCCGAGGCAATCCACCGCGGCGAGAAAAGCCTTGAGGCAGGGGCGGATGGCGTCTTCGTCGCCGGCCTTAAGACGCTCGACGAGTACCGGCAAGTCGGCGCGGCATTTCGGGGCGGCTGGAATGCGGTTGCTGTCTTCGAAAGCCCGGATATGCCTGCCCTCACGCCCCAGGCTTTCTTCGACCTCGGATTTTCTCAGGTGGTCTACCCTGCTGCCCTCATCCAAAGGGTGGTGCGGACGATTGAACTGACCCTTCAAAAAATGCTTGGACTGGCAAGAGGCGACAGGCAGGCGCTTGCCGACACGCTTGAAGAGCTGTCGCCGCAGGGGTTTCGAGCGGCGGTTGACCTCGCGGGATGGCAAGCAATCGAAGCCCGTTACGCGGAAGGCGGAGAGCGGCAGACAGGCTGACATTTTGAGACTAAGCCACACAACGAGTCTATTGAATGGGAGGAACTTATGACTTTTCTGACATCGAAGATCACCCGCAGATCGGCAATGGCCTACGGGCTCGCCGGAACTGCCATGTTGGCAGCGCCAGGTCTTGTGCGTCGTGCACAGGCAGCGGAATTCACCTACAAATTTGGCCACGGCTTCCCACTGACGCACCCCTTTCATATTTTCCTGAAATCGGCCGCCGACAAGATCCGCGAGAGTTCGGGCGGCCGTTTCGAACTGCAGATCTTCGGCAACAATCAGCTTGGCGGCGATACGCAAATGCTCTCGCAAGTGCGCGCCAACGCAATCCAGTTTTTCGAGGGCGGCGGGATCATCTTGTCGATCCTGGTGCCCGAGGCTTCGCTCAGCGGGATGGGTTTTGCATTCTCCGATTACGACAAGGTGTGGGCCGCCCTCGACGGCGATGTCGGCGCCTATATCAGGAGCGGGTTCGAGAAGCTTGAACTGCACCCTTTCGAGAAGATGTGGGACAATGGCTTTCGTCAGATCAGCACGAGCACAGGACCGATCAATTCACCCGATGATCTGCAGGGCCTGAAACTGCGTGTTCCGCCGGGGCAACTCTACACCTCCCTGTTCCAGTCACTTGGAGCAGCGCCAACAAGCATCAATCTCGCCGAAACATATTCCGCGCTTCAGACCAAGATCGTGTCCGGGCAGGAGAATCCGCTGGTGGTGTTCAACACGGCGAAATATTTCGAAGTGCAGAAGTTCCTCTCGCTCACCTCGCATGTGTGGGACGGCGTGTGGCTCTTTGCAAATGGCAAGGCCTGGGCTGCGCTGCCGCAGGACCTGCACAAAATCGTTGCCGATGGTTTGAACGAGGCTGGTGTCGAACAGCGCGCCAAGATCGCCGCCACCAACAAATCCCTGGAGACGGACCTTGTCGCCAAGGGCATCACCTTCAACAAGCCCGACCCTGCCCCTTTCCGGGACAAATTACGGGCGGCTGGCTTCTACAAGGACTGGGCAACGCGATATACGCCGGAAGGTTGGGCGGCGCTCGAAAAATACGTCGGCAAGCTGACCTGAGGAATCGAGGGTGACCGTGGCTCATTCGTCCCTGCCAGTCACGACGCAGGGAACTCGTGGCAGGCCCTGGCTGCGTTGCCTTGAAGGCGTCGCCGCCGCCCTCGTCATTCTCGACATCGCCGTGCTGTTTGCCGGCGTTGTCGCGCGCTATGTGTTCGATCGGCCGCTCATCTGGTCGGACGAGCTTGCCGCCGCGCTTTTCCTCTGGCTGGGCATGCTGGGCGCCGTGCTGGCACTCAGCCGTGATGAGCATATGCGGCTTTCGGTCTTTCTGCAGCATTTCAAACCAGGAATGCGGCGCGTCGTCGACGCCATCGCATCATTGATGGTGGTGATCTTCGTTGTGGAGATCGTGGGCCCAGCCTACAACTATGTAGTTGACCAGTGGATGATCATCACGCCTGGTCTGAACATTCCCGACAGCTACCGCGTCGCGTCGATCTTGGCCGGTGCGGTACTGCTGAGCATCGTTGCGCTCCAGTCGCTTTTTAGGAAATCAAAGTGGCGTGATATTGCGATCGCCGTTGCCATCGTGGCCGTCATCAGCGCCCTGCTGGTGGTGATCTCACCGTCTCTTGTCGCGATCGGCAATTGGAACCTGCCCATCTTTTTTGCGGTCATCGTAGGCGCTCTCGTCGTCATTGGCGTTCCGATCGCATTCGCATTCGGGGTGACCACACTTTCCTACATCGTGCTGACAACCGACGTGCCGCTCTTCATCCTCGTCAACCAGATGGACCACGGCATGTCGAGCCTGATCCTGCTGGCGATACCCCTGTTTATCTTTCTTGGCCTTCTCGTCGACGTCACCGGCATGGCTGCCGCACTCGTCAATTTCCTGGCAACGCTGGTCGGACATTTCCGTGGTGGTTTGTCATATGTCCTGCTCGGAGCAATGTATCTGGTCTCCGGGATTTCGGGGGCAAAGGCGGCTGACATGGCGGCCATTGCGCCAGTGCTGCTGCCGGAAATGAAAAAGCGCGGCTACGAGCAAGGCGAGACGGTGGCGTTGCTCGCGTCATCATCGGCAATGTCAGAAACCATCCCGCCCAGCCTGATCCTGATTACGATCGGATCGGTAACGGGTGTCTCGATAGCCGCACTCTTTATTGGCGGCCTGCTGCCAGCTGCCGTCGGCGCAATCGCGCTTGGTATTGCTGCCTATTTTCGCACTCGGGGTAATGACAGGGGACAGACGGAACGCGCCAAAGCCGCCGTGATCCTAAAGGCTTTCCTCGTTGCCTTGCCGGCACTGGTGCTGCCCCTCGTCATACGCTTCTCGGTCGTGGAGGGCGTGGCAACCGCGACGGAGGTTTCCACCGTCGGCGTAGTCTATGTATTGATCGTCGGGCCGATCTTCTACAATCGGCTGAAGTGGTGGCAATTGTATCCTCTCCTGGTGGAGACGGCCGCACTTTCAGGGGCGATCCTGTTGATCATCGGGACCGCTACCGGAATGGGATGGGCCCTAACCCAGTCCGGTTTTGCCAGTGTTCTGGTCGATGTCATGTCCAGCCTTCCCGGCGGGAAGTTCACCTTCATGGCGCTATCAATTGTCCTGTTCGCCGTACTGGGCAGCCTTCTCGAGGGTATCCCGGCGGTCGTGCTCTTCGGGCCGCTGTTGTTTCCCGTCGCCGCGGCGGTCGGCATAGACGAGGTCCACTATGCCATGGTCGTTATCCTGGCCATGGGGCTCGGACTGTTCTCGCCGCCCTTCGGGATTGGATTCTATATCTCGTGCGCCATCGGCAAGATCCAGCCGGAAGAAGCAATGGGGCGGGTTTGGCCCTATCTCGGGACTCTGTTGCTGGCACTCATCCTGATTGCCGCCGTGCCCTGGATATCGACGGTCTTCCTTTAGCTTGGTTCGCCACATCCGCGACGCTCCGAAACTGGATCAGAAAGAAATGCAGGATCAACCCAACCGCACGGACGGTCGTGCGTCGACGGTCTTTGACAAGATCTGGGGCGCCCATCGCATCGCTACCGTTGAAGACGGCCGCGATCTGATTTTTGTCGATCGCCACATTCTGCAGGAGACGACAAGTGCCCAGGCTTTTGAAGGCTTGCGCCGGGCGGGTCGTAGCGTCCGCTATCCAGGCCTGACAATCGCCACGCAGGATCATATCGTTTCGACCAAGCCCGGCCGCACGGATCACAGCTACGCTGAGGGTGTCGAACTCCTTGATCTGATGCGCGTGAACTCCTCTGCAAACGGAATTCGACATTTTGGCGTCGAGGACAAGCGGCAAGGGATTGTCCATGTGATCGGCCCTGAACTCGGCCTGGCCTTACCCGGTTGCGTGCTGGCGTGCGGAGACAGCCACACATCGACTGTCGGCGGTCTGGGGGCGATCGGCATCGGCGTCGGGACAAGTGAAGTCGAGCATGTTCTCGCAACGCAGTCCCTGGTGCTCGAGCGTCCGCGCAACATGCGGATAAACTTCGACGGAACGATCGGTAGAGGTGTCACGGCAAAGGATCTTATCCTTGCCGTGATCGGAAAATTTGGCATCGCCGCTGGGCGGCGCAGTGCCGTTGAATATGCCGGCGACGCAATTCGCAAGCTTTCGGTGGAGGCGCGCCTTACGCTGTGCAACATGTCCATAGAGTTTGGCGCACGATTAGGGCTGGTCGCTCCCGACGACAAGACGTTCGCTTATGTGGAGAACAAGGAGTTCGCCCCAAAAGGGAAGATGTTCGAGCGCGCAGTGACGGCGTGGCAAAAGCTCTCGACTGACGCGGGCGCATTCTTCGACCGGGAGCTCACTGTCGATTGCGCCAGGATTGCACCACAGGTAACGTGGGGCACCACGCCGCAGGACGTCGCAGGGGTTGACGAACGCCTTCCCTATCCTTCGAGTTTTGCAGATGCGCAGCGCCAAGAACTTGTTGCGGCATCTTTGCGCTATATGGGCCTCGTACCAGGCATGCCGCTTGAGGGCATTCCCGTCGACATTGCCTTTATCGGATCTTGCACCAATGCCCGGATTGAGGACCTGGAGGAAGCTGCTTCCTTCGCCAGAGGCAAGCGTGTAGCCGCTAGCGTGCGAGCATTGGTTGTACCCGGATCGACAGCTGTCAAGGCCGAGGCCGAACGACGCGGCCTTGACAAGGTTTTTCTCGATGCAGGGTTTGAGTGGCGTTCAGCGGGCTGTTCCATGTGCGTCAGCATCAACGACGATATCGTCCCGCCAGGCTCGCGTTGCATCGCCACCTCAAACCGGAATTTCGAGAACAGGCAGGGCCCCAGCAGCAGGACGCACCTTGCCAGCCCGGCAATGGTCGCGGCCGCTGCCGTCTCAGGCCACATTGCTGATATCCGGAAGGAATAGGAGCCAATGCGCGAAGCGGTTTCAAGGGTCGATGGTGTAATGGCCATCATGCGGGAGTCAAACATCAACACCGATGCGATCATTCCATCAAAGTGGCTGAGATCGGCCAATCCGGATTTCGGCCAAGGCTTGTTTGGCAACCTTCGCTATGACGAGGATGGACGGGAACGGCCCGAATTCATTCTGAACAGGCCAGGCTATCGGAACGCGTCAATTCTTTTGTGCGGGGAGAATTTCGGATGTGGGTCATCGCGCGAGGCGGCGGTCTGGGCGCTCGTGCAATTTGGAATACGCTGCGTGTTGGCGCCCAGCTTTGCCGACATCTTTTATGAAAATGCGTTTCGCAACGGATTGATACCTGGACTGATCGACCACTCAACCCTGGAGGAACTGGCCGGCGCTGACCCTGTTGCCGCTCAGGCGACGTTTCATGTAGACCTCGGTGAGCTCGAGATTGCCGCATCCGATGGCACCCGTCATCCTTTCCGAATACCACCCTTGCGTGCTCGCGCATTGATGATGGGCTACGACGAAATCGACATGACCATGCGACACGCCCCAGAGATCGAGACGTATCTCAGGAGAAGCAAACACGAAAACAACTGGCTCTTCCCAGACAGTCTCGGTCTGGACGTTGCCATAGCCTCTGTGGATCCGCCCGAAGCCTGAACGATCCGTCGACTCGTTCGAAATTGATGGGGATGGAAATGGACCTTGGTCTGCAAGACAAGATTGCCTTGGTCTCGGGCGGCTCGAAAGGCATCGGGTTCGCTTGCGCAAAGCTGCTTGCGGCAGAGGGCGCCAAGGTCGTCATATGCTCACGGTCACAGGCCAACCTGGACGCAGCACTGCCGAACCTCCCGGGCGCCACAGCCATTGCTGCCGATCTTCGCTCTGGCGGGGAGGCGCGCCGGATAGCCGACAAAGTCTGGGACGAAGTCGGGCCGATCGACATCCTTGTGAACAGCGCTGGCGCCGCCAAGCGAACACCGCCGCAGGACCTCGACGCTCAGGCGTGGCGAACAGCGATGGATGACAAATATTTCCCCTACATGAATCTCATCGATCCCACCCTGAAAAAGATGGCGGCGAGACGGACAGGCGTCATCATCAATATCATCGGTGCCGGCGGCAAGGTCGCGTCTCCAACCCATCTGCCCGGCGGAGCCGCAAATGCGGCTCTCATGCTGGCAACAGTGGGCCTTGCAAATGCCTATGCGGCGCAAGGTGTACGCATAGTCGGCCTGAACCCTGGACTGACGCAAACGGAACGGGTCGACGAAGGCATGAAGGCAGTTGCGGTGAGCCAAGCGATCGATGAGGCTGAAGCGCTGCGACGCGCCACGGACGCCATCCCAATCGGCCGCCTTGCCGCCCCCGTCGAAGTGGCCTCGGTTGTGGGCTTCCTCTGCTCCTCGAAAGCCAGCTACGTCACCGGAGTGGTCATCAACATGGATGGCGCGGCGATACCGATGGTCGTATGAATTTCGTTACCGCAATGTTTGGTTGGACCAAGGTTGATATCTCGGCGCCCGTCTGGAACCGCAGAGAGGCCGTTACGCCCCAATAATGATCTGGACCGGCTTGATGCAAACGCAATGCAATCGGACGGCCGCTATTGGGCGGTAATGAAGACACTCTGATGGTCCGGAATGGGGCGCGAAGCGGTCGTTGACAATGCGGCTTGCCTCGCGAGAACGGGCCAACGACAACGACGCCGCGTAAATCATCCAAGCTCATGGATCGCGACGTTGGGGATGACGGCCCTGGCGATGTCGCATAGGTGTTGGTGATGGGTGAGATAGATCACCTGGCCGACGCTGGCCATCTCGCCGAACAACCGGAAAACTTCCTCCGACCGGAGATGATCGAACGTTTCCATGATGTCGTCGGCGATGAACGGAACAGCCGGCCTGAGCTTGGCAAACTCGTAATATCCGGCGAGGCGTAGAGCCAGGTAGAGTTGGAAGCGCGCGCCTTTCGAAAGAGCGTCTGCGACCTTCGATTGGCCATCCCGCTGTGTCGCGATGAGGACCTCGCCGCCCCTTACCGGCTGGGTCGTCAAGCCTGTGTACTGGCCCCGCGTGATCAGTGCGAAGGCGTCGGAGGCCTCGCTCATCATTCCGGAGCGGTGACGTTCGCGATAGACGCGAAGCGCGCTCGACGCCGACATCACCCCAAGCTTCAATTCGATGTAGCGGACGGCCTTTTCCTCGATTTCGAGAAGGACGGTGCGACGATCGGCATCGATTCGCGCCACTGCGCTGTCGCCGCCGATCGCATCGAGCTTGTCGGTCGCCCGGGTTCGCCGGACGAGTTGCTGTTGCAGTGATTCATCGAGGTCGGCGAGGCGCCGCTCGACCTCGGCCTTTTCAATTGCGAGCCCATCGAGATCGAGGCCCTCCAGCAACGACTGCGCCTGGATGAAGTCGCCGAGGGCGAGCTCGCTCGTCAATCGTTCTTGAAGCTCGGCCACGGCACTCTGCAGGCCGTCTCGCTCGCGAAGCTGTTCATCGCGCTCCACGACCTCCGGCAGAGTTTTCACCCCAAAAGCATCGAGCACTTCCTGTTTTGTGGTCTCGTGTGCCGCGGCCTCAGTATTCAGTGCCTCTCGAACGTCCTGTAATTTTTGAACGTCAAGGAGGAGATTTGCCCTCGCCTCACGGGCACGCTCGCCTTGCTCCAGACGTTCTGTCAGCCTGACGCTCACCTGTTCTGGCGCGTCGTCGCTTGCACGCTCGCCGGCCTGCGCACCAAGGCGGGCCACCTCTTCAACAAATGCAGTCCTATCCGCCTCCATCTTGCGGATGCGGATACGCATGGCCTCACGATCTTGCAGTGCCTTGGACAGCTCCGACAACTGATCGAGCACGCTGCCAAGCCCAGCCCCGGCAATGCCTTCTTCGAGCCAGGTGCCCTTTAGCGTTTCCTTGACCTCGGCCTGCCATGCACCCTCTCGCCGCTCGGCAATTTCAACAGCGAGCCGTCTGGCGGCCAGCTCCTCTTCTTTCGCGACGACGCTCCTCAGCGCTTCCGCGCGTTCCGCGTCGACCTTCGCCTGCCTATCCAGAAAGCGGTCGGCGGCGACCACCATTGCCCCCAGGGCCTCACCGACTTCCGGCTGAATTCCTACGCTTTGAAGCGCCGAGGGCAATCCGAGTTGGACCCGCTCTCCTTCGGCTGTTGCGCGTTCGACCTTTGCGCGTGCGAGCAGGATGTCACCCCAAGCGCCAAGCGCGTCAGCACGCGCTGAAAGGCGCTCCTCCAGGAGTCCGATCAAGAGGTCGAGCGACTTCGCCTGGCAATCCTCAAGCAACGCGCTTGCAATTTGCTTGATTTCAGCTGACGCCATTTCCGCGCGCTTTTCCACCTCGGCGAGTTGGCAGCGTACGCGCTCTATGGCGGCTTCGGTCTCGGCCGCCTTTTGCTTGATTGCGCGCAGATCCGCCAGCTCGCCCGCATGGGCCAACCGAGCCGCGCCGACATCATCGTCCTTGGCCAATGCAGCGGCAAACACGTCTGCGGTTTCAGCCTTGAGGTCCGACCGGTGATTTCGCCACGCCTCATCTCTTTCACGTCGCATGACTGCCGCTTTGTCATCGTCGGCGAGATCGACCGAGGCGCGGACAGCAGCCAGGCGTGACGAAGCAGATACCCGGCTTTGTTCATGTTCAGCCAAGCGCTCGGCGAAGACTGCCTTGTCCCTTTGAAGGTCCGCGGCCAGTGTTTTCCACGCAGCCATCTGCATTGGTCGCGGAACCGATGTCTTCGAAAGTGCGTCCGCATCTCCCGACCACGGCTGGAGGCGCCGCATCGCATCCGCCAGCCTTGCTTGCCGCTCGTCCTCCAAGGCGCGCGCCTCTCTTATCTCCCGTGTGTGACTGCTGGCCCTCGCCTCGGACACGGCTGCCATCAGCCTGGCTCTTGCGGGCTCGGGCACCGCCCTCTCCTCGCCAACGCGACCTCGTGCAGCGTTGAGCCCGTCGAGCGCGGCAGCGGCTTCGTCGCGGGCCATCCGCAAGCTCGTCGTGATGCCAGAGCGTTGCTCAACCATGTTGCGAAGCGTGCCGACCACAAAGGCCGGCAGGATGAGCCGGGACGGGTCCTGTTCGGCCGACCTTCCAAGCGCGGCGAGACAGGTCGCCATCACCTGGTCAAGCATCTGGACTTCCATTTTGCGGGTCGGCAGATCCATGCCCGCGGCCACATAGCGCGCCTTGCGTTCGGCGAGACCTCGCAGCTGTTCGGAGATCGCCAGCACAGCCTCGTCGACATCGATTGCGTCGATCTTTGCCTTCGCCCGATCGATCTCATCGGCATTCGCCTGGAGACGGGTTCTCAGCCGCGCGTCCTGATCGATCAATTCTGTGACGCTGCCACTCCAGGTCCTGGGAGGAGACGGGATGTCAGGCAGCTCAGCTAGTCTGCTCGCCTTGCGTTTGATTTCGACCAGGAGCGGAGCGGCGCGCACATATCGGTCGATTGTAGCCAGACGCGCCGACAACACTGAGCGTTCAGCGAGGCTGCGATCATACTTGTCCTGGGCTTCCCCCCGTTCCGCCTCGAGCGCCTCGAATGTCGAGGCCAGGGTGTCGATCGTCTCCTTGTGTGACTTGAGTTCGGCGAACCGCTTCTTCAGCAGCGCGATTTCGGTGGTCTGGGCCTGTTTCCGGTGAAGCCCATCTGCCTCCGTCTCCAGTGCGGCCAAGACATCGCTCGCATGACCAAGCCCGGCGCTGGCGGTGAAAAGGAGCTTGCCGAGATCACCACGCGATTCAAGGATGGCCTTGCCCCCTGCTTCCAGGGTCTCGTCATCCAGTGAGAACATGCTGCTGTAGGCTTCGCGGGACAAGCCGGCGAGGTGAGCCGAAATGGCAATCTCGCTCAGCGGCTGGCCTTCGGTGTCATGCAATGAGTTGCTGCGGCTTTTGGTTCGGGAAACTTTTAGCCCCCGCCCCTCGAATTCGAGCACCCCGCCGATGCGCATGGAGCTGTATTCGTGCAGGAAATTGTAGCGGCTGCGCTCCTCGATGCCGAATAGCAGATCAAGATATGCGGACAGCGCCGTCGATTTGCCAGCCTCGTTCAAACCGAACACGATATGAAGATCAGGGCCGGATAGCGGCTTCTCTCCAAAGTCGATCGCCTTATCGGTGAACTTCCCGTAGCGCGTGAGATCGAGGCGCCGCAATCTCATCGCGTCGCACCTGCCTTGAGCCTCGCGGCGACCAGGTCGACACTTCCGGCAAGCACATCGTCGAGAAACCGGTCAAGCGCCGCTTCGTCCTTGCCGGCGAAGCCACGCGCATCGGGCGGCAGGTCCGCGATCGTCTTCAACACGAATTCCCGCGCTTCGGACCGAAATGACGCTGACACCGCATTGGCGCGCATCGACTGCGCGAGCTCCAGGGTGGGATCTGCGACGCTTTCCAGATCTCCGACGCCAGGAGCAGAAAGAGCAAGGTCCACTTTCTCCACCCAGCTATTGCCTACCTGCTCCGCTGCCTGCTCGGCCTCTGCGACAGCCAAGTCCCTGTCGCGGATCAGTGACCATGAAAGCGTGGAAGTACCGATCAGGCCAAGACGGGCAACAAGGTAGCGGGATCTGGTACCCTCCCGGGTTTGCTGCAGCCCTTCTCGGATGCGGGCGATGGTCTCGCTCCATTCCGACACCCCAGTTAAATCGACGCTCACCCGCTCGAACTGCGCCACACTGGTGAGCCTCTCCTCGATCTCGACGGAGCGATCGTCGCGAATGGTGACCAGCGTGACCGATTTCTCACCCGCCTCATTGATGTCCCTCCCCTGAGGGATCCCTGGCATCACAAGCGTACTTGCACCGGAATACACTTGGCGAACGTGAATGTGGCCAAGCGCCCAATAGTCAAAGCCGTGGCCGTGCAGATCGACTACACTGCAAGGGGCATAGACGTCATGGCCTGGGGAGCCGGCCAGGCTCGTATGCATGATGCCGATGTTCGCAGCTCCCTCCTGCGGGCCGGCATATTTGGGCAGCAGGCTTTCGGGCGCCTTGGGGCTGGCGAAGCTCAGCCCATGGAACGCGACGTCTATGCCAGAGCCAGGCTGGATTACGGATTGGGCGCGGCCGCCAAAAGTGGTCACCGTGTCCGGCAGTACGAGCTGCTTCGTAATTCGCGACATGGCGTCGTGGTTGCCGCGGATCATGTAGACCCTGACGCCGGCCTGGTGCAGGCGCGTCATCTGCGAGGCCAGAAAGCGCGCCGTCTTCATCGAGGTCTGGTCGCCATCGTAAAGATCGCCGGCAACAACGAGAGCGTCGACACGCTCCTCCAGGCACAGATCCACGATCGCGGTGAATGCCTGGCGGCTGGCATCCCCGACGAGCTCGGCAAGCTCGGGACTGCGCAGCGCAAGTGAGCGCAAAGGGGAATCGAGATGGATGTCGGCCGTATGAACAAATCGAAATGCCATTGCAGGCGCTCTCCCGGCTGGAACCGAAGCTCAGGCCAATTCTGTTGAAGTCCAGTTCGCCCAAACCACAGCGACCAGGTCAAAGCCTCGGTAGCAAAACCCGACAGCGTTGGGCAACGGAGGGGATCCAGATATGATGGCCCATGATCCTCGGCAAGGCGGGAAGGACAAATCGAAGTCCTCGGAGAAACGGCGGATGATGCCAAATAATTCGAGCGCGGCGTTCCCGCCCTGCAGACCGTGCTGCCTTGCGGCGTTTTATTTGACAGTGCCCATTCGCCATGATGCACATCGTCGAGACTGAAAACCGCGGCACATTTAACATTCAGACGCGCAAAATAGCAGACGCTATCCCAAAGACCTCCGAGACCCGATCGGATGCGCCGGATCGAATGCTCTCAAGGCGACGGCGTGCTGAGGTGAGTCTTGATCATGCGAGTTCGCTGAATAGTGGCACGGTCGGAGCATGCGCGTCGATTGCCTTCACGACGGTAGCGGCGAGAGGAAGATGCGTTTTCTCAGTCTCCCAGACTTGCCGAAATCGTTGGACGGTTTCCGTGGCGGTGTCGACGACAAGCTTTTCCGACAGAAGTGCCTTGGCCGCCAGGTGCCGAAGCTCATCGGTATCGAGCTTGGTCATCTTCTTCGTCCGAGAGTAATTAAGCGCAGCGGTGTCCTCGCCCTTCATATAGGGAACGGTCGACACCAGGTCGTAGGCCGGCGAGAGCGCGGCCGAGCGCCGGTCCGGATAGATCAGCGACCAGTTTTTGAGGTGCATGTCGCCATTGCCGATCAACGCGCTGAACACGAGGCGGCGAATGAACTCGGCCGCGCCAACATCGCCCGCCTCGGTTCCGATCACGCGCGCGATGTTGGCGTAACTTGCACGCTTGTACTTGTCGTCCGGGAAGACCCCGAACACCTGCGCGAAATCTTCGGTGTGGACAGGACCGTCACTAGTTCGGTCGAAGCGGCTGACAGCAAGCGCCTGCCCTCTTAATTCTCCCACTCCTTCGGGAATGCCGGCGATTGCAGTGAGATCGACCAGGTTGATGAAGGGCACATCCATGCCGATCATCCCGGCGATCGTCATCATCGAAAACTCGTTTTCCGGGACGCCGGTGAACTGCTGGGACGGGAGCTTCACGATCCACGATCCGCCGACGCCCTCGGCGGGAATGGTCAGGCCGCCGCCCTTCCCCGCGTTCTGAAACGCGGAGAACTTGAGCTGCACACCGGCGAGCGAGAAGCGCAGCGCATTGGGTTTGGCGTTCTTCGGAAGATCCTCGTCGTCACCAGGAGGAAGGCCGTCACCGATCGCAGGATGGATCGAGAGTGCTCCGGGCAGGTCGAGCCCCAGCACCCAGAGCAGGAAGAATTCGCGCTGCTGATTGACCCCGGCCCGCTCGGCGAGATAGCGACGCAAGCCGCCCTCCGGCAACAGGTTCGAGAAGAATGGTGGCACGACCCCTTGTGTCGGGCGGATCCTGGTGATGAGGCCACCCAGGTCGTCCTTGAACGACAGGCTGAGGGTCGGCCGATCCGGGTTGTCGACGTAGTCTTCGTTGAACGCAAATATCGTCCGATCGCCCTGCAGGTGGGTTAGCGTGCCAATAGGCTCGTCGTAGAGCCGTACATCCAGAACCGAGACATCAGGCATCCGCATCTCCATCGTCCAGCGAATAGGCAGGTCGCGGCTCCGAGGGGACGGGATGGGCGATCGAGTTGCGAAGGCGCTGCAGGTTCTGTGCGATGTCGTGCAAGATGGGTCCTGCTTGGGCGCTGGCCTGATAGCGCTGGAGGCGGGCGATCAGCTCGCGCACGAGCTGCATCTCTTGATCGCCGAGATTTACCCTCCGCAGAAACCGAAGCGTATCCTCGATGCGATCGAGGTCGGCTGAGCTGCCGTAAAGGTGCTTCATTTTCTTGACCAGGCGCTCGGCACGGGCAAAACGCTTGTCGTTTGGCTGACCGGCATGGATATGCATGTCCGGCGTCGCTTGGGCCTTGACCAGGCCGAGCACCGCCGACACGAGCTTCTTCGGCACGAGCATGACCTCGAGATCGAGCGCTCGTGTCAGGTCTATGAAGCTGGAAAGCCCCGGCTCCATCTTGCCCCTCTCGATTTGCGAGATATGGCTCTGCGTCAGCCCGGCCCGCTCGCTGAGCGCGCGCTGGCTCACACCGGAAGCCTCGCGGACCTCGCGTGCTTGCGCGATCAGGTTTTCGCTCTGGTAGGCCATGATGTTGAATCCGGATCAAAAAGGCCCAAGTGATCAGGATATTATATCTAGCGCGCTGCGCGTCTCTGTCAACTGAACGATACAACATAATGATCATATCGCCCTTCTGATATATAATAGTGTATAGTCGAAGCGACTTGCACTTGCCTGGCCGGCAACAAATTCCGTGCGCCTTCAACACTTTCGAGACGTCAACGCTGTCTCACGGGCGAAAATCTCCATCCGATCCGGCGTCAGCCGCGCCGCGCAGCGGCCAAAGCAAATGAGGGCGTACAAAGCGCAGACGATGAAATGTCCACCGGACCCACATTGTCATTTCATCGTCGAGCCGGTTCGTGACGCCGAGCCCGGTTCAACAGGGCGGCCTAAGGAGCGTCAGCATAGCGCCGCCGCAGGCGGGACGCGGGGCAGACCGCCCCCGGCGAGGCGTGCCACATGGCCTGATGATATCAACGGGCAGTTGGTCACGTCTGGCTGTCGGGAGTCGAGCATGAAGAGACCCGATGGGGGCCAGCGGCAGGCTTGTACGAACGACATGCGACGCGTTGCGGCCGAGACCATACATTCGACAATGGGAGGGCTTGAACGCCCTACAAACGTGTTAGCGCTGCCCACTTGCTATGCACTGAAATATGAATATGTCGTGCCTAGGAGAACATTGGGAGATTTGTCGTGACCCACGCACGGCTCGCGCAATCGAAAGAGCTCTCAGGTTTCATCTGTAGCTTGCAGGAACCTCGCACGCCCCATATTTCCCCGAAGCGCCTATCGCAGGCGCTGGGGGTAAAATTGACCAACCTGGCGCGATTGACCGGTGTTCACCGCAACACGCTCCGTAATCCGTCATCGGAGCGACTGCAGTGTCGGATGCGCGAGGTGGTGAAGGTGATTTCGGCGGCAACGGAATGCACCGTCACCGTAGATAAGGCGATCTACTGGTACCGCAACGAACTTATCGCCGACTATGGCCATCGCACGGCGGCGGAGCTTGTCGCGGACGGCCAGGTCGAAGCAGTTCTGGCCTTCATTCGGGACCTTGAGAATGGGGCGCGCGGATGAAGTCGCCCAAGCCGGGAAGGACGGGATCGCCCATTGCAAAGACTTTGCGCGTTGCAATGGCCTTCACACAGGGCAACAAATCATCGGTCTTCACACAGGGGCAACAAATCATCACAATACAAGAATGACATTTGCTTTGCTTCGCCTCATCCGACGAGCCATTATGGGGATTCGTAGATATTTCCCGGCTATGCATATGTAGTGGACGGTCGACCTTTGTTTATGAAATCCAGCATCGATCATCTCCCACCGCCAAAGCAGCGTGAGCTCACCAGGATTGTCGAGCTCCTTCTTGAGGAGCTCGAAGACGCGCTAAAAGGCGGAACGGCCGATTTCAAGAAGCGCGGCCGCATCCTAAAGATCATCCTCTTCGGGTCCTATGCCCGCGGTGACTGGGTCGACGAGCCGCATACGAAAAAGGGTTACCGCTCCGATTTCGATCTCCTGATTGTCGTCAACAATCGAAAGCTGACCGATTTCTCCGGCTACTGGCAGGCAGCGGCCGACCGGTTGATGCGTGAGATTGATACCCCGGTGAGTTTCATCGTGCACTCACGCCGCGAGGTGAACACCGCACTGCGCGAAGGGCAGTATTTCTTTGTCGATATCCGTCGTGACGGGATTGTCCTTTACGAGCTCGACGAAGAGCCTCTCGCCAATCCCGTGCCTTCAGGCCCCGCGGAGGCTTTTCGGTTGGCAGGGGACTATGTTGCGGAGCGTCTTCCTCAGGCTAGAACGTTTGCTGAGGGTGCGGAATTCTTCGCTACCAAGGGAAGGCTTAAGGAAAGCGCGTTCCTCCTTCATCAGTCGATCGAGCAAGCCTATTCGGCATTGTTGCTGGTGCTGACGAATTACAGCCCCGCCTCTCACAACATAAAATTCCTGCGCAGCCTCGCCGAGGATCAGGTCCAGGAGCTGGCCGAAGCATGGCCTCGTGAGCAACAGCGCTTCGTTGCGTGGTTCAACATCCTCAATGAGGCTTATGTGAAAGCGCGCTATTCGCGGCACTTCGAGATCACGGATGAAGCACTTCAATGGCTATCAGAACGCGTCTCGAATCTGATCGATAGGATTGAAGCAATCTGCCGATCCCGACTTGAGAAATTGAGAAGCGAAGCGGGTGCCGTGGCCCAGCGCGCCAGTTGAGAGCAAGGTAGCGTTCTTCCATACCGCCTTTTATGTGACTTTTCGGGCACAGACCAGGAACATTTCGCCGTTTTCCATTCGTTGCCTAAGGCCAGTTTCGCGCTGAAAAGCCAAAATGCGGGAGTTCAAAAGTGGCGGCAACGGGGCCGGAAGGGGATTGTCCGTTTTTGGAGTGGCCGGGACTGGAAGCGGACGGATGCCTCCAGCATTCCATCAGCATCTTTAAGCCATCGCGATGAGCAAGCCACGCGGCGGATCGTCAGTGGTAGTAGATACCGCCGTCGACGTTGAGCGACTGGCCGGTGACGAAAGCCGACAGGTCCGAGGCGAAGAACAGCACCGGTCCCACGACGTCCTCCGGCGCACCGAGACGCTTCAGCGCCGCGACATCTTCCCAATGGCGGATCGCCGCTTCGCTGCCGAGATTGTTCTTGCCCATCTCGGTCAGGATGATGCCGGGGCAGATGGCGTTAACGGTGACGCCGTCCATGCCGACCTCCTGCGCCAGCACGCGGGTGAGCGTGATCACGACCGATTTCGTCGCCGCGTAGTGACCTTGCGTCGGCACGCCCTGGCGGCCGGCGATCGAGGCGATGTTGATCACCCTGCCCGATTTCCTGGCGCGCATATGCGGCAGCACGGCTTGGCACATCATCAGCACACCCTTGGCGTTGATGTCGAAATGCGCGTCCCAATTGGCTTCGTCCAAATCCTGGAGCAGGCTTGGCTTCAGGATGCCGGCATTGTTGACCAGCACATCGACGCTGCCGGCCGCTGCAAGCAGCGCCCGCGCCGTCGCCTCGATCTCGCGCTTCTTGCTGACATCCATCGTGTATACATAAGCCTTGCGGCCGGCCGCCTCGATCTCGGCCTTGGTTACGGCAAGCTCCGCGGCCTGCGACGGCAGATCGGTGATGGCGACGTCGAAGCCCGCCTCGGCGAGCCCCTTGGCGAGCGCCCTGCCGATACCGCGGCTGGCGCCGGTGACGAGAGCGGTCTTGCCCTTGGCCTCAGGAAGAATGGTCATGCTGCTTGCACCGTTGATGTCTTGACCGGGAGCGAATTCATCGCCGCGATTGTGTCGTCGAATGAAACGAGTTTGCCGTCGGAGCCAAGGCCCATCGCCACCTTGGCGGCGACCGCCGTCGCGAAGCGCGCCGACTGCTTGAGATCCCAGCCCTTGACGATGCCGACGATGAGGCCGGCGGTGAAGGAATCGCCGCAGCCCGTGGTGTCGAAGACTTCGACGTCGAAGGCCGGCAGATGGAAGTCCTCGTCATGCTCTGGCGAGACATGAACACCATCGGCGCCAAGCGTGAGAATGCAGTTCTTCACGCCCCTGGCCTTGAAGAAGGCGGCGACGCGCGCTGGGTCGCGGTCGTGCGCCATCTCGCCGGCCTCGTCGATGCTCGGCACGAAATAGTCGATATAGGGCAGGCACGGTTCGACCAGCTTCCACGTCTCGGGCGTCGCCTGGATAAGGTCGAAGGTGGTGGTGCGGCCAAGCGTCTTGGCACGCTTCAACAGCTTGACCGTCGGCTCGCCATCAAAACGCTTCAACAGGCCGGTGCCGCCGACATGGACGACAGTTGCATCCAAGGCCGCGTCGAGATCTGCATCGGCGACCTCGAACAAAGTGGCCGTCCCCGGCACATGCAATGCAGGACGCTCACCATTGGGCCGCACCGGCAGCATGGTGGATGAGGTCTGGACGCTGCCGTCGCGGCGCACGAGGCCGCACTCGAGGCCATATTTCTTAAGTTTGGCGAGGAACCAGTCGCCCATGTCGTCGGTGCCGAGCGTGGTGACGGCCCGCGTTTTCAGCCCGAGGATGGCGCAGTCCATGCCGGTCGCGCCGGCCGTGCCGGCGATAGTCATGCGGATCTCCTCGATATAGTCGGCACGGCCGCCTTCGGGGATACGCGAAACCGGCCGTCCCAGGATATCGAGGACATAGAAGCCGATCGAACTGACGTCGAATTGTGGCATGGTTGGCTGACCTTTCGAACTCAATGGGTGGTCGAACTCAATGGGTGGCGCGGCGCAGGCCGAAGCTCGCGGCCAGCACCAGGAAGACCAGCACGCCGATGCCGACCTGCTGCCAGTAGAAATTCCAGCCAACGAGCAGTAGCCCGTTCTTGACGATCGCAAGCAGCAGGACACCGAGCAGCGTGCCGATCACCGAGGGCTTGCGCTCGCGGCTGAGCGTCGTCCCGATGAAGGTGGCGCCGATGGCGTCGAGGAGGAAGGCGTTGCCGGACAGCGGCACGTAAGACTTGACCGTCGCCGACAGCAAGATGCCGGTGACACCGGCAAGCAGCGCGCACAGCACATGCACCATCGACAATTCGCGCGGCACGCGGATACCGGAATACCAGGCGACGCCCGGCTGCGCGCCCATCGCCTGCACATAGCGGCCGAAGACAGAGCGGAGCAGCAGGACGTGGACCGCGATGGCCGAGACGATCAGCACGATCACCGGTGTCGGCACGCCGAACAGGGCGGTGCGGGCGATGGCGTTGAACTGGTCGGCGGCATAGCCGCTGGTGAGGTAGATCGGCTGGCCGCCGTTGGTGGCGAGCTGCTGCGTGCTCTGGCCGATGAACAGCACGCCAAGCGTCGCCAGGAACGGGCTGATGTTGAGCCTGGTGATCAGGATCGCATTCAGCACACCGACGATCAATGCGGCGCCTAGTCCGCCGGCGACGCCGATCACGCCGCTGTAGCCGGCGGCCAGAAGCATCACGAAGACCATACTTGCCATGTCGACGGACACGCCGACCGACAGGTCGATGCCGCCCGACGAGATGACGATGGTCAGCCCAAGCGCCACGATCGCCAGCATGACGACGTTGTTGACCAGCACATTGAAGAGATTGGCTGGCGTCAGGAAGGTCGGGCTCGCCATCGCGAAGAAGATGACGATGGCCGCGAAGGCAATGAGCACGCTGTATTTGGCGAGGAAGGCGCGCAGGCTCATCTTGGGACTGTCGTTGGCTGAGACGCTCATCGTGAACCCTCCGAGCCGCGGGCAAAGGATGTGATGGCCACCACCAGCAGGATCAGCGCGCCCTGCACGCCGTTGACCCAGTAGCTGGAGACGTTGAGCAACTGGAAGCCGTTGGCGAGCAGGCCGATGAACAGCACGCTGAGCAGCGTGCCGCCCATGGTTGGAACGAAGCGGCGGGAAAAGACGGTGCCGAGCAGCGCCGCCGCCAGCACCGACAAAAGCAGTTCGCCGGAACCGGGCGTGCTGGCCGAGAGCCGCGAAACGGTGAGGACGCTTGCCACCGCCGCGCAGAAGCCGCTCAGCACATAGGTGAAGGACACGTAGAAGGGCACGCTGAGACCGGCCGCGCGCGCTGCTTCCGGATGGCCGCCGACCGCGTAGAGCCTGAGCCCAAACGAGGTGTAGTGAAAGATGGCGATGACGAGGGCGGAGAACAGGATCAGCGCCCAGGCTAGCGCCGAGATGCCAAGAAAGGCCCCGGAGACCAGGAAGCCGAGCAGCGGGGAGGATGCGCCGACGACCGTGTTCTGGGTAAGCGTGAGTTCCATGCCGGCGGCGACGTTGAGCACGGCAAGCGTCGCCAGCAGCGGCAGGATGCCGAGACCGACCACGGCAAGGGCGTTCAGCGCGCCGACCGCCATGCCGACAGCAATGGCCGCCAGGACCGGAAGGACGTCGCCATAGCCCATCGACAGCAGCGTGGCGTAGACGGCGGCGCACAGCCCCATATTGGCGGCGATCGACAGGTCGATGCCGCCTTCGGTGACATCAGAGCCGCCGCCGATGATGACGGAAGTCATGCCATAGGCGAGTACACCCAGGATCGCCGACTGCTCGACGACGTTGATCAGGTTGAAGGTCGATGTGAAGCCCGGCGCGAAGACGACGAAATAGGCCATGATCGCGGCGAAGGCGGCAATCGCGCCGAGCCGCACGACGAGGGTGGCGAAGCGCCTGCCAGCACTTTTGCCGGTGGCGCGGGTTTCGTCGGACACGCCGGCCTCGGTGTGGAGAGTTGTCGCGCTCATGCCGCCACCCCGTCGGTGTTCGAGCGGGCCCCTGATGAGGCTGCGAGCAGCGCATCGCTGTTCATCGACGGGCCGGAGAAGGTGCCGGCAAGTCGGCCGCGATAGACGACCAGCACGCGGTCGCAGACGCCGACCAGTTCGAGCAGATCGGACGACAGAAGCAGGATCGCCGCGCCCTCGCTCGCCAGCCGATTCAACAGATTGTAGATCTCGACCTTGGCACCGACATCGACGGCCACCGTCGGCTCGTCCAGCACATAGACGCGCGACTGGCAGCTCAGCCATTTGGCGATCGCCACCTTTTGCTGGTTGCCGCCGGAGAGCTCGCGCACCAGCGCGTCGCGATGCGGCGTCTTGATCGACAGCTCCTTGATCAGGCCATCGACCGCCTGGTTCTCGCTGTTGCGGCTGACCAGACCGCTTCTGGAATAGCGGCGCAGGCTCGCCAGCGAAATGTTTTCGCGCACCGACAGGCCGAGCGCCACGCCGTGCGCGCGACGATCCTCCGGCAGCATGGCGATGCCGTCACGCACTGCCTTGACCGGCGTCGACAGCGACAGCTGCTTGCCCTCGAGCTTGACTTGGCCGCCATCGGCGGTCTTGAGGCCGAACAGACACTGCACGATTTCCTTGGCGCCGGATCCGAGCAGGCCGGTGAGGCCGACGATCTCGCCGGCGCGAACGTTGAAGCCGATGTTTTCGAAGCTGCCGCCGAGCCGCAGATTGGCGAGTTCGAGCACCGGCGCGCCCAACGTGACCGAACGCTTGGGAAACATCTCGCCGACATCGCGGGCGATCATCATCGATATGATCTCGTCGATCGATGTCTCATGCGGGTCGACCGTACCGACATCGGTGCCGTTGCGCATCACGGTGACACGGTCGCAGAGCTTCTCGATCTCCTGCATGTAGTGGGAGATGAAGACCACGGCGATGCCGTCGTCGCGCAGCCGGCGCAGCACGTCGAACAGGCTGTCCACCTCGCGCTTGACAAGCGCCGCCGTCGGCTCGTCCAGCACCAGCACCGATGCTTTCTGCGCCAGCGCCCGGGTGATCTGCACGACCTTCTGCTGCGCCGTGGTCAGGTCTTTCACAAGAGTTCCGGCCGGCAGCTCCATGCCGAAGAAGCGCTTCAACAGCTCCGCGGCCCGGCGCTCCATGGCGCGGCGGCTGACGAACGGGCCGAGGCCGATTTCGTGGCCGAGGAAGACAGCTTCGCCGACGGTCGCGGTCGGCACCAGCAGCCTGTCCTGATGGATGAAATGCACGCCGAGCTTTTCGACCGATGCCGGCGAAAGCGAGTGAACGGCTTCGCCATTGATGACGATGCTGCCGCTGTCAGGCCGGATGATCCCGGCCAGCACCTTGATGATCGTCGATTTGCCGGCGCCGTTCTGGCCGACAAGGCCGAGGATGGAGCCGCGGGCGATCTCGAGGTTCGCGTTCTCCAGTGCACGCACCGGACCGAACCGCTTCGATATATCGCTCATTGATACAGCAATTTCACGCTTTGCTGCCTGCATGGCCGTCAATCCTGGTTGATGGTGGCGGGCAGCCGCAAAGGCGTGGCTGCCCGTCGTTTCGCTCAGCCTATTTAACGCCAGCCTTCTCGGCCGCGTCGAGGAACGGTTTTCCCTTTTCGGCGGCGTTTTCCTTGTTGATCAGCACCGACGGAACGAAGGTAAAGGGCGGCACCCTCTGGCCGGCCAGGTACTTGGCGGCGTTGTCGACCGAAGTCTTGCCGATCTCATAGGGCTGCTGCGCCGCCACAGCACCTGCGGACGACTTCGGATCCATCACCATCTTGATGACTTCCGGGCTGCCGTCGATGCCGTAGGTCTTGACCTCGTTGCGACCAGCAGCCTCGACCGCCTGCGTGGCGCCGATCTGCGGCACGTCCCAGCAGGCCCAGACCGCGCCGATCGAGCCCTTTTCGGGCGACTTGGTCAGCATGTCGGTGACGTTGGAATAGGCGCTCTGCACCGTGTTCGGGATGACGTCGCGCAGTTCCGGCTCGACGATCTTCACATCCGGGAACGAAGTCAGCACATATTTCAGCTGGTCGTAGCGGATCTTGCAGACCGGCACGCTGTAGAAGCCGTTGAAGACCAGCACATTGCCCTTGCCGCCCATGTCGGCGACCATCTGCAGCGCGATTTCGGCGCCGATATTGTAGTTGTTGGAGGTGGTGTTGTTGATGGCATGCGGTGTCGCGGTGTCGACCGTGAACAACGGGATGCCGGCGTCGCGGATCTTCTGCAGCCATGGGTTCAGCACTTCGAGATTGCCGAGCTGCTCGATGATGGCATCGGGCTTCTGGGCGATCAGCGTCTGCAACTGCGCGATCTGCTGCTGGTCCTTGCGGCCAGCGTCGAGCGCGATGACTTCGCCGCCCAGTTCCTTCACACGGTCCTGGATGCCGCGGAACGCCATCAGGTCCCAATAGTGATCGGTGCCGATGGCGGAGACGCCGATGCGTTTGCCCTTCAGCGACAATTCCTCGGCACTCGCGCTCGATATGGCGGCCAGGCTGCAAGCCGCCGCCAATCCCACAGCGAGCGCCTTGACGAGGCCTTTCATGGATCCGGTCATTTCATTCCTCCCTTGTTGATCGCTTCGGGCCTTCCCGAAGGATTCTGCCAGATGACGCCGCTCAGGCAGCAGCCTCCTTGTCGCGCAGGCCATAGCTGGCCATGCGCTTGATGACGTTTTCGATCTCCTCCTCGGACAGGATCGGCGGCTCGCCGATCTGCAGGGCGCCGTGATACTGGCGCGCCAGCGTTTCCACCTCGACCGCCAGCCACATCGCCTGGCTGAGGCTGGAACCGACCGCGATCATGCCGTGCTGTGCGAGCAGGCAGGCCTTGCGGTCGCGCAGCGCCTCCACCGCATGCGCCGAGAGCTCTGCCGTTCCGAAGGTGGCGTAAGGAGCGCAGCGAATGTCGCTGCCGCCGGCGACCGCGACCATGTAGTGGATCGCCGGTATCTTCCTGCCCATGATGGCGATGGTGGTGCAGTAGGTCGGGTGCGCGTGGACGACCGCGTTGACCTCGGGCCGCGCCTTCATGATATCGAGATGGAAACGCCATTCGCTCGACGGCGGCAGGCGCCCGTCAACCTCGCCGTCCCAGGCCATGAAGACGATGTCCTCGGGCACCAGCGTCTCGTAAGGCGTGCTGGTCGGCGAGATCAGCATGCCTTCGCCATGGCGCCGGCTGACATTGCCTGACGTGCCCTGGTTGATGCCCAGCGCGTTCATCTCCAGGCAGGCGCCGATGATTGCCTGGCGTGCCTCTAGGTCCGAAACGGTCATGCGATATTCCAATCCTTGCTCGGCCTCACCAGGCCGTGTAGCCGCCATCGATCGACAGGATCGCGCCGGTGACGTAGCTCGACGCGGGCGAAGCGAGAAACAGGATCGCCGAGGCGATCTCGTGCGGCTCGCCCAACCGGCCCATCGGCGTCATGTCGATCCAGGTGTTGAAGAGTTCCGGGCGCTCGCGCATTTTCAGCGTCATCTCGGTGCCGACATAGCCCGGCGCCAGGGCGTTGACGCGAACGCCCGATTTCGCCCACTCGACCGCAAGCGCCTTGGTCATCATGTGCACGGCGCCCTTGCTCACCATGTAGGACGGCGCGGTCTGCGGACGGTTGATGATCAGGCCGGACATCGAGCCGAGATTGACGATCGAGCCCTTCTTGCGGGCGACCATGGAACGGCCGAAGGCGCGCGAGGCCCAGTAGACGCCATTGACGTTGACATCCATCACCTGGCGCCATTCCTCGTCTGATGTGTCGAGCGCGGTGTTGAGGCGGGCGATGCCGGCGCTGTTGACCAGTATGTCGACGTGGCCGAAATCATCGACAATCCGGGCGGCCATCGCCTCGACTGCGCGCGGATCGGTGACGTCGAGCACGCGGCCATTGACGCTCGCGACACCGGCCGCCCTAAGCACCCCGGTGGCCGCGTCCAGACCTTGCGCATCCATGTCGAGAAGGACGACGCGCGCGCCGCAGCTGCCGAGCGCCTTGGCGGCCTCCAGGCCGATGCCGCTGGCGCCGCCGGTGATGACGGCAACCTCGCTCGTCAGGTCGAATTGCGACCGGTAATCCACGCAAACCCTCCATCGGACCAGGCTTGCACGCGGGCAAAATCTTCCCCTCGCCGCCAAGGCGGCGTCGCAATCCGATCGATCCTGATAATGCCTCCAGGGTCAGGCTCCTCCCGACCCATGACAAGGACGTTACAGAAGCTTCTCGGGTCCGTCAATCTGGTTATAACCAGAAAACGGATTCTTTTTCACGGATGTGATTCAGGTGCGATCGACACCGTTCACCGTCGCCGACGGCTGCTCGACCGCCATGTGGATGCGGGCGACGGAGGAGTTGTAGAAGGCCTCGTAATATTCGAGTGCCGCGCCATCCGCGTCATAGGCGATCGACTCGATCTCGATCAGCGGGGTGTTGGCGGCAACGCCCATCTGCTCGGCCTCTTCCTTGGTGGGCAATGCCGCGCGCAACCAGCGGTCGGCGCGCTTCACCGTCAGGCCGAACACAGCGCGGATGGTGCCGAAAATCGACTGGTTTTCCGACAGGATGTTTTCAAGACCGGGCACCCGGTGCCCCGGCAGGCTGATGCGCGTCATGGTGATCGGCGCGCCGTCGGTCATGTAGACGCGACTGATGCGGACCACGCTGCCATTGGCGGGAATGCCGAAGACGCTGGATTCCTTCTCGTTCGGCGGGCAGCGGTAGATTTCGAGCGTACGCGTCGAGACCTTGTGGCCTTTCGCCGTCAGGTCGTCGAACACGCCGAGATTGGCGGTCATGAAGTCGACATGCTCGCGCGGTGCGGCGACGAACATGCCCTTGCGCGGCATCTTGATGATGCGGCCTTCGCTGGACAGCGAGCCGATCGCGGCGCGCACGACCGGACGCGAGACGCCGAAGAAGTCGCACAGCGCCTGCTCGGAAGGGATGCGCGAATTGGCCGCCAGCAGGCCGGTGTTGATGGCTTCCTCGACCTGGTTGCGCAATTGCACCCACAGCGGTGCCGCCTCGTCGCGGTTGAGCTCGACCTTGGAGCCGATAGAGCGGAACGCCTCGGCGGCTCCGGCATCTTCCTGGTCGTAGCGAGGACGCCCACGTATTCTGGTCGTTTGTTCCATTCGGTCCCGCCGCAAAATCGTTTGCCGCGACTCAAGGAGCGGCAGCGTCCTCCCTAACGGAGGCCGCCAGCCATATTCACGCTCTCCGGCAAGTTTCGCAACCACAGCATGGCCACGGCTCCGAGAAGCGGGCCCGGAACCAGCAGCAGGAAGGCCCAGCGCCAGCCGCCGATGAGGTCGGCGAAGCGCGGTGTCAGCCAGATGGCCAGCACCGTCAGCGCGAAACCGGCGCCGAGTTGCACCGACAGCGCCGTGCCGACGAAACGCCGGTCAGCGAGTTCGGTGACGGCGGCGGAAAACTGCGCGGAATCTCCGATCACCGAAATGCCCCAGACGATGGCCACGAGCATGAACAGCCAGAGCGGCCCGGTGAACACTAAGCCCATCAGAACCGCACAGCCGCCCGACACGATCATCATGCCGGCGGTGGTCAAAGTGCGGCCGATACGGTCCGAGAGGTAGCCGCCGAGCAGGCAGCCGAGAATGCCGGACGTGACGACGACGAAGGTTGCGAGCGAAGCGGTAGCGGCCGTTCCGATCGCCTGCGCTTCAAAAGCGGCGCGCGTGTAAGCAAGCAGCCAGGCCCACATGGCGTAGAGTTCCCACATGTGGCCGAGATAGCCGAGATTGGCGAGCAGCAGCGGCTTTTCGCGAAACACCTGGCCGATGCGCGAGGGCTCGAACACCGCCCTGCCGAAGGGATAGGGGCCTTCCCTGGCAAACAGCAAAAACAGCAGTGCGCCGGTCGCCGTCGCCAGGCTGGCGGCGGCGACCACCAGTCGCCAGTCGAGTGCGCTCAAGGCGGCGCGGAAGAGATGCGGCAGTGCCGAGCCGATGGTCAGCGCGCCAATGACCGCGCCGAGCGCCAGCCCCCTGTCACGCGTGAACCAGGTGGCGACCAGCTTCAGCGCCGGCGGATAGACGCCGGCAAGCGCTGCGCCGGTGACGATGCGCGCGACGATGGCGCCGCCCGCATCGGGATGAACCAGCAGGCTTGCGTTGGCGAGCGCGGCAACAAGTGCGGCCGCCGCCATGAGGCGGCTGAGCCGTACCAGGTCGGGAAGGTTGACCAGGCTCGCCGCCAGCGCACCGAGCACGAAGCCGACCTGCACGCCGTTGGTGAGCCAGGCTTCGGCGTCGGAGCCGAGCGCCAGCTCCTGCTTCAGCTCGGGCAGGATGGCGGTCGCCGAAAACCAGGTGGTCAACGACAGAACGACCGCCAGGCAAAGTAGCGACAGCACGCGCCAGCGTTCGCTGTCGGCGCCTTGCCGGCTGTCGTTCACCGCGCTCATCCGGCTTGCAGCGGGACGGTGAACACCGTGGCGGTGCCGGTGAGGCAAATCTCGCCCTGAGCGTTGCGCACGCTGGTCTCGATCTTGCAGATCGGCTTGTCAGGGCGCACTTCCTTGACCTCGACGCGTCCGGTGATTTCCTCATCAACGCCGACGGCCTTCACAAACTTCCAGGCAACTTCGAGAAAGACGGTTCCAGGCCCGGGAAGATCCTCGGCGACCAAGGCATTGAGGATGCCTGAGGTGACGCCGCCTTGGACGATCAGCTTGCCGAACACCGATTTCTCGGCCAGCGCGCGGTCATAGTGCAGCGGATTGCGATCGCCAGTGATGGCGGTGAAAGCTTCGATGTCGCTCATTTGCGTGCGGCGCGTGCGTTCGGCGAAGGCGCCGACCTGCGGGCGGCCCTTCACCACACCAACCCAACCGTCTTTCGTCTCGGTGCTCATTGCGGCTTCTCCTCTGTTTCGCTTTCGATTTGCTTGAAGGCCGGCAGGACCCGACCGCCGATCGCCGTCGGCGCAAGCAACAGCGCGTCCCCTACCCTGGGCGGTCGTGCGCCAGGCAGGATGAAGCTCAGCAAGGTCGGTCCCTCGGCCAGTTCGACCAGGCCGACCACGTAAGGTGCTGCCGGCAGCCAGCCGGGATGGCCGGGCTTGTGCACCTCGGAGAAGGATTTGAGCCGGCCCGTGCCTGAAGCGTCCTGCCAGACGAGACGCTTGCTCCAGCAATGCGGGCAGATCGGGCGCGGATAGAAGACCGCCTTGCCGCAGTCCTCGCAGCGCTGGATATTCAACCGCCCTTCGGAGGCCGTATCCCAGAATGGCCGGGTTAACGTGGTGATGGTCGGAGCGGGGGGGTTCAATGTGTTGAGATCGACGGACATCAGGCGGCTCCCAGCACGAGCGCGGTCGCCTCGCTCATCGTCGCGCCATTGCCGGTAACCAGTGCAAGCTCGGCCTTGCCGATCTGGCGTTCGCCCGCCTCGCCGCGCAATTGACGGACCGCCTCGACGACATGCGTCATGCCGCCGGCAAGATCCGGTTGACCAAAGCCGAGCTGACCGCCATGGGTGTTGAGCGGCTTGTCGCCATGATGAGAAAGGTCGTGGTCGCGCAGCCACGCGCCGAACTGGCCGGGCGCGCAGAGGCCGGCGTCCTCGATCGTCGTTGCGACCATGATAGTGTAGCAGTCGTAGAGCGACAGGAGGTTCATCTCATCGGCCTTGGTGCCGGACTGCGCGAAGGCCCTCGCCATGGCGCTCTTCAGCGGACCGGAGGTGAGGCTGGGCGCCTGGCTGACCGCGCGATGCGTGACTTTCTCGCCGGCGCCGAGCAGTTGCACCGGCCTTTGTGGCAGCGCGCGCGCGCGTTCGGCCGAGGTGACCACCACCGCTTCACCACCAGCGACCGGCATGACGATCTCATAGAGATGCAGCGGCGAAGCGATCATCGGCGAAGCAAGCACAACTTCAACATCGGCCGGCTTGCCGAAGAAGATCGCGTCGGGGTTGAGCTGTGCATTGGCCCGTGCCGCAGCAGCGATCATGGCGAAATCCCGAGCGGTCGAACCGTATTCCGCCATATGCGCCTGCATCAACAGCGCATAGGAAATGTTGGCGCCCGAGGCGCCGAACGGCACGTCGAACTCGCGGATCGGATTGCGGTTGGGCGAACGCGGTGCCGCCTCCTCGCGATTGTTGGCAAGCACGCACAGCACCGCCTCGCACATGCCGGTCGCGATTGCGGCCGCGGCGCGCCAGACCATGCCTGCCCCCGAAGCGCCGCCGAGGTCGACGACATTGGCCATGGTCGGCGCCAGACCGAGATATTCGGCGATCGTTGCCGGAACATGCTGCGGCGTTTCGCCAACCTGCGGCCCGACCAGCAGCCCGTCGATCGCAGCCGGCTCCAGCGCGGCGTCGAACACCGCCAGGCGCGCGACCTCGGCGATCATTTCCAGCGTCGTCACGCTGCTGGTCAGGCGCTGCGGCTTCAATTCGCCGATGCCGACGATCGCTCCCTTGGCCTGGCTCATGCCGCTCTGCTCCTGTCGAGCGCGCGGTATTCGTCGAGGCATGCGGGATTGGCGAGCGAAGCCATATTTCTAACCGGCTTGCCCTCAAGCGTCGTTCGCGCCGCGCCCTCAACCCGCTTTCCGTTGAGCGTGTAGGGCACGGCCTCCACGGCATGGATGCGATGCGGCACGTGACGGGGCGATGCGCCCTCGCGGATGACACGGCGGATCCGAGCGGCAAGCTCGGACGTGAGACCAAAACCGTCGTTCAGCTTGACGCAGAGCACGATCTCTTCGTCGCCCTCGACCGGTGCGCCGAATACCACGCAATCCTCGATCTCGGCGAAGGTCTCGCAGGCGGCGTAGATCTCGGCCGTGCCGATACGCACACCGCCGGGCTTCAGCGTCGTGTCCGAGCGGCCATGGATGATCCCCGAGCCATGAGCTGTCATCTCGGCGACATCACCATGTGTCCAGATTTCCCAGCGCGCCGCAAAGTAAGTATCGTGGTAGCGCGCGTCGCCCCCCTTACCCCAAAAGGTCAGTGGCATGGAGGGGAACGGTTCGGTGCAGACCAGATCGCCTTGCCGGCCGATGATCGGCGCGTTGCGCTCGTCCATGACAGCCACCGCGAGGCCCAGCCCCTTGACGGTCAGCTCGCCACGGCGAACAGCGTGGATCGGCGACCCGAGCAGGAAACAGCCGATGATCTCGGTACCGCCCGAGATCGAGGCAAAGATCATGTCCGACTTCACCTGCGCGTAGACCCAGTCGAACTGGCCGGGAGACACCGGCGCGCCGGCCGAGAGCAGGGAGCGCAGCGAGGACAGGTCGTGCAGCCGTCCCGGTGCGTAGCCTTCGGCGGCCAGCGTCGCCAGATATTTCGGGCTTGTGCCGAAATGGGTGACGCGTGCGCGCTCCGCCATTTTCCACAGCAGGCTGGGGTCGAGACCATCAGCGGTCTTCAGGATCGGCGCGCCGTCAAAGAGCACAACAGCCGCACGGCAGGCGAGGCCCGAGATCAGCCAGTGGTACATCATCCAGGCGGTGTTGGTGTACCAGCTCATCACGTCGCCGGGGCGAACGTCGCCATGCAGCAGATGCTCCTTCAAATGCTGGAGCAGCACGCCGCCGGTGCGATGGACGATCGCCTTCGGCGCACCCGTGGTGCCTGAAGTGTAGAGCACATAGGCCGGATGATCGAAGGGCACGCGTTCGAAGGCCAGCGGAGCGTCTGCGCCGAAATCCTCGAAAGCGACAGCCGCTGGCATGGCGGGTTTATCGTCGCCGGTCAGCACCAGCTTGGTTATCGTCGGCATCGCCGCGACGATCTCAGTCAACCGATCGGAGATGTCGTGCTTCTTGCCCGCATAACGGTAGCGCGGAGTTGCGAACAACACCTTGACGCCGATCTGGCCGAGGCGGTCGACGATCGCCGCGGCGCCGAAATCGGGCGAGCAGGACGACCAGACGGCGCCGATCGAGAGCGTCGCCAGAAGCGCCACGAGACCTTCCACCCGGTTGGGCACGATACCGCCGACGCTGTCGCCCCTGACCACGCCGGCCGCGCGCAGGCCTTGTGCGGTGCTGGCGACGAGGAGGCGCAATTCGCCAAGGCTGAAGGTGCGCAAATGGCCGCTCTCGTCGGCCTCGATGACGGCGACCCGATCTTCGTCGCCGCGCAGCAGGTTTTCCGCGAGATTGAGCAATGCGTTGGGGAAGAACCGGCTCTGCGTCATCGGCGCCTGATCGTCGCGCAGGAAAGATCGCGCGCCGGGATCGCCGATCACGCCGGCAAAATCCCACACCGCACGCCAGAACGCGCCGGGATCACTGACCGACCAGCGATGCAGCGTCTCGTAGTCGCGCGGATCGAAGCCGTTGGCCAGGCAAAAGCGCGCAAGGTTAGACGATTCGAACGCGGCTGGCGCCGGCGCCCAAAGCACGGATGACATGAATTTCCTCCCGGAATGCAGGCCGGCGCGGAGCCGTCATCTTGTCTGCAAGTCACATTCAGATTATTGGTTATAACCAGAATGTCAAGCGGCGAACACGCCCTCTGTGCCGCACCAATGGAGGACAGGAAATTGCAGGATGCAGTGTACATCGTCGCCGCCAAACGCACGCCGATCGGCAAGCTCAACGGCGCCCTCGCCGGCCTTTCCGCGGCGGAACTGGGTGGGCGGCTCATTCAGGCGATGCTGGCCGAAACCGGGCTTGCACCTGAAGCCGTCAGCGAGGTGATCATGGGCCAGGTGCTGACCGGCGGCGCCGGGCAGAACCCGGCAAGACAGGCATCGCTCAGGGCCGGCCTGCCGGTCAGCGTACCCGCCATGACGATCAACAAGGTATGCGGCGCCGGCCAGAAATCGATCCATCTTGCCGCGCAGGCCATTCGCTGCGGCGACGCCGATTGCATCATCGCCGGCGGCCAGGACTCGATGACGTCTGCGCCGCATTTCATTCCAGGCATTCGCGGCGGCGTGCGGATGGGCGACCAGATAGTCAAGGATTCGATGATCACCGACGGGCTGTGGGACGCCTTCCATCAGATCCATATGGGCGTCACGGTCGAGTCTCTGGCGCAACGCTACCAGATCACGCGCGATGAGCAGGACCGTTTCGCGCTACGCTCGCAGGAGAATGCCGATGCCGCTATCCGCTCAGCAAGGTTCGACGACGAGGTTCTATCCGTCTCGATCAAGACCAGGCAAGGCGATGTCGTCATCGAGCGTGACGAGCATCCAAACCCCGCGACCACCCTCGAAGGACTAGCCCGGCTGAAGCCGGTGTTCGATCCGGCGGGGACAATCACAGCCGGCAACTCTTCCGGTCTCAATGACGGCGCGGCGGCGGTACTTGTGATATCGGAAGCGCGGATGAACGAGCTCGGGCTAAAGCCCCTCGCCCGCATCGCGTCCTATGCTTCGGCGGGGGTCGAGCCGATGGACATGGGGCTGGGGCCTGTCGCTGCCTCACGCCTTGCGCTTGAAAAGGCCGGCTGGCAGCCGTTCGACCTCGAGGTCATGGAGATCAACGAAGCCTTTGCCGCGCAGGCCATCGCGGTCAACCGCGAGATGGGCTGGAACGAGGAGATCATCAACATCAGCGGCGGCGCCATCGCGCTCGGCCATCCGCTGGCCGGATCCGGCTGCCGCATCGTGGTGACGCTGCTCCACGAGATGACGAGGCGCAACGCCCGCAAAGGCCTGGCCTCACTCTGCATCGGCGGCGGCCAGGGCGTGGCGATCTGTCTGGAGCGGTGAGCGGAGGCTCTGATCTGTTGGCGTCCGAGGGCTTTGCACAACGGGCTTGGCCACGCCAGCTCTAGTCTAAAGTTTCAAGATTCGACGAACGGCAGCTTTGAATCAACGGCAAAGCTCAACTCTACGCCCGACTTCGAGCGCAAAGCTGCCGTCGCGTCGTGGAAAACCTAGCGTTTCCAAATGTAGGGAACACGGTAACGCTTTAGCGATTCGACCCCTCCGACAACCTAATATCGCCTCAGGCGGCTCTGAGATCGCGAGGAAAATCGCTGGGGGGAAGTTTTGGTCGGAGAGGGGGTTCGAGTCCACGTTGTGGGCCCTCTCAAAAGAATGCAGCAGAATCAATTACTTAGATCGGTCTTTTGGTGGGCTCGGAGGGTGTCCTCAAACTGTTGATTTGATTTGCGTTTTCGTGGGCACAAGGCAGACATACTTCCCGTATCGTTCCGTATGGTTCCGCAGCCGTCGTCGGACGAAATCGCTATCTATGCCACCTTCACGCTAGATGCCGCACATCGGCACTGGGTAGGTCTCCACTGGGCCGATTGCCGACAGGCCGCTTTGGGCTGGGACACACGAGGGCGGACATTCAGGCCGTCGCGAACATCGTCGTGACCTGACCCATCTTGGACGTTAAGTCTGAGGCGCCTCGCTTGCGCGCTTATATCGATGCTGGGAATTCGATGCAGACACGAGGTTTCAAACTAGCATGTAAGCGCGCCCATCGATCATCGCTCGCTGACGGCACGGCGAACACAACCGAGGTGTTTCCATGGCCCGCGTCAAAGGTAAACGCTGGTTTATGTTTGACGGCAGAAATCCGACGGACAAGGACAACGGAAATTCGACGGGCTCGAACCTCGGCCCTTCGGAGGCAGAGGTCACAAGTCCGAATCTTGTCGGGTGCGCCAATAATTCAACAGATCATAAATTAAGAACGACAATCCGATCAGATTGATCTATTTTCGTTGCAGGCATGTTTCTGGCGTAACGGAGCGACGCTCGTGGCATCAATTCGCAAGCACGGAAGCAAGTACCATTCCGTGATCTATTTTTTACTTCTCGGTCGTTTTCGCGCCTGTGCCGGTGCGACCAGTCCCATACCGACCACCGGATTCTCTTTAGCGTAATCTTCAAGCTTCTTGGCAGTACTCAAAGACGCAGGCTGGTATTTGAACTCGCTCCGGGATGAATCTTTCGACCAGTAAGTTCGAAGCTTTGTGATCGCTTCGGAAAGGTTAGGCGACTTTCGTATGGCGTCATTCAGACCAGCTATCGCCGATTCTGAATCATATGCCCAAAAGGTCCTGTAATGATATCGGTGTCCAATTGACCAATACGTTCCCAAGTACCTCGCACCCTCAACCTTCTCCACGTTTTGCCGAATAAAAGCCTCGTTGTCTTCAAGGAATTGATGGAATGTCGGTACATCCTGGTAGGGGATGCCAAATGTCCACTCAATTAGAATACAACCCAGGGCATACGAGATTTCCGGCTCGCACGGTGTCAACGGCAGAACCCCATGCGTGCGAACTTCGGCGACGAGTGGCTGAACCGCCGGTGGCGGTGCAATGCCTTGCCGACGTACCAAACGCTTGACCTGTTCGATAGTCGGATTGCGTGCCACTAGCCAGTCCTCCTGATCGCTGAATGGTTTCTTCTGCGGCACATTCAAGCCGGTTCGACAAGCTCTATGAGGCCCTGCTGAATGAGATCCTCAATGCCCCGCCGCAGTTCAAGCCGTGCCACTTCGCGCGAGCGCGAAGGTTCAATTGTAGCAAAATAGCGACGTTCCAGCGACCTCCAATTTCGCCCGTCGCACAATTCCATTATAAGCCACGCAGACGCATTGAGGGTGTATAGCCTCGGGTTATCTGGCGTGAACACGATGCATACGCCCATCTCATCGACGGGGCGAATCCGCAGGTTTGCGACCTTTCGAAAGGAGACGCGACGGTAAGACACGTAAGTCGACTCCGTCATTCATTGTCGAGCAGAACGGATCAGGTGCCGCCCAACGACCATGAAAGGCATAGGCGGCCGAGCGGCAACCTCCGCGCGTTCCTTCAGTGGTGTCGCAGTCCGGGCACGACTTTTCGACCACACCGGAGCGCAGCTCTCGGTATAGGGAATGCTGCCAAGTGTCGAGGAACGGCACTTCCCGAATGTTGCCGTAATCGACGTACTCGCGCAGATAAGCGCAACCAATTGATCGGCCGAATGGATCTACCGCAGCAGCCTGCCAGCAGCAATTCCGGTCATTGGGATGCCACGACTTCATCACGGTAAGCTCAGGTGGTGGTGCAAGCGAGTTGAGCACAGCCATCTGCTCTTGCAGGGACATCGCCAACTCATCCCAGCGGGACTTAGCTCGTCCCAGAGGATAGAGGCGCAGAATTCCTGCGCGGGGAACGCCGAGCTCGTGTGCAAGCTCCAAATACTCTTGCAGTTCGTGCATATTTCTCCGGTTCAGGATCGTGAGCACATCAGTATCGATGCCAGCCTTGAGCAGGTAGCGAACCGCTTCGCAGGCTTTCTGGAAGCTCCCGCTAACTCCGGTGAAATAATCGTGCGTCTCGGCTCTCGCTCCCATCAGGTCAATGAGCACACGTCCTATGCCAATCTGCTTTAGGCGATGCGCCATCTCGCGATTGATGAGGGTTCCGTTGCTCCGCAACATGGTCATCATGCGGCGAGCGCAGTGTGCCAAAATTTGAAGAAAATCTTCCCGGAAAAGCGGTTCCCCACCTTCGAAATAAACGGAAATAAAATTATTGTTGACCAAGTAATCGAGAAATCCCAACCATTGATCAGTAGCGACTTCAGCAGACGCTTCGCAGGCCTGGCAATCCGCATAACAGTGCTTACACTCGAGATTGCACGTCTGAGTTATCGACAGTGTTATGCTTAGCGGTGATTTCAGGAAAGGTTGCAAGCTCAAGTCCTCCTCAGCAAGAGTAGCACCTCTCATTGGGAAATCCAATGCGCTGCCGGCAAGCGCTCAGCGCCTCGTTTTGCGTCAATCGGTACACCGAGCCTGGTTTCGGCTCGGAGTATGGTCCGAAATTCTTGAGGGTCGAGCCAGCCTTCGTAAGGAGCATGACGGAGGCAACGCAGCGGAAAACCCAGGGTGGCCTCGGGGTCGTTCCAAGGCCAGCAGACCTGCGTCGTGCCGTAGGGCTGAACCAGGATAGACGGTGCTGACGGCAGGTCGCGCGGGAGAAGTCGCCACGCAATTCCACGACGTAGAAGATCGCGTTGATGATTTCACGCGGCGACCAGGCGCGTGGTCGCGCGCGTTCACACGGTTCGGCATAAACGGCTCGGTCAGAGTCCATTCGGAGTTTCTAACGTAAGCCACCGCGGCTATGATGTCGCCGGATCCACATCGTGGTTCCAAGAAAGCTTTGACAACCTTTGGAGTCGCACGAACCCCGGCCAGAAACCCATTTCTCGGGACGAGCACTCACAGGTTTACAAGCTGGAGACGCTCCATATGCGATGTCCTCGGTGTCGGTTCGAGAACGGAGTTGGTATGCGGTTCTGCGGCAACTGCGGAGCACCGCTGACGAACGCACCTTCGCCTCTGTCCGACGACGCCGCACTCGCCTCCGCAGAGCGCAGGCAGATCACTGTCGTGTTTTGCGACATCGTCGGGTCAACTGCCTTATCGGAGCAACTCGACCCCGAGGATCTCCGCGACCTTTTTGCTACCTATCGATCCACTTGCGATGAGGTGGTCCGCCATTGCGGAGGGTGGATAGCTTCATACTTCGGGGACGGTCTTCTCATTTACTTCGGCTATCCCGGTGCAGGCGACGACGATCCGGTAATGGCTGTGCGCGCTGCGATTGAAATCATCTCGCGTTTCCAGCAACGTAGCGCTGAAATGGTCGATTGCGCTGGTGCCAGCTTGCAGGTTCGCATCGGCATCCATACCGGATTGGTGGTTGCTGGCGACCTCCCCAGCGGTTCTGACCGGGAGATCTACTCTATCGTCGGCGAGACTCCCAATGTGGCAGCTCGTCTGCAAGCGCTCGCTGCGCCCCAGACGGTACTCATCAGCGATGCCACATACGCCCTGATCAAGCATCGATTTGAATGTCGCGCCTTAGGAGAGCGCCATCTCAAAGGTATTTCGCGTCCGATACGGGTCTATGTACCGTTGGCTGAATCAGCCTTCACGTGGCAGGACGCATTTGCACTTCGGAACCTTACTCCGCTCGTTGGACGCACACGCGAGCTGGCACACCTCAGGGAGGGTTGGGAGCGCGTACTGCAGGGCAAGGGTCAAGTGGCGTTGATTTGCGGCGACCCGGGAATTGGCAAATCACGCCTCGTACACGCTTTTCACGCCAGCATAGCCGACGACCATTCCATGCTTGCGTGTAACTGCGTGCCGCATTCGTCCGACAGCGCGTTCCTCCCGATTATTGATTTGCTGCATCGGCATCTTGCAATTACCTCGTCGGATGGCGCGGCCGAAAGACTGGCGAAACTTGAAACGTCGCTAAAGCAGTCGCCATTTCGGGAAGAGGCGCTGCCCCTGATTGCTTCTCTGCTATCGCTCCCGGCTCCTGCAGGACTGGACACGACCAATCTGCCGCCTCAAAGGCGGCGGGAGAGGACGATTGAAATTCTGCTGACCTGGTTGCTTCGAGAGACGGAGCGTCGCCCGCTTATTTTTGTCGTAGAGGATCTCCATTGGGCCGATCCCTCAACGCTCGACGTCATCAAGCAACTTCTTCAGCTTGTTCCAACCGCGAAGTTATTTCTCCTCCTGACGTTTCGCCAGGAGTTCGTACAGCCTTGGATTGATCCTTCGTACGCGATGCGATTTACGCTTTCGCGCCTCTCCTCTGGTGACACCAACGAGATTATTGCCAACCTGACCAAGGGCACCGAGTTATCACCGGCGTTGCGCAGCCAGCTGATTGAACGGGCCGACGGTGTGCCGCTATTCGTGGAGGAATTAACGAAGACCGTTATCGAATCTGCGCAGGTCGGCGGTAGCGCGAAGGCTCCGGCCCTCCTCGACGAGGCTGCTATCCCTGTAACATTGCGCGACTCCCTGATGGCCCGACTAGATCGGCTGAATTCCATCAAAGCGACCGCGCAGATCGCAGCAACTCTTGGCCGCGAGTTTCCGTTCGAGTTGTTGAAGGCAGTCACGTTGGCGTCTGAGACAGAGCTGCTGAGCGCTCTATCCCAGCTGGTCGACCGTCAGATTCTGTTACAGCGTGGTATTGCTCCGCACGCTTCATATTCTTTCAAACATGCACTCATTCAGGAGGCAGCCTATCAATCCCTGCTTCGAAGCTCTCGGCGCCACTACCATCTGCGGGCCGCCGAGGCGCTGGTTGTCCGGTTCCCGGATTTGGCCGAGCGGCAACCAGAGCTGATAGCTGAGCATCTCAACCTTGCGGGGGATACAGAGCGAGCTATCAACTACTGGCAAACAGCCGGCGAACGAGCGCTGAGCCGCTATACAAACCCCGAGGCCGAAGCTCACTTCCGAAAAGCATTGGCTGCGATCATGAGCCTTCCTTCATCGCATCAGCGCCAGCAACAGGAGGCTTCGCTCTTGATCGGGCTTGGCACTGCGCTGACCTCGATCAGGGGTTGGGCCGCTTCGGAGGCTGAGCACATCTACGCCAGGGCGCGCTTTCTGTGCCAGACGATCGGAGACACCCCACAGCTCGCGGCTGCCCTCCGAGGTTTGCAGTCGTACTATCAGGTGCGAGGACCTGTTCAGGTGGCTCGAGAAATCGGTGAGCAACTCCTCGAAGTGGCGGACCGGGGTGATGATCGGTCAATCCGAGTCGAAGCGCGACGTGCTCTCGGCTGGTGTCTCTTCTGCCTCGGGGAATTCCCCGCAAGCAGAAGGCAGCTCGAGGCCGCGCTCGGCGGATACGATCGAGCATCGTCGCGCCGAAATATCCTGACATACGGATCCGATGCAGGTGTTGCTGGCCTTGCCAATCTTGCTTGGCTCGAATGGTGCGCGGGTAGCTCCGAGTACGCAGTTGAGCGAAGTCGCGAAGCAATCCGTCTGGCAGAAACGCTCGCGCATCCGCTCAGCCTCACCTACGCCCTCTGCATGTCGGCGGCCGTCCATCAAGGCCTCCGTCAGCCAGGAATAGCTGAGGAGCTTGCTGCGAGCACCGTTGCGATAGCTACCGAGAATAGCCTTTTGTACTGGATGTCCTGGGGCACCATTATTCGGGGCTGGGCGGTTGCCGAACAAGGCTCAACTGATGCGGGGATCAATATGTTGAACGAGGGAATCGAGGCGTACGCCGCGACAGGTGCGAAGCTGTTTCGCGGCTATGCGCTTGGCCTTCTCGCCGACGCCTGCGGTAAAGCAGGGAAGCCGCGTGAGGGGCTCCGCCATGTCAACGAAGCGGTCGTCAGCAGCACGGCCGTGAACGTGCACTTCTTCGACGCGGAACTCAACCGGATCAAAGCGGCTCTTCTTCTACAGTCGGGAAGCACTCGCAGGGCAGCCACTGAGGCGCTTGAACTCTCGGTAGAGACTGCTCGAAACCAGGGTGCGAAGATGCTCGAGCTTCGCGCCCTGAACGATCTGGAACAATTGCGCGGCCGAGCCGGTCCGTCCGCCTGACGATCGGACCGCGATCGCGACATTGCTGCCAGACCGCCCCGGTGTCAGCAACGCAGCCGGAAGCGCTGTATGTCCTCGGTCGTCGCGGGGTCGGGAGTCTGGCCAAGGAACGCGGCAAAGCGACGAACATGCCGAACTAGTAGTGCTGCGTATGCGGTCCCAGGCCCCGCATCAGCATGTCTTGCTGCATTCGCTGGGCGAAGCGGCGTGATCGGAGCATCGGTCGACAAGGTAGCCATGACAAGTTCCTCTCGTTGAAGGGAATTCCATGGTCAGATCGCAGGCTTTAACTGCTCAAGGCCTATGAATACGCGTCATCTCAGAACCACGCGACTCTCCCGCGAAGCGGGTTCGTACATGAGGCGCAAAGTTGCCGTTCGAGAGGCCAGGAGCGAGGCTGAATTTAGTATACCAACATATGCCCTACGCTTCGGTGGACTTCCTCCCTAGCCTTCCGATTCTGTGGCGCTTCCGCATTGCGGTGCGCGAGGTCTGGAGGATCAAATTGATCGCGAAGCCTATCAGAGATTTTTGCGACCGGATTCATAAAATCCGAGGGGTTCGAGTCCGCGTTTTGGGCCTGCTCGGAAAAACTTAATAATTTCAATAGTTTAATTGAGTATTCTGGTGGGCCCGGAGGATGTGTTCAAACTGTTGATTTCATCGCGTTTTTCGCGGACCCGTTTCAGATTTCTTCCCGTATCGTTCCGTATCGTTCCGGGCCCAATATGATCTCGAACTTCTGGGCTTCCCGTGCCTGCCTGCCTTCCGCTCCGCGGCGGTCGGTCGAGAACCGCGTCTGGCTTGCGGTTTTCAGGTGGCGTTCGATGCATTTCGTCGCTGACAGGCGCAGCCCGCTAGCGACAAATCTGATGATGGTGCCTGCATCCCCGCGCCTTCTCTTCTACGCGGCTGTCGGCAGTGGCTTTGCACGCTCGATCCGTGCACGATCGCGTGCCGAGTGCATCGCTTCCCACAAATCGTTTCGACGTTGGATGTTCAGCCAGAAGTCGGGACTGTTGCCAAAGACACGCGCAAGGATGAGTGCCGTTGCGGCCGTCACGTTGCGGCGGTCGTTGCAAAGCTCGTTCACATGCTTGCGCTGGACACCCATCGCCTCCGCCAGCGCGGCCTGCGTCAGCCCGAGCGGGCGCATGAACTCTTCCGTCAGGATCTCGCCGACCGTCGCCGGCTTGCGCTTCGTTATCAGCATGTTTCGCCTCACCTGTAACTGTGATCGTCGAGATAGAGATCGGACGCCTCGCCCCGTTCGCTATCCCAACGGAAAATCAGCCGCCATTGCTTGTTGACGCGGATCGAGTGGAAGCTCTGCAGATTCCCGCGCAACTTCTCGAAATGGTTGCTCGGGGGCACGCGCAAGTCCTGATCCGTCACCGCGTCGTCGATCATCTGGAGCTTGCGGAACAACCGGCTTTCGAGATCGGAGGGGATGTTACGTGATCTGACATCTTCCACGAAGAAGGCACGCAGCCAATCATCTCGAAATCCGACGATCATTCCCAATTCCAGTTTGTGTCAATGTACCGTGCTATGGTGCATTTTGCAATCTGTGTGTCCAATTGACGTCCCCGAGTCCTGACAGCCGACAAAGCCGTGACGCCTAGCAGGCGGCATAATTGGCTGAAAGTGAGGGAGGTAGATTCTCTCGAACGAGCAGAGAACCTCGCCAGCCTTGTGGGAGTATCCACAGGAGGCACACAGGGCTCCAAACACGCAGCGACCAAAGCGCATGCATTAGGCACATTGGTGCCGCGTTTGTCGAAGGCGATGCTCCAGGCTAGGCAGCCAAAATTGCATCGCGACAGCGATCAGTCCTTGGTGGGACTTCGGAGTTTTCACATGGGTGGGAGGGTGTCGAATGAATTCGAGCCAGCCAAAGCGATCGCGATGTTTAGCTTGACGTTCCCTTAGTCGATCATGCCAGCGACATCGCCGACACGGCCGTTGAGCATGGCGGCGGCAGCTGTGTTACGGATCGGCGACACGGTAGCGGTCCACTCGCTCGTCGCGATCGCTACAACTACTTCCGGCAGGCCTCAGCAGCCCCGTTAAGGCCATAAATCAAAACGATGCACGGAGGTTCGCCACCTCGGATTTAGCTAATCGAGGGAGAAATTGGTGCTAAATCATTGATAAAAAAAGACGATAATGGTGGGCCCGGAGGATGTTTGGAAACCGAGGTTAATCAACCAGTTACAACGCGGTGGGACCGTGCGGCATTCAAATCCGTTCCAATGCTTTTCAATGTTTTTGTCCCACTCAAAACGATTGCTTCGCCCTAATGCGCCTCGCTCAAAGGCGGTCCTGGATGGCGGGCGAGAAGCGCGTTTTCAGTGTTGCGTGAAGGTGATGATAGCGCCAGTGACGGCCCTTTAAGCCGAGCGTGGTGATGTCGTGAGTGGAGCCGACTGCAGCCCGTCCGGCTCTAGGGACATGGGCAGCGAGAGGGCGGTGGCCTCAATCCGCCTGGGACTCTGCCGAGGCGGAGATTTGAACCGCTCCGGCCCCCACCAAGTTGTTTGAAGAACCATGTGAACGGCGGCTGCCGCTGGCCACCGAGGCGTTCATCCTGATGCTTGTACCGGAAGGAGCGCGGGTAGAGCGACAGGGCTACTGCCCGCCGGGGCGGGGCTTTAGTGAAACATCTCGCCGTGAAGACGGTCGCCTGAAGGAGGAATAGCCTTGTGAAGGCTGCCCCATCAGCACATAGGTGAACACGCCCTTTGCGCTTGGCGGCAGACGACTCCTAGAAATAGCCGAGGATGGATTTGACCTCGAGATACTCCGACACGCCCTCGAGCCCGTACTCGCGCCCGTTTCCGGATTGCTTGAAGCCGCCAAAGGGCGCATGGGGGTCCCACGCCGGGTAGTTGAGATGCACTTGACCGGCGCGGATTCGGGACGCGACGTCCTTGACGACGACCATATCTTTGCCCTGCACATGCGCTCCGAGGCCATAGACGGTGTCGTTGGCGATGGTGACGGCCTCGTCTACTGTCTCGTAAGGGATGATGCAGAGAACCGGACCAAAGATCTCCTCCTGAGCAATCCGCATGTCCGTGCGCACCTCGGAAAAAATCGTCGGTTTGGCGAAGAACCCGGCCTTCAGACCGCCCGGACGACCCGGTCCGCCGGTGACGAGCTTCGCGCCTTCTGAAATGCCGACGCCGATCATGGTCTGGATGCGATCGAACTGGGCACGGTTGGCGATCGCACCATGGGTGGTGGTCTCCGCGAGCGGGTCGCCGACGACGATTTCATCCGTCACCCGCTTGGCAATCGACTCGATCTCGGCAAGCTGAGCGCGCGGCACGATCATGCGCGTCGGCGCACTGCACGACTGGCCGAGATTGCGGAAGGCAGCGGCTATGCCCAGAGAAACGGCGCCATCGAGATCGACGTCGGGCAGGATCACGTTCGGCGACTTGCCGCCGAGCTCCTGCGCGACACGCTTGACGGTGGGCGCTGCTGCCTGTGCCACCGCGATGCCGGCACGGGTAGAGCCAGTAATGGAGATCATGTCGACATCTGCATGGGACGCGAGCCCCGCACCCACCCCCGGACCGTCACCATTAACTAGGTTGAAGACACCGGCCGGGAAGCCGGCTTCCTCTATCGCCTCCGCGAAGAGCAGGGCATTCAGGGGCGACAATTCGCTCGGCTTCAGCACGACAGTGCAGCCTGCGGCAAGTGCTGGCGCGACCTTGGCGGTAATCTGGTAGAGTGGCCAGTTCCATGGAGTGATCAGCGCGCAGACACCCATCGGCTCGCGGGTGACCGCAGTGTGGCCCCGCTGCTCCACGAAGGGAAACGTTGTCAGGGCGTCGCGCGCGGTTTTCACATGGGCGATCGC
This sequence comes from Mesorhizobium sp. BR1-1-13, assembly GCF_020165515.1. Lineage (NCBI taxonomy): Bacteria > Pseudomonadati > Pseudomonadota > Alphaproteobacteria > Hyphomicrobiales > Phyllobacteriaceae > Mesorhizobium > Mesorhizobium sp. BR1-1-13. The sequence continues at coordinate 216,218 of NZ_JAIUIH010000005.1, forward strand.
CAGCGGCACCTGCGCGGTACGCGCATATCCGATCGCCGCGCCCATTTCGAGGCTCAGGCATTGTGCAATGAGTTCGCTGTGAGCTTCGAGCCGCGCTTGCAGGCGATCGAGCAGATCCGCGCGGTATTCCGGCCTGGTACGGCTCCAATTGAGGAACGCCCGGCGCGCCGCCGAAACGGCCACGCCCACGTCCTCGCCGTTTCCGAGCGGAAAATGGCACACTGCCTCCTCTGTCGCCGGATTGATCACAACGCCCCTGGCGGAGCCGCTTGGTTCTCGCCATTCGCCGCCAATGAAGAACCTGTCCAGGTGACCGTTCCGGGACAGGTGCTCAATGGGCACGGTCATGTCACGAGATCCTTTATTCGGTTGCACATGCCGCCATTGCGCCCGGATGCGGCGTTGCCGGCGGTATTGGGGCGGCCCGGGCGCCCTTCTTGGCGGGGGCCAGCGCCGGGGAGGACCCGGTCATGCCGCCACCCACTACGGCCACGTCTTAGCCGCCTTCTATGACTTCGGATGACCCGCGATCGAACGGCTGAGACGTGTCCAGCCAGTAGGAGGTAAGTTTCATTTTTCACCCCAAGGCGTCGGTTTGCATGGGCGCCATGCAAGCATGGAGATCGGAACGTCTACCAGCCGCGGATCCGCTCCCACCGCGCTTCAATCTTAGGGCACTCACCGTTGACGACGCTGTAGAAGTCATGCTGGGCGGCCATGGCGCAAGCGTGGTTGGGCAGGATCCGGATTCGCGTACCTACCGGCAGTTCAGGCATGCTCTTGCCGGAACCGCTGCGGATCGCGAGGATACCGTGCTCCTGGCTGGCCTGGACCACGATCACGTCTTCGAGCACCCGTCCCTTCTCGTCACAGACCATGCCGTAGCCCTGATCAACCTTTTGGTTGGCGGTGCCCCGGTCGCGGGAAAGCGCCATCCACCCCGCATCGACAAGCACCCAACCTTTTTCCGGCTTGGCGCCGATTACAGTAGCCAAAACTGAGATCGCGATATCGTCGATGACACAGACCCCGACGCCGTGCTGGACGAGGTCGAAGAACATGTAGACCCCGGCGCGCAACTCCGTGATGCCTTCCAGATTCTCGGCGAAATGTGCAGTCGGCGTCGAGCCGAGGCTGACGATCGGGCAGGCATGACCGTGCGCACGCAGGATTTCGGCGGCGTGCACGGTGGCCAAACGCTCGTTCGCTGCTGCCACCAGCAGCGCATCGGGCGTGCTCAAGCCATAGGACTCGCCCGCATGGGCGAGGACGCCTACGAGTTTAGCGCCCGCGGCGACGATCCTGTCGGCCACCTCGATCAGCTTGGGATCGTCCGGCTTCAATCCGCCGCGATGGTCATCGCAGTCGAGTTCGATGAAGACGGATGGCGTCACGCCGGTGGCCCCGCGCACGCCTGCCAAAGCCTCAGCCTGCTCCACGGTATCGAGCAGCAGCTTCAGGTCGATGCCCGTGCGGCGGCAAAGCTCCATGGCACGAATGGCCGAACCCGGCGAAAGGCCGACTGCATAAGTCATGTTCCGAAAGCCGTGACCCGCGAAGTATTCCGCCTCTGCTATGGTCGAGACGGTGATCGGGCCTGGTCCGTGGGGGAACGCGTGCCGGGCCACGTCGATACTCTTGGCCGTCTTCATATGCGGTCGTAGCACAACGCCAAGCTTTCTGGCGTGCTCGGCGAGACGCTGGACATTACACTCGAGCCGCCCTCGGTCCAGAAGCAGCGACGGGGTGACGAGCGCGTCGATCGTTCTGGCCGCCTCAGCGATTTTCACGTTAGTCCCCATTGCTCCCGTATCCCCCTCAACCGAACGACTGGTTTGCCAAGGCATAGATGCGGGCCGCCCCGTCGGAGACGGGTCGCTGCCCCTTGACCATGGCGGTCGCATCGCCGACCCGCGCGAGACCGAGATCCTCCAGCCAGTCGCCCAATCCGCGTTCGGCGTAGATATCGATGCGCACAAACTGCCCGTGGAGCCTCGCAAGTTGGGCCAGGATCAGGTCTCGCGCCCCCTCAGCATTTTCGGCCGCAACAGGGCCGATGACGTAGCCGCGCCCGAACCTCCTGGCGATGGCGTAGCCAGCAACCCCTCCTGCATGATCGATGACCACCACATTGCCGACATCGGCAAGCGCGGCCACCATCGACGACCGAGGCATGCCCGCAGCGCGTTCATCACAGGCCTGGATCGCCGAGAGGTCGAAGGCAGTCGCCGGACGGATGCCGTCGCGCCCGTTCGGCGGCATGGCGACTGTCAGCCGGCCCTGGTGCTGGAGCACGGTGCGCCAGGCGGTAAAGCCGCGCCGCTTGTAAAGTGCGAGCCCCTCTTCGGTTGAATTGAGAAGCACGCTGCGCCCGTCCGTTGCATGAAGTAACCCATCGAAGAGGCGCGAGCCGTACCCGCCGCCTTGTGCGGAGGCCGTGACGATGATCATGCCGGCGCTGGCGTAGGCCTCTCCATAGTTCCACCACATGGCGGTGCCGATGACCTCCCCTGCCCGCTCCAGCGCCAGGCCCTGGCCCACCATCGCGGCGAACTCCCAGTCCTCGCGGCGATAAGGCCATGCCATCTCCTGCGACAGTTTCAGCGCGCCCGGCACATGGCGGGATGCAAAGTTCATCATCTCGAGCGTGGGACTGAAAGTTTTTCCCGCGTATTCAATGGTCATAGGGAAACGCCGTCTCTTGGTCTGGGATCCAATTGAAGTGGGGTTTAGAGTCGCCTCCCGCGGGCGAATTTCCCTGCCGTTTTGCCCTCTCAAATCAGCGGTATTGTTTGTTTTAAGCGGCTTCTCGGCATGTCAAATCGTACGAAACGCGAGAGGTATATCCGTCAATGAATCGCCCCTTGTGGGCCTGCGGCCGGCGTACGCTTGATGCTCAGGAGGAAACCTGGATGATCTATATCAGCGAAGAGGAGTCCGCCGCCCTCGTCACGGATGAACTTGCTTTCGAGGCTGCGCGGGAGGCTCTCATTGCAGCAGCGTCGCCACAGAGCAGGATCTTTCCCGCTGTTCTCGGGCGCACGCGGGAGCCAACCAATACCTTCTCAATCAAATCCGGTTCGGCGGACCACCTGACCGGAGTGAAAATCGGCTCTTTCTGGAAGGACAACCCGGCACGTGGCCTTCCCCGCCACAACTCCACCATTGTCCTTCTCGATCCGCATACCGGCCGGCTCGGCGCCGTGATCGAGGCCGGGAAGGTCAATGCCTACAGGACGGCCGCCGCCGATGCGGTTGCGGCGGATAGTCTTGCGCGGAAGGGAGCCAAGGTTCTGGCGATGTTCGGCGCCGGCAACCAGGCGGGCTTCGAAGTGACGGCGCTGGCACGGATTCGCCCGATCGCAACCGTGCTGATCGTGGCCCAGCCTTCAGTACTACGCGATGCTTTTGTCGAGCATATCCGCGAAAGAGGCCTGGAGGCGCGCGCCGTATCGGCCGAGGAAGCCGTGCGTGCGGCCGACATTGTGGTGACAGCGACCCCGTCACGTGAACCGCTGTTCCAGGCCGATTGGGTCGGCCCTGGAACGCATGTCGCCAGCATGGGCTCGGATGCTCCGGGCAAGCACGAGTTGCCAGACGAATTGTTTCAAAAGGCGCGTTTGTTTTGTGATCTGCTTTCCCAGTCCGTCCAGATCGGCGAGTTCCAGCACGTGCGCGACGAGATTGACGCCGGCGTACTTGCTGTAACACCAATCGGCGACGTCATTGACAAACGTGCGCCCGGTCGCCGCTTCGACGATGAAATCACTGTCTTCGACAGTTCCGGTATCTCCCTGCAGGACCTCTACATGGCAGACGCGCTGATAAGCGCAAAGGCGGCCAACCGCTGATTCAACGTGCCAAGGCTGCGACGGATGTACTGAATACCTGCTTAGCCACATGAAATCCGGCATTGTGCTTCCAGCCATCGAGCAAGATCGCGGGCTTTCCCAGACAGTTCAGTTTTTCCTATCCAAATAAGTCCATAGTGGCTTCCGTCGGAATCGAAACCGGCCGGCGCGACGAGCCGCTCTCTATCTATGTCGTCGGCTGCAAGGACCATGGGACTGAGCGAAACGCCCAGCCCCGCCAATGCGGCTTCAACGATCAGGAAGTGGTGGTCGTAGAAGCGGATTTCCGTGGGCGGTCGCACCGCGGGGTGGGTGGAAAGCCAGTGCGACCAGGCGTCCGGCCGCGTCTTTGAGCCCAAGGCAATGTATTCCCCCGCAGCAAACGCCGGTGCGAGCTGAGGGCTCATGACTGGTCCCATCTTTTCAGCAAAAAGACGCTGGACACGCCAGGCGTCGGGCAGCGCGAAGTCAAGCCGGCGAATGGCGAGATCTATCCGGTCGCGGCGGAACTCGACGGGGCCGCCACCTACCGACAGATGCAAGGCGATATGGCTATGCGCGCTTTGGAAGTTGGCCAGTCGCGGAATGAGCCAACGCATCGCGACCGAGGGCTCGCAGGAGAGAACGAGGGCGTTTTGCTGGGAGTGGGCCGACCGCAGGCTGTCGACGGTTGTCGTCAATTCCGTGAAGAACCGGCCTAGCGTGAGGTTGAGCGTCTCTCCAGCCGCCGTAAGGCGCAAGCCCCGGCCACTTTTCTCAAAGAGCTTAAATCCAAGATCGTCAGACAGCTTGGTAATCCGACGGCTGACGGCGCCGTGGGTCAAGGCAAGACTGTCCGCCGCCAGCCGGACGGAGCCGAGCCGAGCCGTCGTCTCGAACGCTCGAAGATCATCCAGTGAGGGTATCTCGGACCGCTTCATTGGTGAGTTTTTATCACCGAATCTGTTTAGAAACTATCGCTTTTAAACAGCGTTTGACTCAGCATAATTGATCCATGGGAACCAATGGCCAATATACGATCGGTATCCTCGCCGACGACCTGACCAGCGCGGCGGATGGCGCTAGCCCGTTTGTCGAGCGGGGGCTGCGAGCATTTGTCGGCCGGGGCTCGCTCCCGACGGAGCAGGTAACGATCGCCGCCGTAGACAGCGGATCGCGATCTGTTACCGCCTCGCAGGCTGCGGAACTCGCGGCGAAGCTTGCCGCGCAGCTCGCTTCGCGCAATGTCCTCTACAAAACCGTGGACTCTACGCTGCGGGGCCATGTCACTGCAGAACTGGAGGCGGCGTTCAAGGCATGCGGTCGCAAGACGCTGGTATTTGCTCCGGCGTTCCCTGCTGCAGGGCGCACGACCACTAGCGGTGTTCAGTTTGTGAATGGCGTGCCGGTAGCGGAGAGCGCATACAGTCGCGACCCCGTTCATCCGGCGCGGCAGTCACGACTGGTCGACTATGTTCCGGCCTGCGTCAGCAACGTCGTCATGCTCGATGCCGTGACACAGGACGATCTCGACACACAGATTGCCGCTCTGCCCGAACCGGAATCGATCCTCTGGGTGGGCTCTCCCGGTATGGCGCTGGCCCTGGCCAAACGCCTTGCGCCGGTTGCGGCTGCGCCGGATGCTGCCGTCGCGGCCCGCGGTGATATTCTCATCGCGATCGGCAGCGCCAACCCGCTCAGCCATCGTCAGGCCGATCGGGTCGCCGCGGAGGCCGGAGTAACCTTGCTACGGGCTCCGGCCCAACGCGCGGACGATCCTGTCTTCGTGCTGCGCGAAATCGCTCAGGATGCGGCTGGACGACTGCGCGACAAGCGCTTCGATGTCGTCATCGCCACCGGCGGAGACACGATGGAAGCGATCCTAGACCGCCTGAACATCCGGGCGTTCGAGATCCTGCGGGAGTTCGAGCCAGGCTTTCCGCTGGGCCGCGCCTTCCGCGGGGATGGGGGCGAGCTACTTATAGCCATGAAGGCAGGCGGCTTCGGTGACGACGACACGCTGCGTTGTGCGATCGCCCAACTCCGCCAGGCGTTCTCAGTGCCAGGACAGGTATTGTCATGACCCAAGCCGCCCCCCTTGCCATCACGATGGGCGATGCCTCCGGCATCGGCCCTGAGATCGTGTCGAAGATATTGGCCCACGCCCATGAGCGCGCGGTCGTGTTCGGCAGCTACCTCGTAATGGAGGACATTGTCCATCGTCTGGGTCTCGACCTAACGGTCAGGCATATCGCCGGACCTGAAGAGGCACGATTCGAGCCGCGGTCCATCGAGATCGTCGAAGCGACCCAAATCATGGCGCTGCCGCCGCCCGGGGTCGTCAACGCCATTTCCGGCCAGGCCTCCTTCGACGCCGTCGTAGCCACCATCATGGCGGCCAAGGCCGGCAGCGTCAGCGGCATCGTTACCGCACCGATCAACAAAGGAGCGATGGGATGCGCAGGCATTCGCTATCCCGGACATACCGAGATTCTGGCCGATTATAGCGGCGCACAACGAGTCGCCATGATGCTGGCCAATGACGATATCCGCACGGTTCTCGTTACCACCCACACGTCGCTGCGCAAGGCCATCGACCAGGCGGATTTCGACGCGCAGATGTCAGCGATCCGGTTGGCCCATGACGGCGCCAAGGCCCTCGGAATTGCGGCACCGCGAGTTGCAGTCGCGGGGCTCAATCCCCATGCCGGCGAAGGTGGTCTCTTCGGCGACGAAGAAATCCGGATCATCCGGCCAGCTATCGAGGCGGCGTGCGCCGAGGGCATCGATGCTAGTGGCCCCTGGCCCGGCGACACTGTTTACATGCAGGCCCGCAAGGGTCGCTTCGATGTGGTCGTGGCTCAATATCACGATCAGGGCCTGATCCCGGTGAAATATCTCGGCCTCGAAAAGGGCGTGAACATCACGCTGGGCCTGCCGTTCGTTCGCACAAGTCCTGACCACGGCACGGCGTTTGATATCGCAGGTCAAGGCATCGCCGATCCCACCAGTCTGGGGACCGCGCTCGCTTACGCCCGGCGGCTCGTTGCTGCAACCAAGACCAAACAACTTAAAGGGTAGTCTAATGGGCCTTCGCTTTATTTTCATGCTCACGCGGAACGACCGGACGGTCGAAGACGCGTCGAAACAGCTTCAAACCGCCTTGAGCCTCGGCGTGCGCCATATCGGCTTCAAGGATATCGGCCTGCCGACCGATGAGCTGATGGCCCTGAACGCCGCCATCAAGGCGGGTGGGGCGACCTCCTATCTCGAGGTTGTGTCGCTCGACCGCGACAGCGAGATCGTTTCGGCGCGCGTCGCGACCGAGATTGGCGTGGATGTGTTGCTGGGCGGTACGCGCGTCGATGACGTCCTACCGTTGATCGCCGGCACAGACGTCCAGTACTGCCCCTTTCCGGGCCGTATCACGGGCCACCCGAGCGTGCTGGAAGGCAGCATTGCCGAGATCCTCGACAGCGCTCGGACGCTCGCGGCACGTGATGGAGTGCATGGCCTGGACCTATTGGCCTACCGGTCCAAGGAAGACGTGCGGGCGCTGATCAAGGCGGTCTGTGCCGCAGTATCCAAGCCCGTCTATGTCGCCGGCTCCATCGATACGCCAGAGCGGATCGGTGTGGTCAAGGACGCTGGAGCCGCCGGCTTTACCATCGGCACCGCCGCGCTAGATGGCAAATACCCGGCGCCGGGAAAGGATGTGTCGAGCCAGCTCGCTGCGATTCTGCGCGACGTCGCCAGGCTCAACAGGCATATCTCGCCCTTCCACAAGAAGAACCTGGCACGCTCCTTCGAGCACTTCTCGGATGCCTGGTCACCCGAGATCGCAGGCCAGGTCAACAACATGCAGGTCAAGCTCGCCAAGTTCGCCGGAGAGTTCGTCTGGCACTTTCATAAGACGGAGGACGAACTCTTCTTCGTCCACAAGGGCCGCCTGTTGATGAAGTTCCGCGATCGGGACGAGATCATCGAGGAGGGCGAGTTCATCGTCGTGCCGCATGGCGTCGAGCATTGCCCAGTCGCCCTGGATGACAACTGCGAAGTCATGCTGCTTGAGCCGGGCAGCACGGTGAACGCCGGCTCGGCAAAGGATGTGCGCAGCATTACTGAGCTCGGCCGGGTCTAAGGCGCGTGCGCGTACAAAACTGGCACCGCAATTCGGTGGCACCATAATTCACCTCGTTAGCGTCTCGATCATGCGATCCAATGCTATCCGCCTCGCCTTGCGACGGTTCCTACTGCGCCAAAGAGGAGCGCGACGAGCATCGGGCGCCCGGCCCGCCGCACTTCGCGACGCGCGCCTCGAGCAGGACCAGGAAGATCGCCGCGGCCGTGAGCACCGAAAGATCGTGTCGTACACTGCGCCGCCTTCAGCCGCAGGCGGGATGATCCGAAGGTTAATGCATGTCGTTGTCCCGGAAGTGTCCTCGGTTCCGGGACCACGACATGCATAAAGTCAGAAGCTTACAGCAGGTCGGGCTAACCCTATCCGCCGCGACATGCTGTAGACACACAGCGCCGGACCGCAGCCCGCCTAGGCTGGGCATGCTGCCGACCGGGAAGGTCGACCGAACGCGGCGCTCTTGCGAGCGGATTCTGGTGCAACTCCTACCACTTTGCGCTCATGCGTCGGCAGACGTGACGGCACGGGAACGTGGCGATTCCGCTCACCCGTCCGCTGACACCCTGACTTCGCTTGGTGCGCGTCAGGTCTGACTTCCGGCTGATCTTCAGATCGCGGCGATGTCCAGCTTCGAGCCATCGACCAGACGCGACAGGCGGAACGGTTTAGGATCGACGCAAGGCGTGTCGTTTACGACAAGCTCTGCGGCCAGGTAGCCAAGCCCCGGGCCCAAACCGAAGCCGTGGCCTGAGCAGCCCGCCGCGAGGACGAGGCCCTTCACCCCGTCCACCTGCGACACCACAGGCACTGCGTCCGGCGTGCAATCGACGAAGCCTCCCCAGGCGCTATCGATCTTTACATCGCTGAGTTGGGGGAAGGTTTTCCGGACACTCTCCACCACCTGGCTCACCAGCCATTTCAAGGGCGGAGGATCCAGCATGCGATTCTGTTCGAAAATCCGATCGTCGTTGGTCAGCAGCGCCGGCACCGAATCCGGTCCCGAAACGAACGATTGGCCAATGCCGAGCCTAACGTTCTTCAGACGACGCAAGAACTGCGGCATGAATTCCCGGCCATACCGGATAGCTTGGGGCGTGATTTCGAGGTTCGCCTTGCCGCTGATCGCAAGCGTATAACTGCCATCCAGTCGGCGCGTGATCGTGCAGTAGGGTGTGGAGATCGCCTCACCTATGTTGATCGTCGGAGTGGAACGCAGCGCGGTCTGCCGGATGCTCGCTTGCGGGAAACTGATCCCGAGCGGCCGAAGGAAGCGCGAGGACCAGGCGCCGGCGGCGCACAGCACCGCGCTGGTTCTAATATACCCCTTCTCCGTGTGCACGCCCGCAATCTTGCCATTTGCCAAGTCGAGCGCCCGCGCGGCGCATCCCTGGTGGATCGTAGCGCCTAGAGCTCTCGCCCCATCGGCGATAGCCGGCGCGGCGAGCGCAGGTTCGGCCTTGCCGTCCCGCTCCGAATAGGTCCCGCCGACCCATTTGTCGCGCGCTTCGGGGACGCGCTCGGCCACCTCCGCCCGGCTCAGCATGCAGGTGTCGACCTCGTACTCCCTGGCGACCTCGCGCCACCTGTCCCAGCCGGCGAGCACAGCCTCGTCGTGGGTCGCATAGACAAGACCGCAGCGTCGAAATCCGAGGTCTCGATTAATATCGCGCGTGAGCTCGTCCCACAGTCGCATGGAGATCACCGAGAGCGGCAGTTCGCGCTGGTCGCGGTTCTGCTGGCGGCACCAACCCCAGTTTCGGCTCGATTGTTCACAGGCGACGTGGCCCTTCTCGAGAAGGGCCGCAGAGAGGCCACGCTTCGCCAAGTAGTAGGCGGCCGTAGAGCCGAGGATGCCGCCGCCGACGATGACGACGTCGGCCTCGGCCGGAAGGCGCTCGTCGCTGTGAATGCGTTCGACACGGGGCGACATGTTCCAACCAACCTCGGCTGCCAAGAATTCGGAAGCAAAGTTCCGACCGGCCCTTTATCGCATCGTGCGCTCGATAGAATGTGCCGAAATCATCTAGGGCTTCGCAAGATGTTCGGGTTTTGGCCGCTTGCTCGATACGAACTGCTCAAGCCCAACCGAGTCCCGGTTCGGCGGAGGGCGGCGCAACATGCTCCCGAGTCCGTTGGATCGCGCTTGTGGCCCTCGTTTGCTTTCGACTACCTCTGCACAGAGGATATGACGAATTGAATCGGCGCAGCTTTCGTAGGCAAAACCCGATGACATGGATGCCGCGCCCAACACCATGTCGGCCATTTGAGAAGGATCTCGCCGCTGGCGTTAACAACCGGATCCGGCACCGGTATTGGCCGCTTCGCAAGGTGCTTCATCAATAGAGGTAGAAGGGCAAGTGTCGAACGTGAGCCGCTCGAACAAGGTGAGGAGATGCTCTCCGGCTTCCGCATCAACGAAATAGTCGGTGTTTTTCTCAATGCCGGTCGCGGTCCCGCGAATGAACGTGGTCGGCGCAGGATGGGCGCTCGAAGGAATGCAGCCACTTCGTCGACTGACGCTCCGTATAAACAGCCATAGCGAAAAACGGTCCCCGGTCGCTGAAACAGCTCTTCAGCAGGCTGCACCCTGTACGATTTCGGCGATGTAGGTCTTTATGGCCTGCGCATCGGCGGGAAGCATTTTGAACCGTCTGGGCAATTGCTCTATGCCCTCGAACCGTTTCGGACGACCCGGCTCCCGGCCCAAAGCCTCCCTGATGGTCGCGGCAAACTTGATCGGCAGGGCCGTCTCGAGCACAATCATCGGAACATCCGGCACGAAATGTTCGCGAGCGACCTTCACGCCATCTGCCGTATGTGGATCGGTAAGCATGTTTGAACGCTGCCAGATGTCACGGATCGTCGCCAACCGCTCCGTATGGGTGCTTTTGCCGCTGCGAAAACCGAAGCGATCTGCCGCCCGCGCGAAGGCCGGATCCCGACTGAGGTCGAAGGCCCCGCTTTTCCGGAGGTGATCGTCGAACAGCGATTTCGTCCGGTCCCCATCACGGCCGAGCAAGTCGAACACGAAACGCTCGAGATTCGATGCCTTGGAGATGTCCATCGAAGGACTTGAGGTTTCAAAGGTGTCTGCCTGGCCCCGCAAGCGATAGACGCCGGTCCGAAAGAAGTCGTCCAGCACGTCGTTTTCGTTCGTCGCAACGACGAGGCGGGATATGGGAAGACCCATCATCCGCGCGACATGACCAGCGCAGATGTTGCCGAAATTGCCGCAAGGAACCGTGAAATCGACCTCTGATGCGTTCTCTGCGGTCACCTGGAAATACGCAGAGAAGTAATACACCACCTGAGCCAACAGCCGGGCCCAGTTGATCGAATTGACGGCGCCGATTCTGTGGCGCCTCTTGAAGTCGGCATCGCCGGACACGGCTTTCACGATGTCCTGGCAATCGTCGAATACCCCCTCAATGGCGATGTTCTGGATGTTTTCGTCCTGCAGGCTGAACATCTGGGCTTGCTGGAAGGCGCTCATGCGCCCACGGGGCGACATCATGAAGACGCGGATGCCCCTCTTGCCTCGCATTGCATATTCCGCCGCACTGCCAGTATCGCCGCTGGTCGCGCCGAGGATGTTCAATTCCTCATGCCGACGCGCCAGTTCGTACTGAAGCAGATTGCCGAGCAACTGCATGGCGATGTCCTTGAACGCCAGCGTCGGACCGTTCGACAGTTCCGCCACGTGGAGGCCCGCCGCAAGCGTTCGCACGGGCACGATCCTAGCGGTCCCGAAAATTTCAGCTGTGTAGGTTTTCGCACAAATTGCCTTCAGATCGGCGGGCGAAATATCGTCGATGTAAAGCGACAGGATTTCAAAAGCGAGCTGAGGGTAAGACAAGCCTCGCCACCGAGCCAGCGTGGCATCATCCACCCGCGGGTAGACCTCCGGCACATATAGTCCGCCATCTGGCGCGAGACCTTCAAGCAGAACCTCGCAGAACGTCTTGCGTTCGGGATAGCCGCGAGTGGAGATGTAGTGCATTATGATGCTCTTCCTGTAGCCGGGTCGCAGCTAAGACGCTCGCTTGGAACTCGCCACCCTTCAGCTGTCAGCGGCTGGCGCGCCAGAAGGCAATACGGTCCTGCAACCGATAGCCCCGGATAATCGCCGGCATGAACCACGGATTGCCCCGATATAGCGGGATGGAGGCGGGAGGCCGAAAGTCAAAGGCCGTGCGCGACTGCTCGCCATGCCCCATCAGCTTGTGGGCCGCACGCATACCGACCCATGGTGCCCAGACCACGCCCGAACCGCAGAAGCCGGTGGCGTAGACCACACCGTCCTTCTCGAACATGCGGGGCAGCATGTCGCGGTTCATCGCCACGTTGCCGAACCAGCAATGCGAAAGACGCACGTTCTCCAACTCCGGGAAGAGGTTCACCAGGCCATCGCGCAGGAGCAGTTTCGGCGCCGCCGGATCGCCGACGCGAGAACTGTCACGGCCTCCTAGCAGAATGCGCTTTCCGTCGGGCGAGGGACGATAATAGAAGCCGAGTTGCCGGCCCTCGGTGATCGTCATCAGCTTCGGCATCAATTGGGCCATGACGTCGGGCTCAAGTTCCTCGGTCACGATGATCCGGCTGCGGACCGGAACCAGGCGGCGGCGCAGGAAGGGCGCGGCGCCGTCGGTATATCCATTGGTACAGACCAGAACTTGCCGTGCATCCACCGTCCCTGCCGAAGTCACCACGCGGAATCCCGAACCATTCCTCTCGATCGACTTGACCCGTGTATGCGAATGGACCGTCAATCCGGATGCAAGCGCCACCCGTAGGAGTTCAGCATGGAACTTTGCCGGGTGCAGCCCGCCAATGTCCATCCGAACGGTTCCGCCGCGGTAGAAATCGGTGCCGATATAGTTTCGCTGTTCGGGATGCGGAACCGCGTAGGACTCGATCCCCAGTTTCTTCGCCAGCCTTTCGGCGCCGCGCGCCATCTTTTCATACTGTTCATATCCGAAAGCGCCTTTGAACTGGCCAACCAGTCGGAAGTCGCAGTCGAGCCCTTCGGTCTTGATGAAGTCGTAGAGGAATTCACGCGCAACCTTGCCCTCGGCCTCGATCGCCAAGGCCTTCGCTTCACCGAAGCGCCGGGTGATCGTGGCATGGTCCGGCCGGATGCTCCCGCTCGTAATCCCGCCGTTGCGCGTGGAAGCACCCTCGCCCGGATTCATCGCATCAAAAGCGGCGACCGAGCGTCCCTCGCGAGCCAGCACAAGCCCGGCGGAAAGTCCGGCATAACCGGCACCGACAATCGCCACGTCAAGTGTCTTTGCCACCGGCTGCGGCGGCAGCGGCATGACGGGCGCCGCTTCCCACCAATATGGCGTGTTCTTTTCGATTTTGGGCTCGTGCACGTTACTGACTTCTCTTGGGGTTCCAGGGATTATGAGAGCGGTCGCTCGCGGCACTTCAAATATGATCGTCCCGGACGTCCAGAGCGTCACGCAGTCCGTCACCAATGAAATTGAAACTGGTCACCGCGATGGTGATGGCCGCTCCGGGAATGATCGCCAGCCAAGGTGCGCTGCCCAGATATTGTTGGGCGCCGTTGAGCATGTTGCCCCAGCTTGGCAGTGGCGGCTGGATGCCGTAGCCGAGGAAGCTGATGTAGGCTTCCATGAGAATGGCGCGCGCCACCGTCAAGGTGGAGGCCACGATGATCGGTCCCATGGCGTTAGGCAGTATCTCGCGGAACATGATATGGGTGCCGCTCAATCCCAGCATGCGCCCGGCCAGGACGAACTCGCGTTCGCGCAACGAGCGGACTTCCGCTTCGACGATACGGGCAACCTCCATCCAACTCGTCAGGGCGATGATGACGGTGATCATCACGGGGCTGGGCTTGAGTGCCGCTGCCAGCGCGAGCAGCAGAAAGATCGATGGGAACGACAGGAAGCCATCGACCGTGCGCATCAGCGTTGCCCCGATCCAGCCGCCGCGATAGCCCGCAATTACGCCGACCATCGTGCCGACGAGCGTCGACAACACCATCGCGAAGAAACCTACCAGCAGCGAGATTCGCCCCGCCATCAGGAGTCTGGCCGCAAGGTCACGACCAAGTGGATCGGTGCCTAGAAAGTGGTAACCGGTCAACGGGGGGGCAAATCGGGCCCGCAGATCGATGTAGAGTGAGTCATAAGGCAAGAGATGGGGACCGACGACACAAGCCAGGGTCAGGAAAACGATCATCGTCAACCCGAGCAGGGCCAGGCGATGCCGCATGAAACGACGTGCCGCGCGGTTGTTTCTCCATCGGCTTGGAGCTGCATTTACGGTGAGAGCGGTCATATCGGCTGTCTCCTGTCGGAAGTTGCGCGCTCAGGCCAGACGAATGCGCGGATCGACAATAGCGACGACTATGTCGGCGATCAGGTTTCCAAGCAGAACGAGGATAGCCGAGAACATCAAAAGCCCCATCACAACCGGGTAGTCGCTGTAGCCCAGGCTATCGAGAAACAACCGTCCCATACCTGGCCAGGTAAAGACAGTTTCGGTCACCAGCGCGCCGGTCAGAATGCTGGGAAGCTGCATCCCGGCCAGGGTGATCATCGGCAAGAGCGCGTTGCCGACGACATGCTTCATCAGAATCCGGCGTTCACTCAACCCCTTGGCCCGAGCCGTCTTGACGAAGTCCTGGCTGATGGCGTCGAGCGTCGCCGTTCGCATGTAGCGGCTCCAGATCGCGACATGGACCAGCGACAGCACTACACTTGGGAGGATCAGATGATGGAGGTAACCCAGGATCGAGCTATCGCCGATCTCGGACATGTTGCCCGCCGGCAGCCAGCCCAACTTCAGGGTAAAGATGTAGATGCCGACGAGGCCGAACCAGAAGGTTGGGACCGACAACGCGACCATGGCGCCAACCGTTGCAAGATAATCGAAGAGCGAGTAGCGGCGCGTGGCGCCACGGATTCCGATCCAGGCGCCGATGGAAATCGCAATTGCGGTCGAGGACCCCATCAGCAGCAGCGTGGCGAACACGTGGCTGCCGATGATCTGCAATACCGGCGCTCCGTCGCGGAAGGAGTGACCCCAGTCGCCCCGCACCAGTCGCCATGCCCAGTCCAGATATTGGATCCATATGGGTCGATCGAGGCCCAGCAGCCCCTTGAGGCGCTCGATATCCTGCTGGGTCATTCCGGGATCAAGCCCGAATTGCGCCAGCGGGCCGCCAGGAAGGAGATTCAAAATGCCGAAGCCGATGATCGAAACGATCACAAGCAGCACCAGGCTCTGCGAGAGGCGATTGAGCAGGAAGCCGCGCATTCGAGTCCTCCTTGGTCGATTTTTCGATTTCGGTCTGTTGCCGCCCCCCGCGTGAAATCGGCCGGCGGCAACTGCGTGGATTAGGCCTTCCAATGCCAGGCCGCGGCATCCCAGGAGGCCGTGCGGGTGTTGGCATTAGGCTTGAAGCCGTCCAAGCTGGCCTTGCGTCCGAGCACGTTTGTAAGCGCTGACAGCGGCAGGAAGGGCAGATCATGGCGCACTATTTCCTGCACGCGATTATAGATCCCGCGCCGCTCCTCAGGATCGAAGATGCGAGCACCCTTTTCGAGAAGAGCATCGACCTCAGGATTGGAATATTGCCCGGTATTCGAGCCGTGTCCGCCTTGAGCGGCGATTGCCTTCGTATGAAGGCGATTTGTGGCATCGGGGTCCGCGGCAATCAGATAGGTAACGCCGACCATAGCTGTGTCGAATTGTGACTTCAGCCAGAATTCGCCCCACATGACTGCGGCCGGCAAATTTGAGATCGTCATCTCGACGCCGATCTCCGCAAACGTCTGCTGCAGGAACTGCTGCGTCTGCTCGCGGAGGTTGTTGCCAGACGTCGTTGAGTTGGAGAAGGACAGCCGCACTCCATCCTTGGCGCGGATTCCATCCGGCCCTGGCTTCCAGCCGGCCTCGTCAAGCATCTGACGCGCACGGTCCAGATTGAACTCCTGCAGGGGCAGGTTCGGATTGTAGTAGTAGGACTCCTTCGGCATGAAGGTCTCGGTGAGCGTGCCGACGCCATAGTAGATCGTGTCGACGATAGCTTTCCTGTCCATCGCGGCGTAGAGCGCCTGGCGAACTGCCAAGTCCTTGAACTGCGGGCGGCCCAAATTGAGATAGATCGACTCCAGGGATGACCCGGTCTCCAGCGTCACTACACGGTCCGGCAATTCGCGGGCTTCAGCGTAATGGTCGGCAGTGATATACGCCTGATCGACCAGGTCTACGTCGCCACTCTTGAACTGCGTGTAGAGCACGGTAAGATCGGGAATGTATTTGAAAATGAGTTTCTCGACATAAGGACCTTCGCCGGCGTACTCAGGATTGGCGACGAGCTCGATATGATCACCCGCGACGCGCTGGCTCCATTTGAATGCGCCGGTGCCGACCGGCGCCTGGTTGAACGCCGCTGTATTGGGATCGGCCTCTTTCTCCAGAATGTGCTTGGGCACGATGAATGTTTCAGCCAGGAAGGAAAGATAGGGAGCAAAAGCCTCCTTCATGCGCCATGTGATCTCGGTTGGTGACACCACTTTGATCTCCTGCACGAGCGAATGGCCGCTTGTACGCCAGGCGCGAAACTTCGGGTTCGTGATGAGCTCAAGAGTGTACTTCACGTCCTCGGCCGTGAAGGGCTGACCGTCGTGCCACCGGGCATTGTCACGCAACCGGATGCGCCAGTTAAGACCGTCCTGCGAAATGCCGCCGTTCTTCTGGCTTGGCACCTCGGCTGCCAGATTCGGCTGAAGGACGCCGTCAGCGTCCATCCGGACCAACGCGTCAAAGACGGAGAAATGGACCGCGTCATCGACTTCGATATGCGCCATCAACGGATTGAACACCGTTGGCTCTTGTGAAAGACCGACGACGACGCGACCGGCCGGACCCGTGGCAGGGGTCTTGGCGAAAGCGGACTTGCCCAGAAGATTGGGCGCGATCAAGCCTGCAGCTCCGCCTAGCGCCATCAGCCGCAGCGCCTGGCGTCTCGAGTAGTTGGATGTGGTCGTTGAATTTTTGGTCATGGTAGTTCCTCTCTTGTTATTTCTTATGCGTTTGCTGCGATGGGACGGGTATTGCCCGGCCTCTCCCCTGGAATTGCCGCCACGAGTTGGCGCGTGTACGCCGCTTGCGGGTTCAGGAATATCTGCGAGGGCGGTCCGCGCTCGACGATCCGGCCCTTCTGCATCACAGCGATTTCGTCGCAGATCTGGCTGGCCACGCGCAGGTCGTGGGTAATGAAGACCATCGACACGCCGGTCTCGCGCTGGATCTGGTCCAGAAGCTGAAGGATCTGTGCCTGGATCGACACGTCGAGCGCGGAGACCGCCTCGTCGGCAATCAACAGCTTCGGTTTGAACATGAGCGCACGAGCGATGCCGATGCGCTGGCGTTGCCCACCCGAGAACTCGTGCGGATAGCGGCCAAAGGCGCCGGCATCGAGACCGACATGGGCCAGAAGCGCACGCGCTTCCTCACCGGCCTGGACATAGGAGATACCGTGAGCCACCGGGCCTACGGTCATGATGTGGCCGACGGTTGAGCGTGGGTTCAGAGACGCGAAGGGATCCTGGAAGATCATCTGGATTCGCGGTCTAAGCGGGCGGAACTTCGCTTCGGAAAGCTTGGCTATGTCGGATCCCTCGAACAAAATCCCACCGCCGTCGCTGTCCAGCAGCCTAATCAGGAGCCGGCCCAATGACGATTTTCCCGAACCGCTCTCGCCTACGACGCCCAGCGTGCGGCCGGGCGCCAGTTCGAACGAAACCTCGTTGACCGCAGTAACAGTCCGCTGGGCGCCGAACAGCGCGCTGCCGCCACGATAGGTCTTCACCAGACCCTCGACTTTCAGGATTGGCTCCTCACTGGCGGGCTCGGCACGAGGGCGATCCTCGCCGGTCAGATGTGGTACGGCTGCAATCAGGCGCTGGGTGTAAGGGTGCTTCGGCGCCTTCAACACCTGCTCGGCGCTGCCCTGTTCGACAATGTGGCCCTTTTCCATCACGACCACGCTGTCGGCGATCTCGGCCACCACGCCGAAATCGTGGGTGATGAACATCACGCTCATGCCCTTGCGGCGTTGAATGTCGCGGATCAGTTCCAGGATCTGTGCCTGGGTGGTGACGTCGAGCGCGGTGGTTGGCTCATCGGCGATCAGCACCGTCGGCTCGAGCGCCAGGGCCATGGCGATCATCACGCGCTGCCGCTGCCCGCCAGAAAGCCGGAAAGGATACTGGTGGTACATGAGTTCGGGTTCGGCCAGGCCCACTTCAGCGAGCAGCTCAATGGCGCGGTCGCGGCAGGTCTTTGGCGTGCCGTATCCATGCGCTGCCATGACCTCGTCAATCTGCGCGCCCACCGTCATCAGGGGGTTGAGCGCCGAAAGCGGATCCTGAAAGATCATCGACACGACACGGCCACGCAGGTTGCGCAGCTTGTCGGGCGACATGCCGATGATGTTCATTCCCTCCAGTTGGATGACACCCGAAGTGGTGCGGATCACCTTCGGCAGAAGTCCCATGATCGCGTTCGCAGTGACCGACTTGCCCGATCCGGACTCACCGATGATACAGAGGATCTGGCCGCGCTTCAGATCAAACGAGATATTCTCGACGGCATGGACCCGCTCCATGCCGGCCGGCAGGCTTACGGTCAGATCGCGCACCGAAAGCGCCACTTCATGAGGAGCTACAGCTTGGATGCTGGCGATCATCGAGACCTCTCCCTTTTCAGCCGCGCTCTTCAGCCCGCTGCGGATTGCGTTTTCGATCTCCGCCTCGGGGCGGTCAATCGGTCAAACTGTTCCCTGTCGTGAACTCTCCGGCTCACTTCAGCTCCCCTGCCATCGTGGCCTGCGGAGCCTGCCTGCCTCCTGGCGGATATGCGGGGTAACGGACCTTAGTCGACAATGAGTGTGACCCTTTATAGCCGGCAGAGTCGCCGAAACTTGGCCCGCAAGCAGCAGGAACTTCTGCAAAGGACAGCTAAATTGGCATTTCACTCTGCGCCTATTCCGATGCCCGGGTCGCGCGAGCATGTCGTCCAGCCGGTAGTATATGCCTACCATGCGAAGGCACCATCGCTTGCCGCCACGGCCACCTTGAATCCCCGGGGCCGGATCGAGCATGGCTCCGCCAAACGGAGCCAAAGGATCGCGACAGCCGCGTCGCCCTCATGCTCATCCGGGGCCTATCCGATGCAGGTGAGTGTATTCCCGGTTCCGCCGGGGTGCCACGCGACCGGTCCTTCGTCGCGATAATCGCCCGTCTCCATGCGGCAAACGGCAGGATATTTCGCTCCCGTACAAAGTTCGCGCCTTATGGCTGAGGACCATACGCTAGGCTGCGCTAAACTAGGTGTCCCTGCCCATGCCTGCACCACTCATGCACATCGAATCCAGTCCATCTCTGCCCGGCGAGGCAGACGTCGTGGTGATCGGCGGCGGCGTGGTGGGCGTATTCACAGCCTATTATCTCGCGCGCCGCGGCCTCAAGGTCGCCCTGGTCGAGAAGGGACGCGTCGCGGCGGAGCAGTCCAGCCGCAACTGGGGCTGGTGCCGCCAGCAGAACCGTGATGCGCGCGAGCTGCCTATGGCAACCAAGAGCCTTGGTCTTTGGGAGAAGGTGTCACAGCAGACCGGCCAAGACACGGGCTTTCGCCGCTGCGGCCTTCTCTATCTCTCGCAGGACGAGAGTGAACTCGCAGGCTGGGCGAAGTGGGGCGACTTTGCGCGCACGGTCGGCGTCACTACGCAAATGTTAAATGCTGAAGAAGCGACCGAACGGGGCAAGGCGACCGGGCGCCAGTGGAAAGGCGGGGTGCTCTCGCCCACCGACGGAACCGCCGACACCTCGCGGGCAGTGCCCGTGGCAACGCGCGGCATCATAGCGGCCGGCGGCAGCGTGCACCAGCAATGCGCCGCGCGTACCGTTGAGCTTAGCGCGGGCCGAGTAAGCGGTGTAGTGACGGAAAGCGGCACAATCCGCACCAAGACCGTCGTCATGGCTGGCGGCGCATGGGCTTCGTCCTTTTGCCATCAGCTCGGCATTCGCTTCCCGCAGGCTTCCGTTCGCTCTTCGATACTGGCCGTCGCGCCCGGAGCGGTTGGTTTGCCTGGCGCCCTTTATACCTCCGGGATTGCGTTTACGCGCCGAGGTAACGGCGGTTACACGCTGGCAATCAGTGGGCGAGCACGCGTCGATCCGACACCGCAGCAGTTGCGGTTTTCACGGGGATTCATGCCTATGTTTGCCCGCCGCTGGCGCAATTTGTCGCCCGGTGGCCTTGAGGGCTGGCGGCAGGGTCATGAAACGCTCGTCAAATGGGCACCTGACGAGGCGACCCCCATGGAGCGGAATCGGATACTCGATCCCCGGCCCGATCTAGGTCAGATCGATCTCACCTATCGGCGCGCCTGCGAGTTGATTCCCGAGTTCCGAAGCGTCACCATTACCGATGCGTGGGCCGGCTATATCGACAGCACGCCCGATGGCATCCCGGTTATCGGTGAGGTCGAGGGGATTCCAGGCTTCATCCTGGCAGCGGGCTTCAGCGGCCACGGCTTCGGCATCGGTCCCGGCGCCGGACACCTCGTTGCCGACATCATCACGGGCAGCGAACCAATTGTCGATCCGCGTCCGTACCGGCCAGAGCGACTGAAAACGGCTGCATGGGGCAAGGTCGCCGAGTTC
Source organism: Mesorhizobium sp. BR1-1-13 (assembly GCF_020165515.1). Taxonomy (NCBI): domain Bacteria; kingdom Pseudomonadati; phylum Pseudomonadota; class Alphaproteobacteria; order Hyphomicrobiales; family Phyllobacteriaceae; genus Mesorhizobium; species Mesorhizobium sp. BR1-1-13. The sequence continues at coordinate 236,893 of NZ_JAIUIH010000005.1, forward strand.
TGATTTGATCCAGCGAAGAGTCCACCCGGACCAGCTCTCCTGTATTGGCGCCGTTGAGGGGGTAGTCCCAATTCTTGAAGACAAGATGCAGGTCGATGGTAAGGTGGCACGTATGATTTTAGGATTTCAGAGTTCGAAACGGCCGGCGCTGCTCCGGTCCGCGATACGAAGCGCGGACCAAGATCTGGATGGGGTTTCACAGTGAAGCTGGACAAGATCGACATAAGGATTCTGTCCGAACTTCAAAAGAACGGGCGTATATCCAACGTCGAGCTCGCTGAGGTGGTACACCTTTCGCCCAGCCCCTGCCTGATGCGTGTCAAGAAGCTGCAGACAGAGGGCTACATCACCGGCTATTCCGCGCAGGTCGACGTTTCGAAGCTTGGGCAACCCCTAACGGTCTTCACCGAAATCACACTGAAGAACCATCGACAGGGTGATTTCGCCCGCTTTCTGACGACCGTCGAAAAAGTAGACTCCGTTATCGAATGTCATCTCGTTTCCGGGGGCTATGACTATCTCGTCAAGTTTATAACCGCGGGGATAACTGAGTACCAGACGATCATGGAGCGTCTGCTCGAAATGGATATCGGTATCGACAAGTACTTCAGCTTTGTCGTGCTGAAGTCGCCTATCGTTAAATCTCACCTGCCGCTTGCCACCATATTCGACCGATGAGACAGAGGTCGCCTTTGCCCAGGCATCGGCTGAATGATCATCTTCTCATCGCCACCCGCACATCTTTATCCTCGAGCGTCTGGTCGAGGGTCAACCGGGTGCGTTCGATGATCCCGTCGATCTCCTCGTCCGTGCAACAGAGGGGCGGCGCATAGCCCAGAACGCCATTTGCGAAGGCCCGGACAATGAGACCGTTCTGCCAGGCGCGGTCGAAAACTCGGCGCGCGGGATCGGCTTCCGGCGGCAACGGCGTCTTGCGCTCCTTATCGATCACCAGTTCGACCGCGGCCAGCATGCCGCGCCCGCGTACGTCGCCGACCAGCGGGTGATCGCTGAGCGAGCGAAGACCCGCCATCAGGCGCTTTCCGGCCGTGCGTCCGTTGTCCAGCAGGCCCTCCTCGTAAAGGCGCAGGCATTCGAGCGCTACCGCCGCACTCACGGGATGGGCCGAGTAAGTATAACCATGGCCGACGAGCGCCTTGCCGGCTCCGTCCGCGATCGTGTTGTAAACGTGGCTGGACAAGAAGACGGCGCCCATCGGCACGTAACCCGAGGTCAGGCCCTTCGCCGTTGTCATGAGGTCGGGAACGACGTCATCCTCTTCGCACGCGAAGAGCGGACCGGTGCGGCCGAAGCCGGTGATGACCTCGTCGACAACGAACAGGACATCGTGTTCCTTGCAGACGGCGCGCATGGCCTTCAGCCAACCCGCCGGCGGAACGAGCACGCCGCCCGATCCTTGGATCGGCTCCACGTAAAACGCCGCGACGCGATCGGCGCCGAGCTCCATGATCTTGGCCCGCAGGGCGGCGACGGAGGCTTCGATGATGGCCCGTGGATCGGGACCGACGGGATTGCGATAAGGATAGTGGGACGGAATCTTGTGCTGCCAGTCGTAGGGGACGCCGAAACCAGCGTGAAAAACCGGCAGCGCGGTCAGGCCGGAACCCGCCGTCGAAGATCCATGGTAGCCGTATTCGAGCGAAATGAACTGGTCTTTCCGCGGCGTACCCTTGGCGTGGTAATAGTAGCGGATGAACCGGATCGTGCTGTCGACCGCGTCGGAGCCGCCGAGCGTGAAGTAGACATGGTTGAGATCGCCCGGCGCCAATTCGGCCAGCCTTGCGGCGAGGCGAATGGCCGGCTCGGAGCCCAACCCAAAATAACCCGTTGCGTAGGGAAGCTCGCGCAGCTGCTTGGCAGCAGCCTCGACGATGCTGTCCTGCCCGTACCCGGCATTGACGCACCACAGACCGGCGAACCCATCGAGGAGGGTGTGCCCCGTGGCGTCGGTCAGCGTCGCGCCGGTGGCCGACTCCAGCACCCGGACGCCCATCGCCTCATGGCTGCGATAGGACGCCACCGGGTGAACCAGATGGGCGCGATCAAGTTCGATCAGTGAATTCGCAAGCATTTCTTCCTCCAAATCAACCGAGTGCTTGACTGACGAGCGCATGTGTCCGCCGAGGCGCGCTCTGTTCCTTTGGGGCGGCTCGGAGCTGCATCCTCATGGCCGTTCCCGACTGTATCTTCAGGTGCCTAGGCTAAACCGGCGAAGACAGCAGTTCCTCGCGACCGGCAGTCATGCGCCGCGCGTTTTCACTATCCTCTGCCAGTTGTGCCGCATCTTATGCCGACCCAGGTCGCGCCGGCAGGTTGCCCCGCGAACCCGAACAGCCGCCTGGCGCAACTCTCTGCCAAACGGGTGGTGCAATACGAAATGATCTGCTTCAGGTCGCGACCAATGCGGCCATTAGTCCCCATGATCGCCGTCTATGGTGATTGCGGTACAGGCACGCTGTGCCGAGTGGATCAGGAGGATGGTCGCAATGTCGACTTTCAGACCGAAATACATCACGTTCGACTGCTATGGCACGCTTATCAACTTCGACATGGCCGGCGCCGCAAGGCGCGTCTATAGCTCCAGGCTTTCGCCAGTCGCGATGACGCAGTTCATCGAAAACTACTCCGCCTATCGCCTGGACGAGGTCCTGGGCGCCTGGAAGCCATACCTTGAGGTGGTGCAGAATTCGCTGGAGCGCACCTGCAAGCGCAATGGGGTTGCCTTCAACCCGGAAGATGCCCAACGCATCTACGACGAGGTGCCGACTTGGGGACCGCACCCGGATGTGCCAGTTGGCCTGGCCAAGGTGGCAAAGGAGATACCTCTGGTAATCTTGTCGAATGCCATGAACGACGTGATCATGTCGAACGTGGAAAAGCTCGGCGCGCCCTTCCACATGGTCGTCACTGCCGAGGAGACCGGCGCCTACAAGCCGCAGATGAAGGGCTTCGAATACATGCTCGACAAACTCGGCTGCGGACCGGAGGACGTCACCCACGTCTCCTCATCCTTCCGCTACGACCTGATGACCGCCTACGACCTAGGTATCAAGAGCAAGGTCTGGGTGAACCGCGGCCACGAGCCCGCTAATCCCTTCTACCAATACACCGAGATCAAGGATATCGGCGGGCTCGCCGCCGCCGTCGGCCTGGAGCCCATGCGGAAGATCGCTTGAGGCTGGCGTGCCTCCCGCTCCATCGCGGCACCTGAAACATCGAATGAGAAAGGGGCGGTTCAACCGCCCCTTTCTCATTACTGGTTGCGCTGCTCGCGCCGGGCGAAGCGTCTAGTTCAACCCGCCGACATGAAGTGCCTTGACCTCGAGATACTCTTCGATACCAAGTTGCGAACCCTCCCGTCCCAGTCCCGACTGCTTCACCCCGCCGAACGGCGCGACCTCCGTCGAGATCAGCCCGGTGTTGAGTCCGATCATGCCGAACTCCAGCGCTTCCGCGACGCGCCATGAGCGTTTGAGATTTTCCGTGTAGAAATAGGCGGCAAGGCCGAAAGGCGTGCTGTTGGCGATCGCGATGGCTTCCTCCTCGGTCTCGAAGCGGAAGAGTGGGGCCACCGGACCGAAGGTCTCTTCCGACGCCAGCAGCATTTCGGTCGTCGCCTCGCCGATCACGAGGGGGCGTGCGTATTGCTTGCCATCAGGCATTGCCTCGCTCTGAGCAATGATCCTCGCGCCTTTCTTCAGGGCATCCGCTACGTGCCTCTGGATCTTCTCGATGGCCGCGCCATTGATCATCGGCCCGATGGAAACGCCTTCATCTGTTCCCGGGCCGACCTTCATCTTGGTGACCCAGCCAGCAAGCTTCGTGGCAAACGCTTCATAGACGCCGGCCTGGACAAGAATGCGGTTGGCACAAACGCAGGTCTGGCCGCCATTGCGGAATTTCGAGTTGACCGCACCTTCGACGGCGAGTTCGAGGTCCGCGTCGTCGAAGACGATGAAAGGCGCATTGCCGCCGAGCTCAAGGCTCAGCCTTTTGATGCTGTCGGCGGCGCCCTTCATCAGAAGCGCGCCGACTCGCGTGGAACCGGTGAAGGAGATCTTCCGCACCGTTTCATTGGCCATCAATTCCTTGCCGATCTCTGCCGGCATGCCCGTGACGATGTTAATGACGCCTGCCGGAATGCCCGCCCGTTCCGCCAGAACGCCGAGCGCCAGCGCCGAGAACGGCGTGAATTCCGACGGCTTGATAACCACAGTGCACCCGGCGGCCAGCGCCGGAGCCACCTTGCGCGTGATCATCGCGTTAGGGAAATTCCATGGGGTGATGATGGCGCAGACGCCGACCGCCTCCTTCAGCACCAGAATGCGGCGATCGGCCGTGGGCGAGGGAATGGTCGATCCGCCGATGCGGCGCGCCTCTTCGGCGAACCATTTCACAAAAGATGCGCCATAGCGGATTTCGCCGCGCGCCTCGTCGAGCGGCTTGCCCTGCTCCAGCGTCAGCAGGAGCGCCAGATCCTCTTCATGCTGCCGGATGAGATCGTGCCAGCGCTCCAGAAATCCTGCACGCTCGGCATGGGTCTTCCTCTTCCAGCCCTGGAACGCCGCCGCCGCCGCGTCGATGGCGGCACGGGTCTCGTCTCTGCCCATGTCCGGGATCATTCCAAGAAGTTCGAGACTGGCTGGATCGATTACATCGACCGTCGCCTTGCTGTGGGCATGCTGCCACACGTCGCCTATCAATGCGCGCTGGCGGAACAGGTCCGCATCTTTCAGGATGCCAATCGTGGTCATCGCATTCATGGTGTTTCCTCCGCTCTTTCAGCTCAATTGCGCAAGCACGGCTTGCGTGATTGTCTCGGTCCTGTCCTTGCCCGCATTCGTGCCTATGCCGCGCGCGGTTACGGACTCGATCGCCGACATCACTTCGGCCGCGGCATGCACCTCGCCCAGATGCTCCAGCATCATCGCGCCGGACCAGATCGAGGCGATTGGATTGGCGAGACCGAGATGCGCAATGTCGGGGGCCGAGCCATGGACCGGCTCGAACATGGACGGCGCGCTGCGATCGGGATTGATATTGGCCGACGCAGCGTAACCCAGCCCGCCCTGGATCGCCGCTCCAATATCCGAGAGGATGTCGCCGAACAGATTCGAGGCGACGACGACATCTAGGCTTTCCGGCTCCAGCACCATCCGCGCGGCCATGGCGTCGATGTGGTAAGGTGAGACCTCCACATCGGGATAGTCCTTCGCCACCTCGCGCGTGACCTCATCCCAGAAGACCATGGAATGTTTCTGCGCATTGGATTTGGTGACCGATGCGAGCTTCTTGCGGCGCGTCCGCGCCTGTTCGAAGCCGAATCGGAGGATCCGTTCGACCCCTGCACGCGTGAAGATCGCCGTCTCGATCGCCACCTCGTTGGCAGTGCCGGAATGAACGCGTCCGCCGGCGCCGGAATATTCGCCTTCCGTGTTCTCGCGGATGCAAAGAATGTCGAAGCGCCCCGAGCGCAGGGGCCCCTCGACGCCCGGCAACAGTCTGTGCGGCCTTATGTTGGCATATTGTGTGAAGGTTTTCCGGATCGGCAGCAGCAGGCCATGGAGCGATACTGAATCGGGCACTTCCGCAGGCCAGCCCACGGCGCCGAGAAGTATCGCATCGAATTTACGCAGTGTCTCGATGCCGTCCGGCGGCATCATCACGCCGATGTCCAGGTAGTAGGCGCAGGACCATGGGAAGCTTGTGCCATCCAGGACGAAACCGCCCCGCTTTGCCGCCGCCTCCAGCACGCGCCATGCTGCTGCCGTGACGCTCTTGCCGATGCCGTCGCCGGGAATTAGGGCTATGGAGTAGGCCTTCATGAAGTGTGTCCTAAAGGATCGGTGGCCATGCTTCGGATTTTTGACTAGCGAGACAATAGTCGACGGCGCGACGCATGTTTCATCGAGGATGGGCCGCCTGACGGCGTCAAATCGCGTCAGGCCGCCTTTGGAAGGTCGATCATTTCGCGGTCACGGCCTGCTTTGCGGCCGGGCCGTGACCTTGAAGTCAGTCGTTGACGACGACATAGACCTTGCGAACCGTCTCGATCGTGCGCCACACACCGACAAAGCCGGGCTTCATGACGAAACTGTCGCCCGCGCGATAAGTCCTGGTCTCACCGCCCTTTTCCTCGATCTCGATCAGGCCCGAAAGGATGTGACAGAACTCGTAGGTGGTGCCCTTGATCGAATGCGTCACCCCGGGCGTCGCCTCCCAGACGCCGCTCAGGACCTTCTCGTCTTTCGAGGCATCCTGCGGCCAACTCTTGAAGGATGGAGCACCGGAGATGAGGCGCTCCGGCAAGGGCAGGGACTCTTTCGGGGTAAAGGCGGGATTCGTGTCTATCGGGATCAGAAGTGACATGTGAGGTTTCCTGTCAGTAGCCAAGTGTCCGATCGACGACGCCGATCAGTTCTTCCCCGGCACGGTGGCGCCGGATGTTTTCAACGACCGATTGCGCCGCCGTATGCGGCTGTGTCACGGACGCGATGTGGGGGGTGATCATCACCTTGGGATGCAACCACAGGGGATGATCCTGGGGCAGCGGCTCCGGATGGGTGACGTCGAGCATCGCCGCCGCAAGGTGGTCGCCGTCGAGCGCCTCGATCAACGCAATCTGGTCGAGTTGCGGGCCGCGGCCGACATGCAGCAGACGTGCCCCGGCCGGCAGCCGGGCGAAGAATTGCGCATCGAGCATGCCACGCGTTCGATCCGTCAGCGGCAGCAGGCATACGAGAATGTCCGTCTGCCCCAGAAAGCCGGCAAGCTGGTCCTCACCGTGAAAGCACGTGACGCCCTCGATCTGCTTTTCGCTGCGGCTCCAGCCGGCCAGGGGAAACTGAAATGGCGTGAGACGCGCGATAGCCGCCTGTGCCAGCATGCCAAGGCCCAAGAAGCCGACCCGGCGTTCGGCCGCCTGCCGAGCAGGAATGGGTTGCCAGGAGCACCTCTTCTGCTTCTCCAGATAGGCCGGCAAGTCACGGTGGAGTGTCAGCACACCGAGCGTCACATACTCCTGCATCATGCTAATGATGCCGTCCTCGACCATGCGCACCACTTTCACATGGTGTGGCACCACGTCCTGATTGAACTGGTCGACGCCCGCCCCGATGGAAAACAGTACTTCCAGATTGCTGTACCGCGAGATGTCGTCCGGCACCGTCCAGGTGATGAGATAACGAATCCTCTCGCGCTCGACTCCGTGGCCGGACTGGAAGAATTCCAGGTCCGGGAGCTCGCGCGCGAAGACTTCGCGGAAGACCGCCCCACGCGCCGCATCGGAATGAAAAAGAAACGCCATGGACAGCCCTCCCGTCACGCCGCTAGGCGTGCACCGAGATCCTCGATCATCCGCCGGCACGCGGCGAGCTCACCGATCTCGATATATTCGTTCGGGAGATGGGCGCGGCCGATGTCTCCGGGCCCACAGATCACCGCATCGATTCCGGCCTGCTGATAGAGTCCAGCCTCGGTGCCGTAGCTAACGGCTGTGAGCGGCTCTCGCCCTGTCAGCTCGGTCAGTAATGCCGTAAGCTCGCTCCCGTTCGCGGGCGCAAGGGCGGGATAGGAGCTCAGCTCGTGCCAGGCCACCTTGAAGCCGCGGTCGCGCAGGGCGAACAGCCGGGCCTTCACCGGTTCGAGCAGCGAAGACGGAGAAACGCCCGGCACGGCACGCACCTCGATATCGGCAGTGCAGCGGTCAGGGATGATGTTGACGGCCTGACCCCCGGCAATCACGCCGACCTGCAAGGACGAGTATGGCAGCTCGAAGTTGTGGTCGAGATGCTGCTCAGCCAGGGATTGACCGTAGGCCACGGCATGCGCGATCACGCCGGCCATCGCATGTATGGCATTGAGGCCCAGATCGGGGCGCGACGAATGGCCAGATCGCCCGGTCACCTCGAGCCGTGCGGCGACCTTGCCTTTGTGCGCTCGGACGGCCTGCATCCGGCTTGGCTCTCCGATGATCGCGCCAAGCGGCTTCTCGCAGAGACCAGGCAACGCGGCGATGAGATGCGGCACGCCGCGGCAACCCGCCTCTTCATCATAGGAGAACGCCAGATGGATGGGCTGTCGCAGTTTCATTGGCCCGAGTTCCGGGAGCGCGGCCAATGCACAGGCGAGAAAGCCCTTCATATCGCTGGTGCCACGAGCGTAAAGCTTCTCGCCGTCGCGGCGCAGAAGGAATGGGTCCGAGTTCCATTCCGGCTCGCGCGCTGGCACGACATCCATATGTCCAGAGATGACATAGCCCCGACGCTCGCGCGGGCCGATCGTGGCAAACAGGTTGGATCTATCGCCCTCGGGACCGGGAATAACCGTTACCTCGGCTCCGGCTGCCTGACAGTAGTGGCGGATCCAATCGAGGATCGCACCGTTTGGCGTGCCCACAACAGAGGGAAACGCAATCAGTCTGGCGAGAATCTCTTCCACGTTCATGGTGGCCACTCTGCTTGCGCAAATTCGGGGTGTGGCCAGCGTAGCCGCAGGCAGGAGTATTCGCTGCCGAACCACCCCGGGGCATTGGTTGAAAATTGCGAAAAGCCATGCCCAGGCGGTGAAACCTGCTGGCGTTCCTATGCAAAGCTGCGACAAAGACGTTTGCTACGGAATTGCATTGGGTGGCGGGATGAGAAAGCCGGATGCTCTAAGGCCTGGTGCACGATGACGGAGCGAAGAGCTGAGATGCAGAAATCGGTGCGCCTGAAATCCTTTGAACTGGTCGCGGGCGACATCAGGGATGTGGACGTTGAGCTGTTGCACGCACTGTCGATCTCGGTTCGCTGGCCGCATCGACCCAAGGACTGGGAACTGTTTCGTCGTGCCGGCCACGGCATCGTTGCTGTTGATGGTATTGGGCGGGTTTTCGGTAGCGCGATGTGGTTCCCGCAGGGAGACAACTTTGCCACCGTCGGTCTCGTGATAACGACCCCACGAGCCCAGGCGCAGGGAGGCGGCCGATGGCTCATGGACCAAATCCTTGAGCAGTGCGGCAATCGCAACCTCGCCCTGAATGCAACCCATGCCGCCTATCCCCTGTATGTTTCGCTGGGCTTCACCAGCGAAGCGATCGTCTATATGCGCCAGGGAGAAGTCCAGCAGACACTCCCGGCATTGCCGACCCTGGGCGGAGAATTGAATGAGCTGCCCAGCGACAGGCTCACCGAGATCACCGCGCTGGACGAGCGCGCAGTCGGGACAAATCGTGCGAGGCTGCTGGCGTTGCTCGCAAAGGATGCCTCGATAGCGACCCTGAGCCGCGGCGGCGAGGTGGTTGGCTATTCCATGCGTCGCGAGTTCGGGCGCGGCTTTGTGATTGGCCCCATAGTTGCCCAGAACGCCTGGGACGCGGTGCATCTCACAGCCGTCCATCTGAAAAATCTGGAGGGTCGGTTCACGCGCGTCGATACGCGCGAGAGAGACGGCGTGTTTGCCGAGTTCCTTCAGCGGAGCGGCCTTGGCGTAGCCGAGACTGTGACGACAATGTCCAAAGGCCGCCGCTTTCTGAACCGGGAAGACAAGAACCCGTGGGTTTATGGATTGGCCGGCCACGCGTTGAATTAGATCCAAACCACTTTCCAGCCTCAAGCGAGCAACTCCTCGGATGTCCGGACCATTCCTGCCGCCGATCATCCTGTCGCAGACCGAGATCGAGACGGTCGGGCTCCAGCCCGGTGGTCGCCTCCGGTTGCTGGACGGGTTTCTTCTTGGCGATCAACGCGTGATCGCGGCAGCGGAATCAGATGCGATCGCCACGGTTCGCTCGATGACCGCGGAAGCGGATGCGATACGGAAGGACATCGAACAGCTCAACGCCCAGCTTGCCCAGCTGCCCAGCATCGAGGAGCAGTTGGCGCAGCTCGCGCCGCATGAGCAGCAGCTTGCGGCCTTGTCTGCCGACGCCCAGGCCAAGACCGGGCAGCTCAACATCCTTTCCGGCACGATTTCGTTAAAGGGCGTTGCCTCGGCGGCGGTGCAGCGCTTCGAAGCCGCGGTGGCGAATTGGCGGGCTACGCTCACCCGTGTCCAGACGATGGCCGGAGCCGAGGGGTGGCCGGTCAATGCCGGAGCCGATCCATTGGGCGATGCGCGGACCCGCGTCGCGAAGGCCCATCAATATATCGCAGCCGCGCTGCAGGAGCTTGCTGCCGTCGAGGCCGCCACGGGACAGATCGCCTCGGCGCTAGATTCCGAGAAGATCGGTTATGAGGATCAGGCGCGTGCGTTGCGCCGGGATATCGAAGGCCTCCAGACTGGCGCGGACAACATCGCGCGGCAAGGCCAGGCGCTTCGCGAGCGAAAGGCGCAATTAGAGTCGCTGCGTGGCGTTCTCGCGACCCGGGTCGCGGCGATGCAGTCCGCCGCTGCGCGGCGCTCGGCCGCCCTCGACGCGGGCTTTTTGGCGGCGATGCGCAAATCCGGCGTGCGAGCTGTTGAAGACATGAGCCATATGCATGGCAACCCGATGGATTCTGTACCAGATGACGTCCTCCTTGCATGGTGCGAAGCCGACGCAGCAATTCGCTATCCCGTTGCCGCCGCGACAATCACGCTGTTCCGCCGGCCGGAGGAAAAAACGCCGCGGCAATGGACCCCTGCGGCGCGGCTGGTGCTGGAAAAGGCACCTGACCGTGTACAGGTCTTGGCCGAATTTCTACGGCGGTTTCGGCCACGAACGTGGACGGGCTCGCGCGCTGCGATCATCGAGACGAACGCGCGTATGCTGGATGAGTTGGATTTTGGCGGTGATACCGCCGTGATCGACTTTGTTCAACAAGCGAAGAAGGGCCTTATGGAAGCGGTTGCCGAGGAACAGCGGTGGGAGACACAGCGCGACCGCCGCCGAGACGAGCGTTTCGAATGAACCGCTTCTTGCCCGAAATATGCTACAAATTTCGGACAACGACGGCGCCAAGAACTCCTGGCCCTTTTGTGCTTAAGCAGTCAGCCTATTGAGGCAGCTGCGAACACCCGCAATGGACAGGGCTACTCGATCTCGACGTCGGCGTTTCTATGATGAGATGAAAACTCAGTCATGATGTCGCCGGCCAGAAGCTTCTCCTTCGACAGCAGCCCTGCGTCTTCGAGCGCCTCGAAATCCGGCAGCTGGCGCAGCGTGTCGAGCCCGAACTGCGACAGGAAGTTCTTCGTCGTGACATAGGTGTAGGGCGCGCCCGGCTGCGGGCTACGCGGCCCCGAGGCGATCAGATCCTGCGCGCGCAGCACGCCGATCAGATCACGCGACACCTCCTTGCCGAAGAAGGAAGACAGCTCGCCCCGCGTGATCGGCTGGAAGTAGGCAATGCACATCAAGACGAGTGCCTCCGACTGCGTCAGCTCTTTTGCCCCCTCACCCGCCGGCGTGCCGAATGCGGCGTGGATGACGTCGCCAAAAACCTTTTTGGTGCGGTGCTGCCAGCCGCCGGCGACCGCGACCAGCTCATAGGGGCGGCCGGCGAGCTCGGCGCGGATGTCGTCGATGACCAGGTCGAGATTGCAGTTTTTGCCCACAACCCGCGCCAGCACCTCGCGCGGCACAGGCTCATTTGCCGCAAAGATCACCGCTTCGACGCGGCTCATCCACTCGCGCCAGCGCAGTTCCGGCGGCAGGTGCTCGAGCTCGGTGTCGAGCAGCGCCGGCTGTTCGTTCGGCTTGCGGCGGACGGAGGCTTGGCTCATCGCTACAGCCCAAACAGCCGGAAGGTCGGGCGGCCCGTCAGCTCCCGCACGGCCTCGAGCTGCTGCAGCCGCTCGAACAGCCGCCGCGCCGCGAAGCGCGACAGGTTTTTGGTCGTCACCGATCCGGGGACGGCATCTTCATTGAGCAGCAAAAAAATCACGTCGCATGCGCCCTTGGCGCGCAGGTTTGGCGTCACCGCCAGGAGTTTTTCGGAACGGCGCGACAGCTCGGCCGCCAGCCGGCAGGCCTCCGCCGCCGCTTGCACCAGCGCCAGGCAAACCGCGCGCTCAAAACCTTTTTCGCCCGGTCGGATGCGTTTGCCGCCGCCACCCTCGGTGCCGAAGGCCGGGCCAAAAGCCTGGACGATCAACAGGGGTAGCGATCGTGGCCAGCGCAGGCTTTGCGCCATCACCAAATCGGCCAACCACCAGGCCAAAAGCTCGGCATCGGGGCGTATGGCGACGACGTGCGCAGCGATTGCCGCGGCGGCGAACGGCGCCGGCCGCTGCGAGCCCGCCACTTCCTCGATCTCGTTGCAGAGGTCGGCGAGCGCCTCGTCGTCCCAGGCGAGCCCGAGCATCTCGACCACTTTTGCCAGCCGATCGGCGCTGACCGCCGGTGGCTGCAGCGCCAGCTGGCGCCAGGCGCCAAAAATGGCGCCGGCGGGACCGGGATCGGCGCCGGCCGGGCAAAGCTGCCAGGCATCGCGCAGGGCGGCCGCGTCCTCGGCGCGGCCGGCGAGCCGCATGCTGGCGGCGGCGCAGTTGAGCGCCAGCCGCTGGCGCCAGGCGCCGGCCCAGGCAGGCTGTGCCCGGGCAAGCGTGTCCAGCGAACCCAGGGCGGCGCCGGCCCGGAAGGCAGCGTCGGCGTCATGCAGCGCACCGCCGCCGGCGAGCGCCCACGCCGGGACGGCCGGCGGCGAGGCAGCAGCTGCGGTCTCGGGGTCAAGGCGAATCATGCTTTGGAGGGTAAAATGCCGGTGCGCTTTATGCCACGGTTTTCGCTTCAAAACGCACAGCCTGTCGGCTACACAAAACGAATGATAATCTTGCATTATCGCTCGTTTCGCAAAGCCGCTCAGAAATGGCCTCTCTGACCCCTTTTTTCACGGCAGACGGGCTCGTTTAGGCGTCAGATCGACGAGAAACCGCGTTCATTGAGAACGCGCATTTGTTCATCGCCAAACATTTTCTGGTGCGGCTGCTATCGCATCATGTCGCCAAGGGCAGCCTGCAGCGATGGCGATCGTTTCAAGGTGGCCGCAATCCTGTCCCGCCAGCGCTTGCCGCGCGCCAGAGCGTCCTCGAGAGCCTCACGCAGGTCGTCCGGCCTATCGGTTGCGAGCACATCGACCAGGAATTCCGCCTGCAGGCGGTCCTTAATGGATTTTAGGCTGTCCGGCCCATCGCGGCGGCGATCGGCAACGATGACCTTATGGATTGCGAAGCGTTCCGGTCGCGGAATTTGCACGAGCACGCCGTCGCGATAGGTAACGGCTGCCAGCATTGGCTCTGCCAGGAGATAGTTGAGATGATGCAAGGATTGGGCATGGACGCCAAGCGCCGGCAGTGGACGCAGTCCCTCCTCCTCGGCAAAAGACGGCGTCAGGAATTCGACGAGCGTCTCGTTGCGCGTTTGCTTCCAGCGCCAGGTCTTGCCGGGGTCCAGCGTCGGCGCCGGTTCGAATGAGAAATCCTTGAGAACCCGTTCAAGCGGCGCCGACACACTGTCCTCCAGGGCGATCGAGAGTCGCTCGAAGCTAGCGATATCGACGTCATTCGTTTGAGCAGTCTGGTCAAGGGTGAAGCGAACGCCGAGCTCGCCCTCGTAGAGGCGGAAGGCCTGAGTTCCCACGACCGTCCCGCCGAGGCGGAAAACTCCGGCGGAAGCAAATGCATGCAGAAGGCTGCCGGTTGCTGCATCGACGCCAAGGAACCCTTCCGCACGTAGCAGGCGGACCCGCCGCGCGCGATTGCGTCGGCGATCGTCGCGGTCGTCGCGCAGCGCTTGGATGCGTTGCATCCGAAGGCGAAGTTCCTCGCTATCTTCCCCGATATAGGTCTTCTTGACGTCCGAACCGACGCGGTAGGTGTCGTACCAGTAGACGCGGCCGTTGCGGTCGATCCGCGTCGGCGTTCCGCGGATCTCGGCCACGACCTCGTCGCGCAGGGACGATAGCAGATCGTGGTAGGCCGAATGAGCGAGCGGTGAATGGCGTGTTATCATGATGCTCAACGAAATGGGTTATTGTTGAGCATACCGCATGTTCAACAAAAATGAAAGCTGTTGAACATCATCACCCCCAGCGATCTGATTTTTCTGATTTTAGGGCATATTTTGACGGTCGAGGATGACGTTCCAGCTAACCGTCACTGACATGATATGTTGCGAATCGTAGTTGAGGATCCGCAATTGCCCGAACAAGATGACCTGCCTGATATCGTGGAGATCGTCCACGCGATGGCACAAGATACCGCTGACGGGGCAAATGCGCGGTTGACGGCCGTCAGGAATGATCCCTCCCCTGCCCTACCGGAGTCAAATCTTGTGGACCGGCAGCGCTTACCCGGCCACCTCGAGCACCTCGCCGTTCGCGCGCGCGATTATGTCGAAGCCGCGAGTTCGGCCAACACGCGGCGCGCCTATGCGTCCGACTGGAAGCATTTTTCCAGCTGGTGCCGCCGGCAAGGCGTCGAAATGTTTCCACCTGATCCGCAGGTGGTCGGCCTCTACATCACGGCTCAAGCCTCCGGCACGGCGACCGGGGACAAGAAGCCTAGCTCGGTGGCGACTATCGAGCGCCGGCTATCCTCGCTGACGTGGAATTTTGCCCAGCGCGGCCAGCCATTAGACAGAAAAGACCGGCATATCGCGACGGTGCTGGCCGGCATTCGCAACAGCCACGCAAAACCGCCTCTACAGAAGGAAGCCATTCTCCCGGAGGATCTTATTGCCATGCTGGAGACGCTCGACCGCGGCACGTTGCGTGGCCTGCGCGATCGCGCAATGCTGCTTGTCGGCTTCGCTGGCGGGCTCCGCCGTTCCGAGATCGTGGGCCTGGATGTCGGCCGCGACCAGACCGGGGACGGCCGCGGCTGGGTGGACGTCCTCGACAAAGGCATGCTGGTGATCTTGCGGGGAAAAACAGGCTGGCGCGAGGTGGAAGTCGGGCGCGGCTCGTCCGATGCCACCTGCCCGGTGGTGGCGTTGGAGACCTGGCTCAAGCTGGCGCGCATCGCACACGGTCCTATCTTTCGGCGCGTCACCTGCCAGGGCAAGGCAGTCGGCGCCGATCGGCTCAACGACCAGGAGGTAGCCCGGGTCGTTAAGCGGACGGCATTGGCGGCCGGTGTGCGGGGTGATCTGCCGGAGGGCGAACGACCAAGGCTGTTTGCCGGCCATTCGCTACGCGCCGGTCTCGCCTCCTCGGCAGAGGTCGACGAGCGCCATGTGCAAAAGCAGCTCGGCCATGCTTCGGCAGAAATGACCCGCAAGTACCAGCGCCGCCGCGATCGGTTCCGAGTCAACCTAACCAAAGCATCAGGCCTCTAGGCAACCTCGAAAGAGGCGCTTCCCTCCCCTAGGGAACCAGCTCGGGATTAAGCGACGCAAGATGCTCCCCTCCCCTGCCGACTTAGGATCCGAACAGGTGCCGATCCCAATAGACTGGCTGGTGCACGCTTCGACGAACCCGGTATTGACCGCCTCCCACACCGGCAGCGAAGTCCAACCGATTATCGATCCCAGCCCTTCTTTTTCATACTGAGCCGCAAAGCTTCACTGATTTCGGCGCTATTGGAACCCCCATCGACCGACTCACTGCCTTCTCCGACGTCGCTCCAGGACGATTTCGCGGGACCGGTACCGGCCTGTGCATCAAGCCTCGCCCGCAGCAGCGCCATGATCATCGGCCACACCGAAAACTGGCCACCACGAGCACGCTCCGTCAGGTTTCTGAGATAGCCGCCCAAACTGTTGATCTGGTCGGTCCGCTGCAGGATTGCGGCAACGGTGATGGCGGCCTTCTCCGGCCCCATCACCCCGACCGCTTCCTGCCACGCACTTGGGCTGATCCCCATATGGGGCCGGGCGAGCTCGGCCGCCGCCACAAAGTCGCGCCAGGTCCGAATTTGGCCGCCGCGGGCCATGGTCAGAAGTTCCGGGCAGGCATCCAGCACCATCGCCAAGGGCATGTCCCGCTTGGGCAGGCTGCGCACATTGTGGTGTGGCGCGCCGCTGCCGCTCGCTTCGTTCTTGTTTCTAAAGCTGGTTTCAGTTTCATCGTTAGAAATAAAATCTGGATTTGAATTCTGTATGTGGCGCTCAGAATGGGACTCATTGGCGTTCGAATCTTGTGATTTTACGAATGTTTCCAACAGCTGATGCACCTGAGCCCACAGGTCTTCCAGCTCATCGGCGACCGACTCCAGCACCTGGCGCGACGCCGTCCGCGGCAATCGCCCGACAATCGTTTCAAATTGCCTTTGGAACCGCCGCCAATCGGCCGGGACGTCCTCGTTGAGCCCGGCTTCGATCATCTTGACGATGTCTCGCCGGCAGATGGTAAGACGCTCCTTGACCAGCCTGTAGGCTTTCCGCTCGGCCTGGACGGCGCCAGCCAATTGCTTGAACTCCTGCGCGCGCGCCACGATCGGCGACAGGTCGAAGCCGTAGGCCTGTTCGATCTGGCCGCCCTCTCCCTTGCGGGCGAAGCGTTTTCCGTTCGGACTGTCGCGCCTGATCACCAGGCCGCAAGTCACCAGGACCGACAAGTGTCGCCTGAGCGTCGCCGGCGACATGCCGTTGGCGCGATGGATAAGTTGCTCGTTGGAGGGGAATACGACCAGTCCGCCCTCCCCTGAAAGGTCGTCGTCACGGTGAAATGACAACAGCGCATTGAGGATCGCCAAGGCGCGATCGGTCGCGCCTATGGCGGACCTGGCCTCTCTGATGTCTCGAAACACCTGCCATTTGGGCACCGTGGTATTTCGATCTATTGCTTTTGCAGCCGCTTGGCTGGCGATCAGGCCAAGTGTCATCGGCCGCCGCCCAAACGGCGTCGTCGAAATATGCGTTACCATTTTCCCTCTGCCTCTAATCAGGCAAAAGAAATCTGCTCGCCAAAACGACGCCCATGACACTTGACAGTGATTCGCGGATTTGCGATTCTCAGCTTGCGACAGACTTGAGAAGGGCTTCCGTGACGGTGACGTTCGGGGGCCTTTTTCTTTTGCGGTTTAGTCTCCTGTTGTCTTCCCAGATTGTGCCTCTCGGAACGCCTCGAAGAGCGCCTCGAGCCTGCCGGCGATGAAGGTTCCGAAGGCCGAAGCCTCCCTGGACTTCAGGGCGAGCGTGAATACCTTGCCGTCATCGGTGATCTTTGCCTTTACGGAATTGTCTTTTGGCGCCCAGGCGCTCGCCTGTGCTCGCGGCGGCGTCGATCTTGCGGCCTTGCCGTTTGCGGCCAGCACCTCGAAAAGCTGATTGAAACGGGCATCGCTGCTGGCCTGGAGAAACTCGCCCGATTGGATATGGTCACGGGCTTTGGCGGCATTGGCTGGATGCTCCATAAGCTTGGCCAGCTGCCACCACCGATCACGGCCAATCCCCTTGGCCGCGCCGACCGCCAGGATGATGGGTTCGGCGATGTTGCTGGACACAGAACGCATCTTGGAGAACGTCGTATCGTCGAGCGCCAATGCCGACTTGACGATATCGGGGGAATATCCCTTCTCGAGCATGCGCTCACCGAAAAGCGTCCGTTCGATGAACGACAGGTTAGCTCTGGCGGCGTTTTCCTGTCCTTGGGCGACAACGTGCTCCTCGTCGCCCATTTGCTTGACAACGGCGCGCACAGGCCTGCCCAGCTCACGGGCGACCCTGACCCTTCGATGCCCGAAAACCGTTTGGTAGCGCCCAGGGAACGAGGGATGCGGCCTGACCAGGATTGGAGAATCTTGCCCGCGTTCGCGGATGGCACGCACCAGGTCGGCGAATTCTTGCTCATCGTCCCCGATGCGGTCCGCCACGAACGAATTGTCGACCAGCTCAGGATCCAGATCCACGACCGAGCTTTTCGACAGCTCCTCGAACGATTGCATGATGGAACGCGATGCGCCGCGAACCGCGTAGCCCGACACGTCCCTGGCTTGCTCGACGGTGGCGGAGGAGCCCATCACACTGCCGAATATGTCTTTACGTGCCATTCAACCGTTCCCGAAATCGGCTAGGAGCCTGATTTTGTGGACAAAACCGCCCGTTTTTACTGCAGTAAAAATCATCGACATCAGCTTCTGCCCCACGCATGATGGATCAGGGACGCGATCTCGGAGTTGACGCCATCGAGCGACTCCATCGCCCGATCGTAGGTGGTGCGGGTGAAGGCCGATTTCTCCACCTCGTAGAGCGTCTGTTTGGTCAGTCCAGCATCCGATATGGCTGTCGACTTGAGCATCGGATGCTCAAGGATCTGGCCGGCCAGCATCGACTGCATGAAGCCGACCATCTGCGCTTGGGGAATGTCGGTGGGTTCATAACGCGTGATCAAGTAGCGGAACCAGTCGAGCTGTATCTGCGCTCCCGCCCCTTTGATGGTTTTCAAGATCCCGCCGAGCATGAGCAAGAACTGGCTCATGGACATGAGATCGAGCATCTGGGGGTGCACGGTGATCAGCACGGATGTCGCAGCCGACATGGCGGTCAAGGTGAGGTAGCCAAGCTGCGGCGGACAGTCGACGACGACGACGTCGTAACGGTCGTCCACCTCGCTCAGAGCCTTGGCGATGCGCAGGAAGAACTGGCGTCCGGCATTGGATGTTTTGTCCTGCATGGCCAAGGGCGTGTCGTACTCATATTCCTGAAGCTCAAGATTGGCCGGGACAATGTCCAGGCCAGGAAAATTCGTGGGCACGATGACGTCGGCTATCGACCTGCGCTCCTCATCATAGCGGATTGCTTCATAGAGCGAGAGATTCCGATCGAGCTCCGGCTGGAAGCCATGCAGCGCCGACAAAGAGGCTTGCGGATCAAGATCGATGGCAAGGACGCGGTGGCCGGTAAGTGCAAGATGCTGGGCGAGGTGGGCCGCGGTCGTGGTCTTGCCGCTACCACCTTTGAAATTGACGACTGCGATGACCTGCAGCTTGTCTCCCGGCTTGCGATGGGGGACATATTTCTTGACTTCGGTTCTGCCGTGCTGGTCGAGAAAATGACGAAGCTCCAGCATCTGCCCGGCCGTATAGCTGCGTCGGCCCGAAACCGCCTGGTCAGGCATCGGGCCCTTGCCTTCGAGATGAAGCCGTTTCAGATTGTTCTGCGAGACCCCGAGATAGTGGGCGACCTCAGCCATGGAGAACGTGCGCAGGGTTTTCGCCGCGTTGGGAGGGAACTTCTCCATGCGAAGCTGATTGAGCCGGCGCGATATCTCCGCCCCATGTTCGAGGATCTTGTCGTCAAACTCGAAGCTGGGCAGCCGCATTGCGATGTTCATACTTCTGGAAACCTGAATTGGCGCTTTTTGCCGGGAAACGACCCACCAACCGCCATTAAGCTCCGATTCGGCAGCCCCGGCAAGAAGTTTTGGGTTAACAACAGGTTAACGCCGCCGCGAACGCCATCCAGCAAAAATGCAAGCCCGAAAGCCTAGCTAATTGTTTCCGTTGCGGTTTGTGCAAGAATTTACTGCGGTAAATTCCGCCGGCAACAAAGGACGATCTCATCCGGATCGGAACGGCTGACCCGCCGTCGACGACGTTGCAAGCCGCCGCCCGGATTTCCGGAACCAATCGCGCTCCTCCATTCTTGGCGATCTCTTCGTTGATTTACGGGATGTACGTGAAGGCATCGGCCAACGCGTCTTGACGAGACGTCAAACGTCAAGGGGCGGGGAGGACCAGACACTGCGGTTGCACCGGCTGGCGCAAGCTGCCTGCGTCCGTCGATTGGATTCACCTGCTCCGGTCGCTACCGGACTCCGCACAGACGGCCAGGCACCGAGGAGCGCACATTCGCGGGGCGTCAGTGTTGAGGGAACCAAAAGCACCGTCGAGCGTTGCAGGCAGCCTTGTTGTGCCTCGCAACGCGGCGGGGGGACCGGAAGGTTGGGGATGAAGCGCTTCCACAAGCCAGTGGTAATTCAGCTCGGGCGCATTGATCGGGATCGGGTGGTGATCACCGTCGCCGATGCGGCCGGTCTGCTCCTGAGGGAATGGCCTGCGCCACAATCGTCCAAACGCCTCAGGGCGATGGAGGTTTGCCTCGAGGTGATCAACGGTCGCAAGCCGCCGAGAATGGCACGAGATGCGTTCATCGCGGCTGCCAAGGACGCCCAAGTCTTTCTCGGCGAAGCCGATCAGGCCATGGCTTGAGACTCACTGTGGAAAGCTAGATCAAGGCCACCGATAAAGTCGCGCGCTGGCCAAAACTTGGCGAGCCGCAGAAAGAGGGGAGGGGAGGTTCACCTCTGTCCCATTCGGGCGGCGCGCTAACGACCGGACCTTGAAATCGTCGCGTTGGACGCCGCAAAGCTGGCTACCGGCTCAACGCAATCGTGCGGGATGCCGACCATAATAACCTAATCGGGCAGAAGCCTGCGCGGATCGCCGTTCGGATCAGCGGCGCGCCATTGACGACGCAACGAGGCGGTTTGGATTGCCCCTGATGACACGTTGATGGAAGTCGCTCGGAGCGCAGATGGATGACAAGTTCCCAGAGCGCGCACTCCGGATAGAAACCTGTCGTTGGCCGCCTCACCATCCCATAAGGTGGCGCAGGCCGACGATTGGCAGGTAGACGGTCCAGACCAGGCAGACCGCAATTGCGATGGAGACGCCCAAAGCTGGCGCCCATTCGTCCCAGTATTTCTGAAAACTCGCCAACAACGCGGTCAATGTGCCTTCCATTGTGGGATGCTCCCAGCTTGAATGGAGTGGATTCTTCAGTTCCCGCAATTTCGTGACAATCCATTCGCAAGGCAAGAGCCAAATGAAGATCAAAATTGCGCTCGCAATCGCACTTTGCGGCTGTATCGCCGGCATGGCCTATGCCAGCGGCCACAGGGCCGGAAGGATTTCGCAATCGAAAGATATCGTGGCCGCGTACAACAGACGCATGGCGATCGACGACGATAACAACCGCCTTGGGCGCATCGACCTGTGCCAGGAAATCGGCGGACAAAGTGAAGAATGCGAACGGCTCGGCCGCAATTAGCTCCGACCCAGCTTGTGCAAAGTGGCACACCGGATTGGGGTGAGGGCTGTGCTCGACAGTCAGCAAATTATTTGCTCAATATTGCCACGCGGGGATGTGGCCGATGCGAGAATTGCCCAACAATGTCGATGCCGATGTGGTTATTGAGATTGGCCGATATTTGGATGACCACGGACGGGGAACTGCGGTATCGATGTCCCTGGCGTCATCGGCTATCCGACGGCGGGTCAAAACCAGTATGAACCGTCTCGAACTTGAACAGTTGATCATGGAGAGCGCCGCCGCGCGACAGATGGCGATGCTGCTCGATACCGCCGAACAGTGACGATCTGCTGGTCCATGCCTAAAAGAGCCGACTGATGGCAATCGCCGCGATCCGAAAACGGCACGACGTCGTGGACGTCACTGCGACCTTCGTGGCCGGAGGTTCGAACGGCGTTTACCAGCTCGGCTGATATAGCCATTGTGAACAACCTAAGAACACATTCTCCTGCCGGCCGTGCGGTTTGACGCGTCCACCGTTCAGCCGCAGCCAAGTCGTTGAGTGCTCGATTTCGCATACCGGCGACAAACCCTCGCCAATCGCGGTGCCGACTTCATCCTCGGCGCACGCTGACGACCGGCCCCGAGCCTCACGCCGCCGGCGACTTGCGGTCGGGCGCAGGTCCTAAACGTCGAGCACAACATCATGCCACGCACCTCGGCCTTTTCGAGCAGCAGATCCTGGAGACTGTCGTCCGTCATCGCCGCGCCGATTTGCGCATGTAGCTCTTCGATGCTTTCCTTCATCGAGATGCCTGGAGAGGTGTACACTTCTCCGGTATCTTGGCTTTTTTTGCCCAACTTGCGAGCTTTAGCTTACGGTGGAAGTGGCTTTGCGCCGTCGGCCTATCAATTGCGCTTGGCCTCGCAGTGATTGCTGACCTTTCCACGGGCCCCGATCCTAGCCACAGCAAACCGTGATGCAGAAATGATGAGCCCAGCGATAAAGGTGACGAGGGCAGAACGATGCCTTCATGCGACCTTGTTGAACCCGTGAGCAACCGGGTGGTCCTCCTCGGCAGGAAATGGCCCGACCGAATCGATCAACAAACGCCAGCGATTTTTTTTGTTCTCCTGTCGGCTAGGTTGAAACGTCTGGCTTCTCTTGGCGTTTGGCTTCAAAGGAGGCGCGCATATGGCCGAGGACGATGGGGAGAAGAGGCCGGCAGCCAGGCCCGAGCTCGAGATTTTGGTCCGGCGATTGGCGCAGGAAACGGCTATTTCCGAAGCTGACGCTCGCCGGTTGATCGACCTGATCGGCAGCGACTGGAACTCATTGGTACGTGAGGCTCGCTTCCTCAAATCCGGGCAGTGACTTCAAACCCGTCGCCACGAGGGTCCCATGCGGCCAAGGCTGACGGACCGGGATCGCCGCCACCGTGGCGAGGGGCGGGCGGGCTTTTTCTTGTGCGGTTCCCTTAGATCTGATTAGCTGGCTTAGCAATGCTGAGGGAATGACAGCATGCCGATCTATCAGAAAGCTGAAGGTGCCGGTGTGTTCGACCCGTCCGAAGTCGCGTTGCTGGGACGCGTCTTCGACAGGCTGAAGGTGGCGCGGCAGTCCCCACAGCAACGTGAAGCACTGGCGAGCCGGATTCTGGCGAACTACATGGCCGGATTGAGAGACGAGGAAGAACTGGTGGAGGCGTCCAGACTGCCGCTGGGACGTTAAGTCAGACGAGTCCGGCTATGGTGCTCATCGGAGCAAGCGCCTGACGAGGTTGGGCTCGGCGCCATTGTACCGTTCGCGGCCGGCACCGAGATCACGATCGGGCAGGGGACCTGTCGACGTGGGCTCGAAGCACTCCGTTCGCCAAGGCAATCTCGCAGCACCGTGTGCGTCCTGTTCATGAAGCTCGCAGCCCCTTGACATCGAGTCTCGTTGAAAGGGGAGGGCGGGCATTCTCGAAATGGCGCAGGCCAAATCCGACACCGCGATCGTGGGGCGCAGCCGCACGTGGCCTTGAACTTTCCCAGCCATGACTCGATGACGGTAAGCTCACCCAGGCCGCAGCGGCTCGGCGTCACGATCTGGCCCTCGACGGCCGAAAGGAGAAAGCAATCGACCAGCTCCCTGAAGCAGATTTGGATATCGGAAAAGAGCCATCCTTCCATACTGGCTGCCACAGGATGACGGCCTGGAAAACGCGCTTGCTGGCCCGGCACGCCGTCAGATGCGGTTGACTACAGGGCAGGCGGCCTAACCCGCCATCCGAAACGGCAAAGTGTGGCGCGAAAGGATGCGTTCGAGTTCGGCTTCGTCCTCGATGCCGGCCTGAAACAGTGCCATCAACTCACATGCTGCGTCATGGGCCATGGCGGAGTCCAGGCTGCACTGTCTCCCCGAGCAATACCGGATAAGAACCAGCTGCAGCATTGCGAGATCGTTTGGGTAAATGGCGATGTCTGATGGATGATGCATCTGCATCCTGTAGTCCTCTGCAGGCCAATGCCTTCATTCAGCAGCTCGAGGGAGCCGCCGACGACCTTCCATCGCACCCTGCGCCGGCTTCGTCATTTAACAATGATATACCCGCCCTGGATCTGCCGTCGCCAGCGCTGCGCGGAATCGCGTCCACTTCAAGAGCCGGGCACACATTCGAAAGGTGAAGGAAAACAACTTGAATAGCTGACGCCTGGCCTCAAGTTCCTGAAGGGCGAAGCAGATCTGCGCCAGCACAGGTCTCGATTTAAAGACAGGGCGTGTTCCGCGGGCCGCCGGCCGACGCAGCGCTTGGATGCGTCAGCATCCGCGTCGGCCGTGACGAACCTCAGGTCCGCCGCAAAGCCACAGGATCAGCATTCATCGCAGTCGGCAACCACGTGAATGCGCAAGTTCACGAGACAGAACCCAACAGTGGTCTTTCAGCAACGCCCACTTGCATTCCACCGACCCGAACGTCGCAGTCATGCCGACCGGCGAGAGCCTCCCGCTCGCTCAGGAGAAGCGCTTCGCTTCACCCGAGTGGCTGGCTGAATGCCAGCGACTTTCTGACCGCTCCGCCCGCGTTCGCCTGGACTCATGGTGCCGGTGCGCCGGCAGCGTGTAAGTGGGCTTTGAACAAAGTCACACCAAGTGCTTCACGTGCTCCGCAGCCCCAGCTCACCAGCGCTCCGGACGTAATGTTGGTCGTGAGGAGGCGCTCCGACCGGAAGATTGTCGCCCGCATCTCTCCCGCGCCACCGCTGAGCCGGAGCTCCGCGCATACG
Organism: Mesorhizobium sp. BR1-1-13; assembly: GCF_020165515.1. Classification (NCBI taxonomy): domain Bacteria; kingdom Pseudomonadati; phylum Pseudomonadota; class Alphaproteobacteria; order Hyphomicrobiales; family Phyllobacteriaceae; genus Mesorhizobium; species Mesorhizobium sp. BR1-1-13. The sequence continues at coordinate 261,059 of NZ_JAIUIH010000005.1, forward strand.
CCGGTCATGCGCTATGCGGGAGGAACTATCAAGTACGCTGCTGGTTTGGTTCCCGTGCCGAGGTAATCGGCCTAGCCACCTCCAAAGGAGAACCCAATGACACGACTTGGCAGAACCACAGCATTCGCCGCGGCTTTAGCCCTGCTGACCTCATCTGCTTTCGCTCAATCGACGAATGCTCCGGCGCGCCCGGCACCAGCGCAGGATCACCCCCCCGGGGCGAGCGGACAGAATCAAGACGCCATGCGTGAAATGATGCGCCAGATGATGGGGGAAATGCTCCAAGAGAAAATGGTGAAGGATCTAGATCATGAGAATTTACGACGCGACGAGGACCGCGACTATCGAAACGACGAGATGGGTCCACATGACGAGATGGGTCCACATGAAAAGCGGCGGATGAAGGAAGGCCGCAGAGCCGGTATGATGCACGGCGCAAGGATGCGCATCATGTTTGCGATTGTTGACACCGATGGCGACGGTGCGCTTTCGCGCACGGAAGTCCAGGATTTTATCGCGCGAATTTTCAACGCCATTGACGAGAATGGCGACGATGAGGTCGACATGCAGGAACTCCGGTCCTTTTTCCAGGGAGCGCGAGATCAGGACCAAAACTAAAGCCTCTGTCGGTTGTGAGGGGGTCCCTAAGTGCCCAGTTTGCGAGCGGTGCCCCTTCGAGGCCGTCCCGACGTGTCTTCCTCGACTGAACGTCGTAAGCTGATGGTGAAGTACACCTAGGCAAGTCTTCGAACAGGCTTGCTGCGCGCAGGACTTGATCAGACACGCGCGCATGAGGTGGAGGCGTTAATGCATGTGTTCCACATCGGGCCCCCGCCGCCCTGGGAAATCGTCATGCCTCACGCATTTGAGTAATTTCCCTCCCGGTTGCGCTGCGCGTCACTCGATAAAACTGCGAGCGATTACCATCAATCGCAGTTAGGTGCGAAGTTTTCCAATAGCCGCTGCATATGGCTTCATAGCGGAGGAGAATAGCGCTGCGACAGTCGCCGCCCTCAACCCGCTGTACGCGTGCCCAAAGCCGAACGCGTCGCGGCTGGCTCCTGAGGCGCATTGAAGACTGAGGTCGTTAGCAGGACAGCAGCAGCGAGGACCCAGTAGTACCAAGCGTCGAGCCCAACGAATTTGAAGGCAATCGGTGCGATGATAAACACGACCCCGACGACGCGATCGACCCATAGGTGCAGCCAGTAGGGGATGATGCGGATGAGACCGGTGGGATGGTCGGTGAGGGCGGCCAACAGCAGCGCTGCGACACCGACAACAACCGAAAGCCATATTGCGACCGCTCCGCTCTGGCCGAGCTTCAGCACGAACGGTGCTGCAATCAGTAGGATCGCGACGGGATAGTCGATAAGGTAGGCGTGGATAGACTTGGTGATGAAGCGGAACGACATCGGTAACTCCTACGTGCTTGGTTGCTTGAGCGGGTCCTTGCGAAGCGGAGAGTGCATTTACCCAAGAGGACGATCACGTCGCCTATGCTGATAAGCACTCTGCACAACCGTCACGGGTCAGCCCGGTTAGATGCACAGACAGGTTATCCCGGCACGCCAACCATTAGAAATGCCTGGTCGTTATGGTTTCCATTCCACTCGCCCGGCGCGATGGGAAGCGGGTCAGCGTTGTGTCGATGCGGAGCTGCTCAGGCTTTGAAGTACCGCAACCAGGTCTCCTGCGCGCTTGTACGCTGGTTGTAATCGAAGACGACATCGCTCCGCGCCTCTGCGATGGCGCGGCAAAGGTACGTAAGCGTCAACCGCCAGTCCAAGGGCGAAATGAACTTCAACCGCACGACACGACTGTGCTTCAGTGTGTGGCTGTCGACGTCAGGGAAAGATTGGGAAGATCGCCCGGGCCGTGCCATTCGCCATCCGCTTCCGAGACACCGCAGATTCGGGAGGGTGACCGCGCGTTATATCGGGGCGCTGCTTTTCGACCTTCGGTGTCGCAGCTGTTAGGCGACCTCCTCGATTACAAGCTCCCTTCCGTTGAACGAGATCGCGTCACCGGCACGCTTGCCCCGCAACTCAGCGTAGATTGGGGCTTGGCTGGATATGCCCATGATCTCGTTGCCATCGCAGACAAACTTGCCTGTCGACACGGCAATAACGAAAAACCGTCCGCCGAGCTTCACCACTGCGCCTTCCTCGATCTTGCTCTTCGGCCCGAAGTCCATCGCCGAGAGCTTCTCGATCTTATCGGCGTGAGAGTGAACGGTGTCGTCAAAAGCTTCGGACAGGTCGCTCGCGAGCTCTGCCTGCGCTTGCTCATCGTCCTCGATCGGCTCGCTTCTATCGAGCCGGGCACTTCCGACATATTCCAGGTATTTCTCTCTCGCGTCCTCGAGGTCGCGCGCCTCGAGCGACAGCATTGTTTGCTTCATGATCTGCTTGTTCATCTCACGTCCTTTGTAAGAAGCGCCGCGGGGCCTCGCATGGTGGTGCATCACAAGCGACCCGGGTGCACCGGGCGCTCATTCGTTGTCAGGCACGTCGGCCCCCTGGTACGGCACTCTCTCCAGCCTCGCGTCTCGCAAGATACTGGTGACCAGCCAAACATAGGCTTGTTCCGCAGTGTCGAACCCGAGCATCGAGAACGACTGTCCGTACGGGCAGGGGGGAAAATCGGGAAACGCGATACGCAGCACGAAGCGTTCCGGATCCGCTTCGAATTCCTCCTTGAAGACCTTCCGCAGCCCGTATCGGCTCCCTATTTCGCCGCCAGTGTCGTGCAGTGCGCGACGGTTCGTATTCAGCCGTTCGTAAAGTTCGCGCGAGCAGTCTCTGTCCAAGGCGTCGAAGGCGTCGATCAACAGGCCCTTGCTGCGGGCCTTTCTTTCGGCAATCGCATAGACGTTCGAACCGTCGCCCGCATCGGGCGCGCTCTCGAACCTCAACGCGGCATCCACGTGCACGTCGCCGGCGGCCACAGGCCGATCGGCAGTCAGGTCGTAAAGGGCGCCATCCCTTATTCGGTACTCGTGGTCGTAGCCATGTTTCAGGAAATCTGAAACCGCCTCGACCATATCGCCAGCGTCGAGGTTCATGTGCACTCTCCCGGATTTCGCTGCGCTCGCGCCGCGATAGTTGCATTGGTAAACACGACGGTAAACCTGGGGACGCGACGCCGTGCGACCGACGATCCCACTGGATACGCCAGGCGAAACGCCATGTTTCGTCTAACGTATTGGGAAATGCCGCGCGGTTATCGTTTCCATTCCCGCAACCGCGAACGCGACGAGACCCAGGCGTACCCTGGAAGGCGTCGCATCGAAATGGGGCTCATGCGACGCGCTCAAGGTCCTTGTTTTACGCATGTCCTCCAAAACCGAAGGCACTTTTGGGCGACATGCGTTAGCCGCCGGTGACGGGATAGTTAGACGGGAAGAGCGCACGCTTCGTTTCCTCGTCGCTCACCGTCTTGAATTCGTGGTCATTTCCGACTGCGCGCGCCCTCGCAACCGCAGGGCGTGCTTCGATCCCGGCGAACCAACGCTTGATGTTGGGGAAGGCGGCGAGGGGGTCGGCCGCGCCCTTCATCACGCGGGAAGTGCGATCGATCCAACCCCAACCGGACATATCGACGATCGTGTAGACGGAGCCGACGATGTAGTCGCGGCCAGCCAGGTGGTCGTCGAGGACGCGATAGTGGCGCTCCGCTTCGCGGCGATATCTGTTGACGGCATAGTCGAGACCCTCGGGCGCGGCAAACTGGAAATGCACGGCCTGTCCCGAGAAAGGCCCGAGGCCCGTTCCGAGGAAGAAAAGCCACGACAAGAGTTCGCCCCGATCGGCCGGTTCTCCGAGGAATCGGCCTATTTTCTCGGCGAGGTACAGCAGAATGGCGCTGGAGTCGAAAACCCGCGCCTCCTTACCGCCGGGGCCTTCGGTGTCGACGATAGCAGGCACCTTGCCGTTGGGATTGACTGCGCGAAACGAGGGCTGGTGTTGCTCGCCCTTGCTCGTGTCGACCGGCACCAGTTCAAAAGGTAGGCCAGACTCCTCCAAGAACAGGGCGACCTTGGCGGGATTGGGCGTCGGGTGGAAATAGAAGCGGATCATCGCTCACCTTCAGGATTTCAGATCGGCTGCACGCAAGGGCAACGCGCCGCGTAGGAGCCGCTGAATCATGCGACCTGCGTGACACTGCCAGCGGTTTCGCCGCCGCGGAAGTGGCGCGGCGTTATCGATTTCATTCCCGGCCGTTTGAGGCCCGCAGCATAAAGCGAACGGCGCGACGACCCGCAACGTTCCAGGCGGGCCTATTCCGGCGCGAGCCGGTGGTGTCAAACGGCGGCGCTGGGGATGAGCAAGGTCGAAGCCTCGCCTCGGTCGTAACGCACCGTCGGCGCCTGCATTGCGACGATCTCCTCGCCCACCGTCGGGTGCACGGCCATGACAGACATGAAGTCTTTCATGGTGGCTCCGCTGCCCACGGCAATCGCCAGCACCTGGATCATCTCGCCGGCCTCCTCTGCAAAAAGATGGATTCCGAGTATCCGGTCCGTCTCGCAATCCACAATGACCTTCACAAGCGAGGCCTCGCAGTCGCCCGTCACGACGGCCTTCAGCGGCCGGAAGCGGACCTTGTAGACGTCGACAGCAGGGTACTGCGCCCTCGCTTCAAGTTCGGTCAGGCCGACGGTGCCGATCTCCGGGCTGGAGAAGACGGCGGTTGGCACGTTGGAGTAGTCGACCTGCCAAGCTTTCCCGCCGAACACGCTGTCGGCGAACGCCTGGCCTTCGCGGATCGCGACGGGCGTCAGGTTGAACCGGTTCGACACGTCACCCACGGCGTAGATGCTCGGAATATTCGTGCGGGAGCTCGCGTCGACAACGATTGAGCCGTTTGCCCCAGTTTTGACCCCAGCGCGGTCGAGTCCGAGCGAAGCCGTGTTCGGCGTGCGACCGAAGGCTAGCATCACCTGGTCAGCCACCAGCCTCCCGCCCTGTTCGGTCGTAACGTCGATTCTTCCTGCACGGTCGCCACCGCCGGCGTGCTCGTTCCGCCGCTCAAGGCGGCGGATACTGTCGCACAGCATGAGCTTGATGCCACGATTCGTGTAGGACGCGGCGACGGCCTGGCGCACGTCCTCATCAAAGCCGCGAAGGACATTGCTTCCGCGGCAGACGACGGTGACATCGCTTCCCAACGCCGCAAACAGGCCGGCGAACTCCATCGCGATGTATCCCGCGCCGCCGATCACAAGCTTCCTCGGAAATGTCTTCAAGTCGAAGACGGCATCCGAGGTGATGCCGAGCTCGATGCCGTCGAAGTGAGGTAGTTCGGGCCGTGCGCCTGTCGCAATCAGGATCGTGCGCGCGCGTACGCGGCGGCCGTCTTCGACAAGGCGCACCGTGTGTGCGTCCTCGAGCACGGCGCGCGACCTCACGACCTCGACGCCCGCACTCTCTTGACCGGTGCCGTACAGCCGTTCCAGCCGTGCGATCTCGCGGTCCTTCGCGGCGACCAACGAGGGCCAGTCGAAATGCGGGAGTGACAGGCGCCAGCCGAATTCCGCGGCCTCATCGAAGGTGTCGCTGAAACGGCTCGCGTAGACGAACAGCTTTTTCGGCACGCAGCCGCGGATAACGCATGTTCCTCCGAGCCGATACTCCTCGGCGAGCATCACTTTGGCGCCGTATCGCGAAGCGACGCGCGCAGCGCGGATGCCTCCTGACCCGCCACCGATCACGAACAGGTCGACATCGAACGCCGCTTCACGGGAATGCCCCGAACGCCTGGCCGCCGATGTCGACACGCGTGGGAGTCCCTGCAATAAATCCGTGTCCCTCAAATCAGCATCCAATCCATTCTGTGCGGGAGGTCGAAATGTGTGGCAGATCGCATTCTCCGCGCACACACAGGACAGGCGTGCGCCTAGAACGGTTCAGCGTTTCAGTCGCCGATCCCCTCCAACTCTTTGTTTTTACGCAATTCCGGGAGAAAACCGCTATGCACTTTTCCTGGAATTGCTCTAAAGCGCGTCGCGTTTGAACGGATTCAAGCGACCCGCTTTAGGTCTTTGTTTTTATGGGTGTCGTCCTCCCAAAACCGAGGTCACTTTCGGGCGACATGCACTAGATCTGCTCTCACTCTGGATTCGAACGGTCAGGGTTCCTAGCGCACGCGCCGCCACTTCGGACTTGCGGCGTCCGGTTTTGGACTTTCGGCAACGGTCAGCGCGGCCGTGCGGCCTCGCGCAGGAACCACGCTCTCTTCTCGGCCGCGTCTATGTAGCCTTCCAGGAGGCTTGCGGTGGCAACGTCCTCCAGGTCGTCGCAGAGCTTGTGTGCCTCCCGCATCGAGGCGGCCAGCGCCTTGTTGTCCTCCATGAGCTCGGCGAGCATCGCGCCCGGCGCGACGTCCTCGGCCTCGTTATCCGCGATGGTCCGCAGCCGCGCCGCCTGGCCAAGCGAGCGGATCGTCGTTCTGCCGGCCGCGCGCACACGCTCGGCGAGCGGGTCGATCACATCGAGAATGCCGCTCGCCTGCTCGTCCAGCATGAGATGGTAGTCCCGGAAGTGGGGGCCGCTCACGTGCCAATGAAAGTTCTTGGTCTTCAGGTAGAGCGACAGAGCGTCGGCCAAGACCTGGTTTATCTTCCCGGAGAGCGTTGCAAGCGAGTTTCGCTCGATTGGTAGGTCTTGCTCCCCGTTCGGCAACTCTTCAACGTTCGTCGTCATGTCAGCAGTCCTTTCACTTAGCGCGTTGCGTACTGATTGGTCGCCGGCCTACAGGCCGAGTTCGGTGAGCGACGGATTGCCCGCAGCCGTCAACCGCCGGTGAAAGCGGCGATCGCTTCCTTGATTTTCGCTACGGCGTAGCCGCCGACCTGCTCGAGCTCGACATGGGGGAGGTTCGGCATCTCGTCAGTCGCGACGCCGCACGCGACGATCGCAGGACCTGGGCACGCAAACGCCTCGATCAAGGTCGCCTCGAGCAGCGCCGGATCGCGCACCGTGAAACCCTGCGCGCCGCAGGCACGCCCTAGCGCTGCGTAATCGGGGTTGGTGAATTCGATTGCCTTGCGGAACGGGAGTATCGCCACGCTCTGTGCCTCGAGCGTTATGAGCCCGAAGGCCGCATTGTCGAAGACCACGATTTTGACGGGCAGGTGGTGGTGTACCGCCGTGAGGAATTCGCTCATCAGCATGTTGAAGCCGCCATCTCCGGTGAGGACGATCACCTGTCGGGACCTGTCGAGCGCCTGAATGCCGTTGGCTTGCCCTAAGGCCGTGCCGACGGCGGCGTTGTTGAACGAGCCGACAATGCGCTGCTTGCCGCTCTGTCTAATCCAGTTGCCCGACCACAGCGTGTTGAGGCCGGTATCGAAGACGAACACGGCGTCGTCCTTCGCAAGGTCGCTGACCATGCGGGCAACCGCTTGCGGATGGATCCTGTCGCGGCTGCGCATCAAGTCGCTCTGCTTGTCGAGGAGCTCGTCCCAAGCGCGGCGACCGCGCGCGACCTTGTCGAAGAAGGCGCTTCCGGTCTTCTGTCGCACTCTGCGCAGGAGGGTGGAGAGTGTCGGCCGTACCGAGCCCACTACGCCGAGTGCGGTCGGCGCGCGCCGACCGATCGCCGCAGCCCGCTCGTCGATCTGGATGACGTTCCCGTGCGCGGGCAGGAAGTTTGAATAGGGGTAGTCCGTGCCGACCATGAGCAGGAGCTCGCAGTCCTGGACCGCAGCGTAGGCCGGCTTGCTGCCGATCATGCCAAGGCCGCCCATCCAGCGCGGATCATCGTAGGCGATGATCTCTTTGCCGCGGACCGTGTGGACGAGCGGCGCCTTCAGGCGGTCCGAGAGGTCTCGGAGCAGGTCGGCCGAGCCCCGGCACCCCGCCCCGCAGAGGATGGCGACCGAGCCTGCCGCGTCGATGCGGCGCGCGACCGCGTCAATTCCGGGCTCGGCCGGCGCGATCTCGGCGCGCGGGCCGAGCGTCGCCACACTCGAGACAGCGTGCTCGACCTTGCTGGACAGGACGTCTTGGGGGAGGGTCAGGTGCGCGACCCCGGGCCCTGCGTATGCAGACGAAATCGCCTGATGGATCACGCTGGGCGCCTGCGCCGGCGCGGTGATCGTTTGAGTGTAGAGCGATACGTCTCGGAAGAGCAGGTCCGGCTCCGTCGACTGGTGGTAGTCGATGCCCTTCAGGCGTCGCGGCATCTCCCCCGACAATGCCAGGACGGGAGCGTGGTCGCGCGCAGCCTCGTAGAGGCCCGCGACGAGATGCGTGCTGCCTGGCCCCGTCGTTCCGGCGCACACGGCGAGCCGGCCGGTCAGCTTCGCTTGGCCGGCCGCGGCAAGCGCGGCGCCCTCTTCGTGCCGTACGCCGATCCATTCTATCTTGCTCTGGCGCACGGCATCGCCCAAAGGGTTCAGCGAGTCTCCGATCAGGCCAAAGACCTGCTTTATGCCGACCTCGTCGAGGACGTCGACAAGGGCCTCTGCGACAGTACGCGACATGGATTACTTCCGTGGTTGGCCTGCTTTCGTCGAAATGACCGCCGGGTCCGGGCCAATGCCGCGGCGTCACTGCCAAAGCCTTGCGCTTTTGCACTAAGCGGCTCGTTGTACAGCAGGACTTAGCCGCGCGGTGATAACCCTGCGTTATGAATAACATGCCCCGGTGTGTTCCGGACCTGAGTGGCCAACCCGAAGGCAGCATCGCTTTTCGATGGAGTCCGGAACCAAGTTGTGGACGACGGGCGCGAGGCCCGTCGCTAATCAAGAGCGTCGGCCCTAGTGGTTTGCGCCACCCAGCGGCTTTAGGTTCGCGCAAAATTCCGCATAAGGTTTGCTCATCGCTTCATCCTGGCACTCTTTCATCATCGAGTCCTGGTCGCTCTTCGACATGCTTTTCCAAGCGGCCTCGAATTCGATCTTCGGTTTCATCGTTTTCATCGATGCATCAGTGAAGAACGGCTCCATCATCGCTGGCGAGTCGAGAGCGCCTGCGAAAGCCCCGCCACCGAGTGTCGAGAGAGCCAATGCTCCAAACAGGATGGGTCTCAGGTTCATGAATAGGATTCCTTCTAGCTTGCGAGAATTCTCAGCTGCGATTGTGTATTTGCCCCAGGAATCGAAAATTGCGTTGTTTCTGGCGCGCTCAGAGTTCGCCCGAAGTTGCCAATCCAAGCCAATGAAAACGTCGTATGGATTTCATGCCAGTCTGGAATTGTAGGCGACGAATTTCTCCACTTCGGCCAAGAAAATGATGTCCGAAATCAAAGATCACGACAGTCGGATACCGGCTGCCAGCCTTCAGGCCGCCTGGGTGCGTGAAGGACGCGAGCGGTTATCGATTGGATGCCCTCTTTCTATGATCCGGCTTCGCCGGCGAGCGCTACTCTCGTGCCGCGGCCCCGGTCGGTTGGAGGACAGCGAAGATGGCTATGGAGCGGGCGGTGCTGGCGGGCGGATGCTTCTGGGGCATGCAGGACATGTTCGATCGCCTAAGAGGCGTCGTGTCGACGCGGGTCGGCTATACCGGCGGCGACGTTCCCAATCCGAGCTACGGCAACCACCAGGGCCACGCCGAGGCAATCGCGATCGTCTTCGATCCCGGGGTCGTAAGCTACCGGACTGTCCTGGAATACTTTTTCCAGATCCACGACCCGACGACTTACGAGCAGCAGGGGAGCGACTTCGGACCGAGCTACCGCTCCGCGATCTTCTACACGGACCAAGATCAGAAAGAGACGGCGCTTGAAACGGTCGCCGAAATCGAAGCTTCTGGCTTGTGGCCCGGTCCCGTGGTCACCGAAATCAACCCCGAGGAGCGGTTCTGGCTGGCCGAGCCCGAGCACCAGGACTACCTGCAACGGCACCCGGGCGACCACAGCTGTCATTTCATCCGGTCGAGCTGGCGACTGCCGTCGGCTCATGCATCCCCGAAGTTGCCAACCACCAAGGGGCCGGAGAACTGACCCGCCCGCTCGAGCAATTGCAGGAAAAAGTGCGTAGCGGTTTTCCGTCCTGAATTGCATGAAAACAAAGAGTTAGAGCGGCGTCTTCATCAAACGCAGAACCCGTCTAGCGCCGATGCTGAGTCAGGGCGAGGCTCGTTGCTAGGCTGATGGCGGCGGGAAAACGTCGGCCCCGCAGTGCCGGCGCATAATAGCGGTGGCAGCCTCGAACTGCTCTGCATCGACGGGGTGGACGATCAACACAATGCCGCCGTTGAGGATCTGGCTCTCGGCCCACTCATGCACGTGGGCTTCGTGTCGCTGGCCCAATAAGGCTGCCAGCCCGCCCACACCACCTCCGGAAGCCAACCCCGCCAGCAGAGCCGGAGCGGCTGCTCCGCTCGTCGCTGCCAAGACGGCACCGGCGCCGGCGAGCGACGCGACAGTGGCCGCGAGCGAGGTCGCAAGCGTGCGAACCTGCTGCCGATCGTCGCTCAAGCCGATCTCGATGCGAGGCAGCTGCCTGATGTCGCAGCCGACGGCGCCCGCACAGGACGCCGCTATCTCCTCCTGCGCCAGAAAGCTTATACGAGCGCGGTCGATCCCCGCGGCTCCCAACTCGCTTACAGCAGCCTCGAATTCAACTTCGCTTTGCAGCGCGCCAATGACCTCTCGCAACTCGCTCACTATCGGTATCCTCTAAACTTGCTTTCCTGTCTTGAAGGCCTCGGCCCGTGGCGCACACGGCGCCCGCCTCTCACGAGTAGTCACCGCCGCTCTGCTGAGTGAGGTTGCCGAGGTAGTCGCGCTTCCCGATCTTCGCTCCGAGGTGCCGGAGGATCGCGTGCGCAATCGAGATGTGGAAGAAGAAGTCGGGCAGCACCAGGTGCCGGATGTAGTCGTCTCCGCCATACCATCCGCGCACGATTGGCGGCGTCAGCTCGTATGTATGGGACTGCGCGCCGGCAATCTCGTCCGGCTGCACGTTTTGCAGGAAACCGCGAGTCTCAAGGAGCCGTCCCTTCAACGCTGGATACATCATCGGGGTGTTGCGGGGTGCTGGCGGGTCGCGCTGCATCAACTTCGCCATGTGCGCGTCGACCTTGTTGCAGCTTACGGAGAATTGTTCTCCAAAAGTGAGCATGTCGGGCGCGAGCCGCTCGCCAAGGATCCTCCCAGGCTCAAACCCCTTGGCCCGCTCGAGCGCCTGGGCACGGTCGAGGTAGTCGTCCATCACGTTCAGTCCATGTACCATGACAGGAACTGTGATGTCATAGACCGATAAGGACACGCTGACCTCCATGCGATCGTTGTATTCTGAACCGCGGTCGAACCCGAAGGTCGTTAACCGAAACGAATGTCACAATAAGCCCTTCGATCTTCCAGCCCGCCGGACAATGGCCTCGGCGAAACCGCGGCGAGAAGGGGAGCTCCTAAGCGTGAGGCCGCCTAGTGACGCAGGACGGGATATCCGTTCACGTAAATCCAGTCGGTGACCTTGGCCGGCACGTGACAGCCCTGGCAATCGGTATGGTCGTTCGGTCGAGCTGGTCTTGAGCGGCTTGTCCGCGTCGAACCACGACCATCCCCGCCCGTCGCCCCACAACGGGTTGCCGGAAAGGTTTCCTTGCTGTCTTTCACCATGACGAACCAGGCCTTCAGCCTGTCGGTATAGCTTACTGTGCCGGTGGTCATCTCGTTCGTCGAGGTCGCGAGGACCTCTTTCACCAGAACGGTGCCTTCCGGGAAGTGCCCCGTCTTCCGGTAGGCATCGATCGCCCCCCGGGGCCGCGTAGACGGCGTGCATTTCCTTCGAGCTTTGGCCGCTGTCGGCGGCAATCGCCCCGCTCCCGAGCGCTTGGTAGAGGGTTCGGTAATCTGCCGGCACCCGCAGGTGCCCGGCCGCGTCCACCACTTTCGCGGTCGGGTCGGCCGGAGCCGCTCCGCTGATCTCAGCGAGCGCCGCCACGGTGCCGGCGATCAGCGAGGCGGCGGCAGCCAGTCCGACAGTCTTCGATAAATTCATGGGGAACTCCTTTGCTGCCCGCGCGCCGCACGGCGGGCCGGCGCAATGGCTTCAATCAATGTCGATGCGGCCGCGGTGCTCGGCCGGTCGAGCAGACCCGAAGATCGGACACAGCCGACGAAATTAGAAATTCCCTTTGGACATGCATTCGATAGTCATGGGTATCGTCGTCCAAAAGCGCTGTGCGCGCCGACGTTCGGTCCATCTGCGATCAGCCATCGAGGAGCGCGCCGTACTCTGGGTGCCGGCGGCGTAGGTGAGTATAACGGGCACTTCGCGATCACTCTTTTGCCATCGCGTCGCAACGCTTCGAAAACGCCATGCGCCAATCGCGATCCGTACCCCTGGCCGGACCGCTCTTGCGGCACGTCCGTGTAGAGCAGAGCGACGCGGCCGTCTTCGACCTTGTGGTACGCGACCGCGAGCGCACCGTCGCCCAGCGGCATTTCAAACCGGCTCCTGGCTGGATTGTCCCGGATGTCGCTTTCCACCTTCTGTCTGCCTCGCTCATCAAGAAGTTAGCAGGCCCATCAGCGACGGTCTGCCGCAGCGAGCCTGATACATAGATGCCGTTCCTCGTATTCGGGGGTGTTCCATGTTTTCGGGCCGTCTTTTCGTCCGCTCAGTGATCCCGCTGTACAGCCGCGCTGCGACGCGCACGGGATGACGGGCAAGGACTAGGACGACGACTTCAGTGAATCCGTATCGAACGGCAGGCTGCGCAGGCGCTTGCCCGTGGCGGCGAAGATCGCATTGGCCACCGCGGCACTGACAATGGCTGTCGCAGCTTCACCAATGCCACCTGGAGCCTCTGCGTTCTTAATCAAGTGCGTCTCCACCACCGGCACCTCGTCGATTCGCATCGGCAGATAGCTGTCGAAATTGCTCTGCTCGACGCGTCCATCCTTGAAGGTGATCGAGCCATGGAGCGCCGCGGTCAGCCCGAAAAGCGTTCCACCGTGAATCTGTGCTTCGATCGTGTCGGGATTGACGTAGATGCCGCAATCAATCGCACAGACGATCCGCTTGACTTTAACAGAGCCATCGGGCGCCACTTCGACCTCGGCGACCTGCGACGCGTAGCTTCCATATGCGAATTGTACCGAAATGCCGCGGCCATGCCGCGCGGGAAGTGCTGATCCCCACCCTGCTTTTTCCGCGGCGAGCGACAGAACGGCAAGCGCTCGGGGATTGTGACCAAGCAATCCCTTGCGATAGGCGACCGGATCCTGCTTCGCGGCATGCGCGAGCTCATCCATGAAACTTTCGACCACAAAGACATTGTGTGTCGGTCCGACGCCGCGCCACCAAGACGTCCGGACACCAGGAGGCTCGACCCGCACATAGTCGACGTGAATATTGGGCAGCGCATAGGGCGGCGCTGCAGCCGCTTCCACGGCATCGGGGTCCAATCCGTCCTTGACGTAAGGGGGATAATAGCGCGCCATGACTGAGGAGCCGGCTATCCGATGCGTCCAGGCAACCGCTTTGCCGGCCACATCAAGCCCGGCCGATAGCCGGTCGAGATAGTACGGCCGATACATATCGTGCTGGATGTCTTCCTCGCGGCTCCAGATCACCTTCACCGGGCCATCGACGTGCCTGGCGATCTTGACGCCCAGAATCGTCCCATCGGGTTCCAGCCTTCGGCCGAAGCCACCGCCAATGAGATGATTATGAATTTTGATTGCATCCTTCGGCAGGCCGGTGAGTTCGGCCACCTGAGACTGCGTGATCGTAGGCGCTTGTGTCCCGACCCAGATGTCGCAGCGATCCTTCTGCAGATGAACGGTGCAGTTCATCGGCTCCATCGCCGCGTGGGCCAGGAAAGGCACCTGATAGATGGCGTCAACCCGTTGCGCCGCCTCCGCAAGAGCCTTCGCTGCATCGCCATCGTTACGGGCAACCGCGCCCGGTTTTTTGGATTCCTCCTCCAATTGTTTGACGATATCGGCGTTGCTGACCTTGCCGTTCGGCCCGTCGTCCCAGGTGATGGCGGCGGCCTCGAGCCCCTTCTTCGTCGCACCCGTGTGGTCCGCCAACACGGCAACAGCTTCACCGATATTGACCACCTGCCGGACGCCCTTCACCGTCAGCACGGCCTTCTCGTTCACCGTTTTCGCCTCGCCTCCGAGCACGGGCGAAATAGCAACCGCTGCGATTTTCAAACCTGGCAGCCGCGTATCGATGCCGTAGAGCGCGCGTCCATCGACCTTTATCGACGAATCCACGCGCTTGGCACGCGTGCCGATCAGGGTGAAATCCTTCGGATCCTTCAATTCGACGTCTGCCGCAGGCGGCACAGGCAATTTCGCCGCGGCCTTCGCAAGTTCGCCGTAGCTCAGATGCTTCGAGCCCGACGCATCGAACACGGTGCCGTCCTTGGCGCGGCAAGTCGCTGGATCGACATTCCAGCGCTTTGCGGCTGCCGCAATCAGCAGATTACGACCCACTGCCCCTGCCTGACGCAGCGGTGTCCAGAAGGCGCGCACAGAGGCGGAGCCACCTGTATTTTGAATGCCTATGATCGAATTGACGTAAAGCGCATGATTTGGCGGCGCATGCTGAACCTCAATCTGGTCAAGCTTCACTTCCAGTTCTTCAGCGAGAAGCATCGAGAGCGACGTGTAAACCCCCTGTCCCATCTCGATCATCGGAATGACCAGGGTCACGGCGCCAGTTGGATTGATCCGTATAAATCCGTTCGGCGCGAAAGTACCCGTAACCTCGTTTTCGACCACCTGCGACGCAGACGCCGCGAAGACGGACGTCGTGCTTGCGCCGGTCAGCGCAAAGCCAAGCACCAAACCTGTGCCCTGAAGGAAGGCGCGCCGCGACATCGCTGTTTCTTCGGCAATCTGCTCTCTCGGGATAAGCCTGTTCACGATCTCAAACTCCCGCAGCGTGCTTGATCGCAGCGCGGATGCGCTGATAGGTGCCGCATCGGCAGACATTGCCCGACATGGCGGCGTCGATGTCGTCATCCGTCGGCTTCGGCGTGTCCTTCAACAGCGCCGCTGCCGACATGATCTGGCCGGACTGGCAGTAGCCGCACTGTACCACCTCCAGTTCCAGCCATGCCTTCTGCAAGGCCGCGCCCTGTGGCGCCTGGCCGATCGCCTCGATCGTGGTGACCGCGCTATCGCCGACGCTGTCAACCGGCGTCTGGCAGGAGCGGACCGGCTGACCGTCGAGATGCACGGTGCAGGCGCCGCACAGTGCCTGGCCGCAGCCGAACTTGGTGCCGGTCATGCCGAGTACGTCGCGCAGCACCCACAAAAGCGGGATGTCGCCGTCGACATCGACCTCACGGGGTGTTCCGTTGATCCTTAACGTGAAAGCCATGCATGCCTCTCGGGGCTGGCGCTGATGGATGCGGCCGGCCGACATGACAACGGTCGGCCGGTTGCGTGGATCGATGGGGAGCGTGCCGCTCAGGGACGAACACGGATGACCGTTTTCCCCGCGCGTCGCTCGGTCGAGTTGAAGGCGGCGATCGCCTCGTCGAGGGTCGCGACTTTGCCGATGTTCGTCCGCAGCCGTCCGTCCCGCACCCGCTGGACGATCTCGCTCAGCTGGCCCCGATCGGCCTCGACGACGAAGTCAACCGTCAGGCCGTCGGCAGGCCGCGCCTCGGTCGGGCCGACGACGGACACCAGCGCTCCTCCGGCTCGAATCAGGCCTGCGGACCGCTTCTGGATCTCGCCGCCGATGACATCGAACACCAGATCGACGCCGCGCACGTCTTCCAGGATGTCCTTGTCGAGGTCAACGAACTCCTGCGCGCCGAAGTCGAGCGCCTTCTGACGGTCAGCGGCGCGTCCGGTGCCTATGACGTAGGCGCCGGCCTCTCGTGCGAGCTGCGTCACCATCGACCCGACGGCGCCGGCCGCACCATGCGCGAGGACGCTCTGTCCCGCCTGAAGACGGCCGTGCTGAAACAGTCCCTGCCACGCGGTCAGGCCCGAGATCGGCAGGCTAGCGCCCACCGTGAAGTCGACATCGCCCGGCAATGGCGCGAGGTTGCGAGCCTCGACGGCTATATACTCCGCCAGGGTGCCGTCGCGATGCCAGTCGGCGAGGCCGAACACCCGCTGTCCTATCGACAGCCCCGTCGTGCCGTAGCCGAGAGCGATGACCACTCCGGCCAGCTCGTGGCCCGGAATCGACGGTGTTCGGTCACGGTTGCTGCGATCGGTCCAGGTCGAGGGCCACGCCAACTCAGTCCCGACGAATCCCGAAGCATGAATCTGAACGACGACGTCGTTTATCGCTGCCGGCGGCTCGGGTCGCTCGGCCAGCTTCATCCCGGCCGTTCCCGCGGCCTGGTCCGTCACAACGATTGCCTTCATGTGAATTGTCTCCTCGATTATTTGTGTCTTTGGTGGAAATGCTGCGGGATGGCGCATGTCGCTCACGGACGAATGCGGATGATCGTCTTGCCCGTGCGTCGCTCGGTTGGGTTGAAGGCGGCGACGGCATCGCCGAGGGTCGCGATGTTGCCGATGTTCGTGCGCAGTCGTCCGACCCGCACCCGCTGGACGATCTCACCCAGTTGGACACGATCGGGCACGAGAACAAAGTCGATCGTCAGGCCGTCGGCGGGCCGCGCCTCGGTCGGCCCGGCGATGGTCACCAGTGTTCCTCCGGCTCGAATCAGGCCTGCGGACCGCTTCGCGATGTCGCCGCCGATGACATCGAACACCAGATCGACGCGGCGCACGTCTTCCAGGATGTCGTTCTCTAGGTCGACAAATTCATTGGCACCGAAATCGAGCGCCTTCTGACGGTCGGCGACGCGTCCGGTGCCGATGACGTAGGCGCCGGCCTCCCCTGCGAGTTGCGTCACCATCGAACCGACTGCCCCGGCCGCGCCGTGCACGAGGACGCTTTGTCCCGCCTGAAGGCGTCCGTGCTGGAACAGTCCCTGCCATGCGGTCAGGCCCGGCATCGCCACGCTCGCGCCCACCGTGAAGTCGATGTCACCCGGCAGCGGCGCGAGGTTGCGTGCCTCGACGGCCACATACTCTGCCAGAGTGCCGCCGCGATACGAGTCCGAGAGGCCGAATACCCGCTGTCCCACCGACAGCCCTGTCGTGCCGTAGCCGAGAGCGGTGACCATTCCGGCCAGCTCCTGCCCGGGAATCGACGGCGTCCGCTCGCGGCCGAGGCGATCGGTCCAGGTCGAGGGCCAGGTCAGCTCACCCGAGGTGAAGCCCGACGCATGAACCTGAACGACGACGTCGTTTATCGCTGCCTGCGGCTCGGGCCGCTCGACCAGCTTCATCCCGGCCGTTCCCGCGGCCTGGTCAGTCACCACGATCGCTTTCATGGGAATTGTCTCCTCGGGTATTTGTCTGTTTGTGGATATGATCCAGCAATAGAAAGCTCGTTCGACATCTCATGCCCGGGGCCATGGTTAGTGTCCGAAGCAAGCCCTCGCTTCTCGAACAGTTCGGTGCGGGGCAGGGCTTGAGCAGTGACCCATCAGCATACACCACGTTCGCCGTCGGGTCCGCTGAGCCGCCTCGCTGATCTACGCGAGCGTCGCCACGGCGGCTGCGACCAGCGAGACGGCGACAGCCAGGCCGACAGTCCTCGATAATTTCATGGGGGCTCCTTTGCTGCCCGCGGGCCGCACGGCGGCTCAGTGCAATGGCTTCAAATCAATGTCGACACAGGCGCTTGTTCGGCCAGCCCCAGTGACCATAGGATCGGACGCAGCCGGCGAAATTAGAAATTCCCTTTGGACATGCATTCGATAGGCGTGGGGTATCATCGTCCAAAAGCGCTGTGCGCGCCGGCGGCCCGTCGGGCCGTGATCAGCGACCAGCCCTCAAGGAGTGCGCCGTATTCGGGCGACGTAGGGGCCATAATGGCGAGCGGACCCCCAAGGGCTGCCTCGGACACAGCGCCGCTTTGGCCTGTTCCACACTCACCGAACCAGTCAGCTAGGAACTCGCACGCAACCGCAAACGCTTCAGGCAGCAGCTACGCGACCGGTTTGACGAGACGCTGGTAACGGCTCCCCCGCCAGCGGGCATGACCAGCGACGATGCTGCCTCGCTCATGATCTCACCTAAGCCAGGGCTTGGCCGTCCAGGCGAAAGTCGGCTTCTCGCGGGAGACCTCCCGTCCAACTTAGGATTCCGCCCTCCCGCAAACGGCCACCCTGCCGTTTCGTATGCAACCGCTGCCGGGCGCCTCCTGGCCGTTGCAGCTCGGCCGCCTTGTCCCGGATACGGTTGGTAAGCGGGCGAGTCATGTGTCTGGACGAACGGCGACGGATTGTGGATTCGCGGCGCGATCCGCGGACTTACTCTTCTAGCGCGGCGGCATGCGGCCCGCCCGCGGCACTCCCGTGTAGGCCATCGGAGGAAACGCGCGTCGATGCACGATCTGACTGCTACGCCGTCCCACCTCGTCTGCCAGGGCGTGCAGCGCATGCGGGTGCACGATTTCATTCCCGGCACGGACAACACCGCTTACCGCTTCTTCCATCGAAGCGGACGGTCGAAGTCACGGAGTAGATTTGTTTGATGCCGCTTCAACAAGCGCAATTGCTGCCGTTAGGTTTCCCCCTTACTTCCTGGGCTTTCGCGATCCGGATCTGGCTGGCGGCAATCCTGGCATTGTACATAAGCTTCTGGCTTTCGATCGAAATGCCGTCGATGGCGTTAATCACGGTCGCAATCGTCGCAGAACCGACTCGCGGCCAAGCCCTTGATAAGGCGGTCTTTCGTGTGCTCGCGACGGTTATCGGCGTTGCGGTTTCCATTGCCATAACAGGGCTTTTTTCCCAGACGCGGGATCTTTTGCTGATAGCTTATGCCGGGTGGATAGGCCTTTGCGTGTACGTCGCACTCCTTCTCGACGGCAATCGCGCTTACGCGGCGGTCCTGTCGGGCTTCACGGTGGCTTTGGTTGCGATCCAGGAGATCGACAATCCGGGACACGTGTTCGAGGCGGGCATGATGCGCGGCGCAGCAATCCTCATCGGAATCGCATCCCTAACGATTGTCAACGACCTGTTATTGGCACCCAACCGTCATACGAGGCTCGCGACGCAACTGGCGGACATCCATCGCCGGGTTGGGAACTATGCCAAATCGGCGATCCTCGGTGAGGTCACGCAGCCAATGGAATCCGCTGCTCTGCTCGCTGAAATTTCCTCGCTTCGGGCGGACACTTCGAGCCTGGTGTTTGAGTCGAGTAACGGCCCAGCTAGAAGCGTCGCGGGCCATAACGCGGCAGTTGCGCTCGTGGCAGAGCTGCATGCCGCGCGGAGCCTGAATGTCCTGCCGGTGGTCGCTGATGGGGCAACATCGGAGAGGATAGCGCGCGCGCTTGAGCGCGACGAAAGCATACTCCCATCGTCGACGGTCATGTGGAGGGCCAATGCGAAAAGCAACACAGATACAACCGCATCGCTGGCCTGGACAGTTGAGGAGTTGTTCAGGAGAGATGAGCAGGCTCGACAGAATCTTGCTGCCCTGCACACTGACGAACGTCCTTCGTGGCATTGGCGTCCGCTGATCTATCGATCCCACCGAGCAGCGGTTGAGGGTGGTATTCGAGCAGCGATCTGGGTTGCGTTGGCGGGGATGTTGCTTGTGTATGCGGGCTGGCCCGCTGCGAACACTTCCCTTGCCCTCGTCGGAACCTTCGTCGGCCTTGGGGCAACTACGCCCAATCCACGCGCGACGACCGCCCTGGCGCTGGTGGCGGCGCCCATCGGCGGTTTTCTGGCGGGGCTTCTCAAGTTCGCCGTCCTCGATGGCGTTGACGCCTTCCCGTTGCTTGCGATCGCACTTGCTCCTCTCATGATCGGAGCGGGTCTCCTAATAACGTTGCCCAATCGCATAATGGCTGCTCTCGGTCGATTTGTCCTCATATTCACCTTGGTAATAGTCTCGTTGACCAATCCGCAGACCTATAACGGACAGTCGTACATCTTCTTCTTTCTTTTTGCTTGCGTTGCACCCGGCGTGTTGTTGGCGATGCAAGTTCTTGTGCCTCCAATCTCACAAGAGCGGCGGAAACGCTTGATGTTGTCATCTGTTCGCCAAGAGTTCGCTCAAGCGCCATCCCGCGATCGGCGACATGAGCCAGAGGAGGAGATGTTTCGTGACGCGGGAAGGATCGGTCAGATCCTGTCCGCGGGAGGGAACGCTCCGAATAGCGCGGAGACGATCGAGGAGGTGCTTTCCCATTTCGACCAATCTTCGATTATCCGGTTGTGCGACGACAAGCTGAAGAAGCTCGCCGGCGGGCCGTCAAGCGTCTTGGTTGAAGAGGTGCGTGCTTCGTTCAAGAAGCGCGCGCCGCAGGCACTTCGCGCCGCGGCCCAGCTCTTATGTCAGGCGTCGCCGTCAGATCATGCTGTGGCTCAACTCTGCGCCGCGCTCATGGTCGCGAGCTACCACATCGAGGCGGGGCTCGGACGACGCGTTCATCTCGGGGAGGCTCCCTGATGGCCCATACCTTCGGCGAATTGGTTATCGGCGGCGTTTTGGTCGCGCCGTTCATCACCTATGCGGTGCTGGCTCTCTTTGTCGTGCTTCTGATCAGGCCGCTTCTGCGCCTTGTCGGATTTTCTCGGATCTTCAGCAATGCGGCGGTTGCCGAGCTCAGCCTCTACGTGACCGTTCTGGGTCTGCTCGTCTTGTTTTTTTGAAGGAAATTTTTCATGCAGGCCGCCCGGCAAGATCAGACGATCGATCGAGGAGAACAACGGTCCGATTCTTTGTCGGGGTCGATGCCTGCGCTCAGTGCGGTTGCGCGTGCCAAATCCGAGGAGCCTCCACCATACGAGCAGAAGCCTGTCGTACCGCCCCCCAAGCCACAAGTCGCCGGGCAAAGAGCCATGACGCGGTTTGTGCCGGCGCTATCGCGCAGAGCTGCGACGTTGGCGATCTTCCTTGTGGCGGTGCTCGTCTCACTGACGGTATGGGACCAGTATGTAATCGCGCCATGGACCCGCGACGGACGCGTGCGTGTTCAGGTCGCAAGCGTCGCACCTCAAGTGTCGGGTCAGATTACACGGCTGGTGGCTGTCGACAATCAATTCGTTCACAAGGGCGACATCCTCTACCAGATCGAACCCTTTGATTTCGAAGTTGCATTGCGCTCGAGCAAAGCGCTGCTGGAGCAAAGGGAAGCCGACGGTTACGTGAAGGATCGGCAGTCCGAACGGCGGAAGCGGCTATCGGATCTTGCCACCACGCGCGAGCAGCAACAGGTATTCGAAGGTAGCTCCCAACAGGCGAAAGCCGCGATCGATGCGGCGCGTGAACAGGTCGCCCAGGCAGATATCAATCTGAAGCGAACGGAGGTTCGTAGCCCGGTGAACGGCTATGTCACGAATCTTTTGTTACGAGTAGGCGACTATGCGCACGAGGGCGTCAGCAACATTTCCATCGTCGATACCGATAGCTTCTGGGTGGATGGCTATTTCGAGGAGACAAAGTTGGCGCAGCTGTGCATTGGCGATCGCGCCGAGGTCAAGTTGATGGGTTATTCTACCCCGATCGTCGGCCATGTGACGACGATCACTCGAGGCGTTAGCGTGTCCAACGCGGCGGTCGGCGCTCAGGGTCTCCCCAATGTTGACCCGGTCTACACCTGGGTACGGCTTGCACAACGAGTCCCGGTCAGAATTGCCATCGACAAGGTACCGCCTGGTATGCCGCTGGTCTCCGGCATGACCGGAACCGTAACGTTGCGCGACGGTTCTCGCGCTGAGGAGCAAGCATGGTTCTATCGAGCGAAGGCTGCGCTCGGGACGAGCCTCACGCACATCATAAATGGAGTATCGCCGCGACCTCACTGCATCGCGTCCGAGACTTGAGTGAGAGCGCGGCGGGGAAGATGTCGGACGCACGATCATGCATTTTGGGCGCCTGGGTATTACCAGGTGAGCTCGTCGATCACCACATTCGCGAGCGGCCCAACCACTCCTCGAGATTCAGGCGGCCGAGACGCGCTTCGCCCAAGGGTACGAGCGACTTTTCCTTGAGCCGCCCTCCGAAATACCTGGCTTCGGGATCTTTCACGACCTTCCGCGGGTCGCCGGCAGCCTTCAAATAACCAGCGACGATTTCGTTGAACTCCGCTCGTTCCGGGCCTGCGATCTCGACGATCCCGTTTCGCGGCTTGTCGAAGGCCACTTCGGCGGCAGCAACGTCGTCAGCCGGCTGAAGCAGGCCCGCCGGAATCCTCACGAGGCCTCCATCCATACTCGCATCGGCGATGCCGCCGAGGAATTCCAGGAACTGGTCGAGCGGATGATCGTGTAGGGAATACCGGAAGCCGCGATCAGTTTCTCTTGGGCGACTTTGGCGCGGTAACAGCCTTGGTCGGGTACCCTGTCGGTCCGCTGCGGCCTCTGCCGCGACAAGGTTGCGGCCGGAGGTCTCGAAGAATTCCAACGCCGCCTGGCGGTCAGATGGCGGCACATTGGAGAGGTCGATCACCACCTGTGCGCCGGACATGGCTTCTTTGAGCCCTTCTCCCGTGACAGTGTTGACGCCAGTTTTGCGCGATGCCGCGACGACCTCGTGGCCGCCCTGGCGCAGAATGGCAACGGTCTTCGAGCCAATCAGGCCAGTGCCGCCGATCACGACTATCTTCATGGCCTACTTTCCTTCGTCGGTCGCCGGACGCCAATCATCGTCTCAATGTGACGCCCAAGACACCGACGATCCTCATGACACTGTTCAACGTATTGGTGAACCGTTGGCGTTCGAATTGTGGTCGGTGCTGTTCCCGGTGGCGTCGGGGTGCGGATTGCGTGCACCGAGGACAGTGAACAGGGTGGCGACGACGGCGAGTCCGCCGTATCCGAGGGCGATCTGCGGTAGCGAGAAGGTGTTGGACAGTCGGCCTGAGATGAGGCTGGGGAAGGCGGCGCCGCTGTAGCTGAGCAGGTAGATCGCGCTGAAGATCGGTGCGCGGTCGGCCAGGGCACTGCCGTGCAGCAGACCACGGGTGGCGGCGCTGATGGCGATGCCTTGGCCGGCGCCCGCTACGATGGTTGCGATGATGAACAATCCCAGTGTGCCGGCGGAGATCGCCGCGATGATGCCAATCATTCCGGCCAGGAAGGTGACCATGCCGACGCGTTGGGCTACCGCCGATGTGAATCGGCCGCCGATCGGAGCGCCGAGAACGCTGGGGGTCATATAGGCGGCGAACACCAATCCGAGGATGAGCGGGCTGCGGGTGTGGAGTTGATCTTCGACCAGCGCAGAAGGCTCCGGTCGCCCAGGTGGCCAGGAACACTGCTGCCGCGACAGGGAGCAGATGCCTGACCCGGGCCGGTACGTGGACCCGGGGCTGCAGCGATCGCCAAGCACCCGGCGTCGGAGTCGCTGTTTCGGGGCTGATGGCGATGAGTGCGGCAGCCAGTAACAGGAGGCCGATGCAAACCAGGTAGATGAGCTCGCGTGGCCAGGGGCCGAACTGGACCAGAGCGCCGGCGGCGATGGCGCCGACGGTGAGGCCGAGCATCGGTCCCTGGCTGGAGGCGACGGAGGCCAACCATTCTGGCCTGCTGGGCGCGGCGTCGACGATGTAGGAGGTCAGGCTGCTGCTGGCCAACCCGGTACCGACGCCCACCACGAGCCGACCGGCCAGCAGGGTGCCGATGTCATGCACATTCAGCAACAGCAGACAGCCCAGCAGGAGCAGGCCCAGGCTAGCGATCGCAGTGAGCCGTCGGCCCAGATGATTGGACAGTCGTCCCAGCACCAACAGCGCGGCGATCGTGCCGACGGCATAGGCGACGACGGCCATCGAAATGCCGGCGTTGGTGAACCCGTCCTCCGCTCGGTAGATGTTGTACAGGGGGATCGGCGCGGCCGCCGCGGCAAACGAGGCCACCACGGAGACTACCGCAGATAAGAATGCCAGCCGGAGCATTCCGTCCCGGTGAGCCTGGTTGATCACTGGTGCCACATTTTGCATCGAGCCTTGCATCTTTCGTCTCCCGGGAATTCGGGCTCACAGGTCCAAGATCTCCGACCAGGTAGTTTCACCAAGTTGCGGTAATCGTCGACGCCAGGCCCAAGAGTGGCTCCACCGCCGAGAGCTGCCGTGGCGATCCTATGTCAGGCGGGCTGTCGCACTGCCGTCCCTTGATTGTTGTCGATAATATAGCGCCAGAACCCATCCGCGCCGCGGCGCATGATGTCGCTCGCGGTGCCATGCAAGTGTACGTGCTTGCCGTCGGGACCTGTGCCATCAATTGACCAGTCCAACACGATCTGGGCGGTATCGCCGGCAACGAACACATGGCGCACATTTGCCTTCAGTGGCAGGCCGAGCCTGATATCGTGCTCGATTATGGCAGTGATCTCTGCGCGATCAGTGATGGTTCGCCCGTCGTTCGCAACGAACACGGCCTCCGGGGCGTACATGGCCATCTGATTGCTGACCTCGCCCGAGTTAAACCGCTTAACCAGCGACGGGATAATGTCTTCGGGTTCAGTTGGGAGTGGAAAGGTCTCGGACATCAGGGGTCTCCTGTTTTGAGCTGGGCGCTATTCGATGAGATTTGCGAATGTCGCAGTTGCTGATCGCAGCGTCGGACAAACTTTTCCAATAGCCGGCCCATATGGTTTCCATAGTAGTGGGGAATAGCGCGACGGAAGTCCTCGCTAGCCTTCGCAAATCAAGCCAGGTAACGCCGGCCGCCGCGTCACGCCGGGCGATAACAATCGTCTATCGGTTCAATGGCGAGAGGTGATTTCCTCGCCAAAGGTTCCACCTCCATGGTGTTTAAGCGTGCCGTGTGCAGTGCGGATAGTTCTATCGATGCTGTTCGGAATTCCAGGCAAAGCCGGGTTGGGTAAGCACGCTCGTAGAGATTCGGTGCGCGGTCGAATTGAGACGCGAGGATGATTTGCCGACGGCCGAGGTCTGGGGGAATGAGACGAGCCAATCTCCGTTGTTTAGCTCGCGCCTGGCACCTCGGCCCGGTCTCCGCGGCCAGTAGGGATAGTGTCAGTGGAGATTGCAGAAGCTATCTTTCCGATATTGGTGATACTGGCCCTGGGCATCGCGACCGCCGTCTTGTCGCGCATGGTCAAAGTGAACCCGATCGTTGGTTACCTGTTCCTCGGCATGGTCGTGTCCGCCGTTCGCCCCGAGCTTCTTTCGGCTGGAGGAACGGTTCACCTGCTCGCCGAGCTCGGAGTTGTTTTCCTGCTCTTCGATATCGGCCTTCATTTCTCTGCGGCGCACGTCCGCCGCGAGGCGGGCGACATTTTCGGATTCGGGCCGCTTCAGGTCGGTGCGTCGGCGATTCTCATCGGTGGCTGCGCATGGGCGCTCGGCTTGTCGGCGATCGCTGCGCTCGTTGTCGGCACTACACTGGCGCTTTCATCGACCGCGATCGTAGCGGGAGTCATTGCCGACCGTCGGCAGCAAAACTGTCCGGTCGCACTCACGGCTATAGCGATCCTGATCTTTCAGGATGTCGCCGCAATCTTTCTTCTCATCTTGACGTCGACGCCGGCGAATAGCTCCGCATTCCCGGCCATGCTCGCGGCCTTGGTGAAGACGGTTGTAGCGATCGCGGTGGCGCTGCTCTCGGCCCGCTTCATCGTCCGCCCGCTCTTCGCCATCCTCTCGCGGCACGGAGGCGAGGAGGTCTTCACCGCCACAGCCCTGCTGATCGCGCTCGCCGCCGGCTGGTCGGCTGCCATGGTCGGCCTGTCGATGACACTCGGCGCCTTCCTGGGTGGGATGATGGTGGCGGAGAGTCCGTTCAAGGCGAGCGTGCGCTCGGAAATCGGCCCTTTCCGAGGTCTCCTGGTCAGCTTCTTTTTCCTGTCGACCGGCGCTTCGCTGGATCGCGCCGTGATCACGAGCGCCTGGGCCGGGATCGTCGTCATGGCGGTCGGGATCATCGCGCTGAAGTCGGCCGGCAACATCCTCGCGAGCCTGGCCTTCCGATGGTCTGTGCCCGGCTCGATCCAATTGGGGGTATTGATGGCAGGCGGCTCGGAATTCGCGTTCGTGGTGTTTGCGATGCCCGGCGTTCGCGCGCGCGTCGGCGACGCTACGGTCGCGCAGCTCATCGCAGCCGTTGCTCTCACGCTCGCCGCAACCCCGGCGCTTGCCTATATCGGCCGGAACATTGCCGGACGTTTGCGGACGCGCGCGACACGCAAGATGCAAACCGAGATGGTACCACAGGGAAAGATCAACCCGGTCATCATCGTCGGCATGGGAGATGTCGGGCGGACGATCGCGGACGCGCTTGAGGAGTTTGACATCGGCTATGACGCTGTCGAACGCGATGGCCCCCGACTTCGCGACGCCATAGCCGACGGCTACAATGCTTCGTTCGGGGATGCGTCGGATGCGAGGCTTTGGCGTGCCTTCGACCTGGGCGGCCGACAGTTCAGCGTGATGACGGCCTCCTCGATCGCGGCTGCCCGGGACTGGACACCGTCGTCTCTGGCGCTCTACCCCGGACCTTCACCGGCTCTGGGTGACACGCACCGACGACGAGGCCGCGCAGCTCAATGAGCTTGGACTCGAAGCAGTGGTCTCGCCCGACGAATCTCACGGCCTTGAAGCGGCTCAAGCGCTGCTTACCGCGTTCGGAATCGCACCTGACGCCGTCTCCGCCTGGGCGGACCGGCAACGGGCCCGGATCGCGAGCCCCTTGGCCGCGTAATACGGGCGCTGCCGTCTATTCCACCGGCACGATCGGTCGTCTACTGCGGATGATGTGCCGAACTTGGTCCGCTGCCTCAAATCTTCGGCAAAGTACTGAGGACCAGATTCCGCGATCGGCTCGCTAGCGTCGATGGCGTGCTCTTCTGCACGATAATGTAATCGTGGGCTTCTCGCCGTTACTTCAACGTAGCAAGATAGGCAACGAGGTCCGCCCGATCCGTCGCGTTCTTCAGCCCTGCGTAGGGCATCCTGTTTCCGGGAACTACCTTCTGTGGCGATGCCAGATACGCATCGAGGATCTTCGCATCCCAGACCATCCCGAACGTCTTCATCGCGTTACTGTAACGGAAGCCGGGAACCGCACCCGCTTTCCTGCCGATGATTCCTCCCAGGCCCGGTCCGACGCGATTGGCATGATCCGTCGCATGGCATGCCGCGCAGGCTTTGAAGATGGTTTTTCCGTGCTCGGCGTCCTGCGCGTAGCCATGATTCACGGTTGCTCCTGCAAGAACGAGTACCGCGACAAACGCACCTATCTTTCCTGGGCCTTTCATTGGGAACGTCCTTTCTTTTAATCGCACTCAGAGGTGGCGCGGCCGCGGCGGTCAGTCCCGCGGGTGTGAGCGGCAATTGGTAGCCCAGTTGAGGCTTACCCTCTCGCCAGGGGCCGCGCGTATAAAGGCGCGCCCCCTTGCCGAAACCACCTGCCAGTTGTCGGTCGCCGCAAGGCCGCAATCGACGCCGCCGGGTGTCAGTGCATCCGCAGGACCCATCACGTTGATCAGGACCTCGACGAAGCCGGCTTCGTCCGGACCGAAGGACAGATAGCTGGACATGGGCGGCGGCAACTTGACGGCGATAGTACTCGCGGAAGCATCCACGGGGGAGGGGGCCGGTTCGGATGCTTCCGCGAGAGCCGCGGTCGTCGCGGTGGTTCCTACCAGGACAGCCGGTGCCAGCGAAGCAGCGCCCGTGGCAGCGGCAACGCCGAGAAAGCCTCGACGGCTCGGATGGAAGGTTTTGTCGCTCTGGTCATTGGTCATCGGAGTTGCAGTCCACTTTTTTGTCGCGCCATAATCGTGTGATCATTGATGCGCGGCGGCCCCTCCGCCCCGGCCGAAGCATTGATCGCTTCCTGCCGAGATCAGGATCGAACGCAGCGGACGAAATTAGAAATTCCCTTTGGACATGCATTCGATTGCCCGAAGTATCGTCGGAAAAAGCGCGCGCGCCGACGTCCCGTCAGCCTGCGGTCAGCCATAGAGGAGCGCGCCGCGCGCGGGGTGCCGGACGGCGTAGAAAGAACATGAAGGGGCACTTTGCGATCACTCTTTCCCGGTCGCGTTCGCAACGCTTCGCGGCCGTCTTCGACCTTTTGGCAGGCAACTGCGAGCACGCCGTCGCGGAAAGACATTTCAAGCCGGCTCATGGCTGGATTGTCCGGATAGAGCCGCGGCGAGCCCTGTGTCTGGACGAACGGCGACGGATTGTGGATTCGCGGTGCGATCCGCGGACTTACCTTTTCCGCTGCGGCGGCGTGCAGCCTGCGGCGCTCCCGTTTGGGCCTGGAACTCGTCGCCCTGGAATTGAGGGCCGTTGTCGGTTCAGATTTCGCGGATTCCGCGGCTGAAAATCCGGTGGGCACCACATGGCGAAACAATGACCAAGACCGCTGAGAAGATCGACTACTCCAAGACGCTTTACCTGCCGCAGACGGATTTCCCGATGCGTGCCGGTTTGCCCGAGAAGGAACCGGTGCTGGTCAAGCGCTGGCAGGAGATGGATCTCTACCGCAAGCTGCGCGAGGCCTCCGCCGGTCGCCCGAAATACGTGCTGCATGACGGTCCGCCCTATGCCAACGGCAACATCCATATCGGCCATGCGCTGAACAAGATCCTCAAGGACGTCATCAACCGCTCCTTCCAGATGCGCGGCCGCGACGCCAATTACGTGCCCGGCTGGGACTGCCACGGCCTGCCAATCGAATGGAAGATCGAGGAGCAGTACCGCGCCAAGGGCAAGAACAAGGATGAGGTGCCGGTCAACGAGTTCCGCAAGGAATGCCGGGATTTTGCGCAGCACTGGATCGATGTGCAGACGGAGGAGTTCAAGCGTCTCGGCATCGAGGGCGACTTCGACAATCCTTACGCGACAATGAACTTCCACGCTGAAGCGAGGATTGCCGGTGAGCTCCTGAAATTCGCCATGTCGGGCCAGCTCTATCGCGGCTCCAAGCCGGTGATGTGGAGCGTCGTCGAGCGCACCGGACTGGCCGAGGCCGAGGTCGAGTATCAGGACTATGAGAGCGATATGATTTGGGTGAAGTTTCCGGTGGCCGGCGAGACGGCGCAACTCGCCGACGCCTTTGTCGTCATCTGGACGACTACGCCGTGGACGATGCCTGGCAACCGCGCAATCTCTTATTCTGCCAAGATCAGCTACGGCCTTTACGAGGTCACCGGTGCCCAGAACGACTTTGGCCCGCAGCTCGGCGAGAAGATGATCTTCGCCGATACACTGGCCGAAGAGGCTTCGGCCAAGGCCAAAGTCACCTTGAATCGTCTTCGCAGCGTATCGGCGCAAGAGCTTGGAAGTCTTACGCTTTCGCATCCCTTCAAGGGTCTTGAAGGCGGCTATGAGTTTCCGGTGCCCATGCTTGCCGGCGACCATGTCACCGATGATGCGGGCACCGGGTTCGTTCACACGGCGCCGGGCCATGGCCGCGAGGATTTCGACGCCTGGATGGACGCGGCCCCGGACCTGCGCGCACGCGGCGTCGACACCGCCATCCCCTTCACTGTCGACGATGCCGGCTTCTTCACGTTGGAAGCGCCTGGCTTCGGTCCGGATCGACCGGGCGGCGCTGCGCGCGTCATCGACGACAACGGCAAGAAGGGCAATGCCAACAAGGCGGTTATCGACGCCCTGATCGAGAACAACATGCTCTTCGCACGGGGCCGGCTAAAGCATGCCTATCCGCATAGCTGGCGCTCGAAAAAGCCGGTGATCTTTCGCAACACGCCGCAATGGTTCATCTATATGGACAAGGAGCTGGGCGACGGCACAACGCTGCGTTCGCGCGCGCTCGCCGCGATCGAGGCCACGCGCTTCGTGCCGTCCGGGGGACACAATCGCCTGCGCGCCATGATAGAGGAGCGCCCGGATTGGGTCTTATCGCGCCAGCGCGCCTGGGGTGTGCCGATCTGCGTTTTCGCGGATGAGGACGGCAATGTCCTGAAGGACGAGGTGGTCAACGTCCGCATAGTCGAGGCCTTCGAGAAGGAAGGAGCCGACGCCTGGTTCGCCGAAGGCGCGCGCGAGCGCTTCCTTGGAAACCGCGCCAACGAGAACTGGGCGATGGTCAAGGACATCCTCGACGTGTGGTTCGATTCAGGCTCGACCCACACCTTCACGCTTGAAGACCGGCCGGACTTGAAATGGCCGGCCGATGTCTATCTCGAAGGCTCCGACCAGCATCGCGGCTGGTTCCAGTCCTCGCTGCTGGAAAGCTGCGGTACCAGGGGCAGGGCGCCTTACGACACCGTCGTCACCCATGGCTTCACCATAGACGAGGAGGGTCGCAAGATGTCGAAATCGCTCGGCAACACCGTCGTCCCGCAGGACGTGATCAAGCAGTCCGGCGCGGACATCCTGCGCCTGTGGGTGGTGACGACCGACTATTGGGAAGACCAGCGGCTCGGCAAGAACGTGCTGCAGACCAACATCGACGCCTACCGCAAGCTGCGCAACACCATCCGCTGGATGCTGGGCACGCTCGCCCATGACGATGGCGAGGAGGTGCCGCTGGAAGGGATGCCGGAGCTGGAACGGCTGATGCTGCATCGCCTCGCCGAACTCGATGAGGTGGTGCGCCAGGGCTACGATGCGTTCGAGTTCAAGCGCATCACCCGTGCGCTCCTCGATTTCATGGTGGTCGAGCTGTCGGCCTTCTATTTCGACATCCGCAAGGACGCGCTCTACTGCGATGCGCCGTCGAGCGCGAAGCGCAAGGCCTCGGTGCAGGTGGTGCGCCACCTGTTCGACTGCCTGGTGAGATGGCTGGCGCCGATGCTGCCCTTCACCATGGAGGAAGCCTGGCTGGAGCGTCATCCCGAGGCGGCGTCCGTCCATCTCGAGCAATTCCGGAGCGTTCCTGCAAAATGGCGCGACGAGAAGCTGGCGGAGAAGTGGCGGAAAGTGCGGCAGGTTCGACGCGTTGTGACGGCATCGCTGGAGATCGAGCGTGCAAAAAAGACGATAGGCTCCTCGCTGGAAGCGGCGCCCGTGGTCAACATCACCGATCTCGAGCTGCGCGCCGCGATTGAGGGCGTCGATATGGCCGAGATCTGCATCACCAGCGGCATCGACATCCGCGCCGAGGAGCCGCCCGCCGGCGCTTTCACGCTGGAGGACGTCAAGGGTGTCGCGGTCGTCTTCGCCAGGGCAAAAGGGCGAAGATGCGCCCGCTCCTGGCGCCATACCGACGATGTCGGCTCCGAGCCGGAATTTCCCGATGTCTCCGCGCGCGACGCGGCGGCCTTGCGGGAACTAAGGGAACTCGGGCGGCTATAAATCAGCCGCCTTTCAATTCACTCATGCAACTCGAACGGATTGACCACCGGCGCTCCAGTCGGCGCATAGTGCCTGATGTTGCGCGCCTCCCGTTCACGCGCGTCGGCCTGCGTTCGGGTGAATTCACAGAGCTTCGCCGGGTCGCTGAGACGCTCAGCCGGTTTATTCATGTTGCTGCTGAATTTATCAAATTCAGCAGCAACCACTACCCGATCGACCGCAACTGGGCGATTGTCCAGCGTCTTCAGTTGAAGGCTACGAAGACCGAACCGATCAAGAGCCCAGATCAGGTTGGAGTGCGCAAGGCCCCATCACCCAGTCGCGTAGGCTGGTCGCCTGCGTGAGATGGCATCGTCCCGCTGTCCCAAAGCCGAGCTGATGTGGGCCTGAGCACCATAAAGGCTTCTGGACGTGGCAGGCGAGCCGTTCCGGCGTATATCGCGACAAGACCTGGACAAATTGATGACCACCTTGGACGTCACATTCGTCAGGCTGTCGGAGTGCACGCTTGCGGCGGGCACGCATTTAGCGCTCGCCCGCACCGACGCCTCCACCATCTATTATTGTCTTCGAGGCGCCGGATTCATCCTCCTCGACAACGAAACACCTATACGCCTGACGCCGCACACGCTGGTGATCGTTCCGCCGAGGCGATCGATGACGATCGCCGCGACGCAGCGCGCGACCGCACCGCGGCACGCCAGTAACTACAACAATTGCGGCTTCACACCGGGGTCGTCGCAGCGGCACACCGTCGGCAACGGCGAGCCGGCGCTGGTGCTTGCGTGCGGGTCCTTTCGCGCCAACTACGGTCCAGCACTCGACTTGTTCGCCTCCCTTGCAACGCCCATCGTCGAGACGTTCGACGTGCACGACCAGCTCGACCGGGTGATGGCCTATGCAATGACCGAGCTCGCAGCCCAGGATGTCGGTGGAGGGCCGATGTCGGCGGCGCTGCTGAAACTCGTTGTGCTCGCATTGCTCCGGCGCTGCCTGGTCTCGACGAACGCGTGGGTGGAGCGGTTTTCGATCTTGAGCGATCCGCCGATCGCACGGGCTTTCGCCGAAATGGCCTCGCGCCCGTCCGTGCCGCACACCGTCCAGAGCCTGTCGCACGCCGTCGGTCTCAGCCGCTCGGCTTTCATGGCGCGGTTTGCCGCCGCCTTCGGAGAGTCTCCGATGTCGTTGCTCCGCCGGGTCAGGATGCGCCACGCAGCAGACCTGCTCGCCGCCAATGCGCTGTCTGTCGACCAGGTTGCCTTGAACGCCGGCTATCAGAGCCGGAGCAGCTTCACGCGCACTTTCCGCAGGTACTACGACAGCGACCCGTCGGAATACCGTGCCAGGGCGCGGCGCGACTCGTCTCACAGCGCCACGCCGACCGAAGACGCGATCGAGGAATCCAATGCAGCCTGACGCCGGCATTCACTCCGCGAGAGCATAGGCGCCGCTCGCGCGCGACCGTGGCAAGGCGTGCTGGACGCGACTGGAAAGGGTGCCTCAGGTTTCGAGGTTTGGACGGCGCGAACGGTCCGTCCACCGGCCTGCAACTCTGCGACGAAACTTGGCTGTGTTTGCTGTCGATCGTGGCGACGTCGCGGGACTCACTGGAGGCGTTCGGCGATCCTGTGGCGGAGCGTCTGGAGATCGTGGGCGAACACGCGGATGCCTTCGGCCAGCTTCTCGGTCGCCATCGCGTCCTCGTTCATGATCCACCGGAAGGTTGTCTCGTCGATCGGGTCGGCAGGGTCCGGGTGCTTTATGTCGACAGCGTCTTCGCTCACGAACCAATGGCAGATCCCGTCTTCGGCCGTTCGAAGGGAGCGTGGCTCCGCGGCGGCCGGAGCCAAGGCGCGTTTGAGCTCGCCCTCCTCGGAGGCAAGGGCGGCCATGAGCGCTGGCGCGATCGTAAGCCGATCGCATCCGGCCAGCGCCTCGATCTGGCCGGTGTTGCGGAACGACGCGCCCATGACGATCGTCTGTATCCCATTCGACTTGTAGTACCCGTAGATGTCCCGCACGGAGCGGACGCCGGGATCCTCGTGGGCGGCGAATTCCTTTCCAGTGGACTTTTTATGCCAGTCGTAGATGCGGCCTACAAAGGGTGAGATCAGGAAGGCGCCAGCCTCAGCGCTCGCGACCGCCTGGGCCCTGTTCAGCAGCAACGTCATGTTGCACTTCACGCCCTCGCGTTGGAGGATCTCTGCAGCGCGTATTCCCTCCCACGTCGAAGCGAGTTTGATGAGCACGCGCTCGGGCGGGATGCCTCGCTGCTTATAGGCGTCGATAATCTGCCGCGCTCGCGCGACCGATGCTCGGATGTTGAAGGACAGGTTGGCGTCCACCTCGGTGGAAACATACCCTGGCACGAGTCGCAAGAGCTCGACCCCGAGGGAGATTGCGAGCCGGTCTGCCGTCGCGGCGGCGACGCGTACATCATCGCCGCTCTGTTTGCGTCCCCATGCCAACGCCTCGTCTACGACATCCCTGTACTCGGGAGTGTCGACCGCCTTCAGGATGAGCGTGGGATTCGTCGTGCAGTCCACCGGTTTGAAACGCGCCAGCGCTGCGGGATCGCCGGTGTCCGCCACGATCGTAGTCATTGCGCGTAGTTGATCCAGCTTCGACGCCAAGGCCTTTTCCTCTTGATGTCGGCCACGCCCCTTTATGCGGCACGGGGTGCGAGCCTGCCTTCTTGTCGCCGGCTCGCACTGTTCTATGCCTTGCGCGTGGTCAGGGTCATCGGACCGTCCTTCTTCAGACGGGCTTTCCCGACTGCTCTTCCTCGAATGTCACCGCCACAGCCGCGTTCGCGGAAAGGCGAACCCTCTGCCCCTCGACGTCGGCGACCAGTCCAAGAGCGATGAAGTGCGCGTGGCCCTTGTGCTGGCCCTCGCCGCTGTCGCGCTTCGCGAGCTTGATGCGACCGTTGGCGACGCCGTCGACGGTGCCGACATGGACGCCATCCGCACCGATCACTTCCATGTTCTGAACGATCTTGTCCGTGGTCATTTCGTCTCTCCTGTGGGTCTGCCGATCATTGCGCAGCGATGCGTCCGCCGGCAAGCGAGGACGCATCGCAATCTTCATTTATGCAAGCGAGGTAGGCCGCGTCCGCCGCCGCCGCCGACACGTCCCAAGGCCGCCCTCAGGCGGCGCTTCTGTGCGGAAGCTTCCACTGCGGACGGACGAAGTGGCAAGTATAGCCATTCGGGTGGCGCTCCAAATAGTCCTGGTGCTCGGGTTCAGCCTCCCAGAAATCGCCGGCGGGAGAGAGCTCGGTCACCACCTTGCCGGGCCACAGCCCCGAGGCTTCGACGTCGGCGATCGTGTCTTGCGCGACGCGGTGCTGCTCCTCGCTGGCATAGAAGATCGCAGACCTGTAGCTGGCGCCGCGGTCGTTTCCCTGGCGGTTGGGAGTCGTCGGGTCGTGGATCTGGAAGAAGAACTCCAGCAGATCGCGGAAGCTCGTC
Source organism: Mesorhizobium sp. BR1-1-13 (assembly GCF_020165515.1). Lineage (NCBI taxonomy): Bacteria > Pseudomonadati > Pseudomonadota > Alphaproteobacteria > Hyphomicrobiales > Phyllobacteriaceae > Mesorhizobium > Mesorhizobium sp. BR1-1-13. Next base: position 295,754 of record NZ_JAIUIH010000005.1, read on the forward strand.
TTGCTCGGATCGAACGTTATCTCGATCGCTTCCGCATGCGTGCCGTGGTTGCGGTAGGTCGCATTCTTGACGTCGCCGCCGGAGTATCCGACCCGCGTCGCCACGACGCCGGGAAGGCGCCGCACCAGCTGCTGCATTCCCCAGAAGCAACCCCCTGCCAGGATCGCGCGCTCTGTAGTCGCTGCCATCGTCACACCTCCTGCTTTGCAAAGAGCTTTGCATACTCGCCGTAACCTTCGCTCTCCAGTTGGTCACGGTGGATGAAACGCAGAGAGGCTGAGTTCATGCAGTATCTCAACCCGCCCTTGTCGCGCGGCCCGTCCGGGAAAAGGTGGCCCAAGTGGCTGTCGCCGTGCTTGGAGCGGACCTCGGTCCGTCTCATGCCGTGCGAGCTGTCCACGTTCTCGACGACGTTCGCGGCTTCAAGAGGCCGGGTGAAACTCGGCCAACCCGTGCCACTGTCAAACTTGTCGGTCGACGCAAAGAGCGGCTCGCCCGATACCACGTCGACGTAGAGGCCGGGCTCCTTGTTGTCCCAGTATTCGTTGGCGAAGGGGCGCTCGGTCCCGTCAGTCTGTGTTACGCGGTACTGCTCGGGGGTCAACTTTGAGACCGCCTCGGAGTTTTTCCTGTAAGTAGGCATCGCGCTACTCCCTTTAGTCGTGCGCCAAAGATAGGCACGGGGCTGGTGAGCGTCCAATCACCTGCGGCTATCGAAACGATGCCACGCGGATCGCCGCCCGAGGTGTTTCTATCTGGCGGGAACGGATGCACTTGCCCCCGAACCGGAGGGTCAGACATTGCTAGAACGAGATTTTGAATCGGCACTCGCCGCGATTCCGTGCGGGTACGGTGAAGGCCTGTATGAGGGGCTGCGGTACGGCGTCACCGTCCGGAGGTCTTGCGACGGAAAGCGGAGCAGCCTGTTCGCGCGAGCGCTCGGCGGCGGCGACGTGGTCAGCTTCAACCTTTACCGGCTGAGGTCCGGCGAGAGCTCCTTGCGGCCCTGCGAAATGCCGGTCGAGAAGGTCATCGCGTTCGTCCTCGGATATGTTCCAGACGGCTTCCAGGCTTGAGACGTATCGCCGGTCCATGCGTTGCGCGTTGCCGTTCTGGGATGGCGGGCCCTTCCAGCTAAGATGTGGAGGCGGCCTGGCGCAGCGAGGCCAAGATTTGTGCCGGCTCTGCCCGTATCGTGAAATCGGGCTCGACGAACGCGCTGCGGATCAGGCCTGCCGCGTCGATCACGTAGGTCGCGGGAATGGGCAGCATCCAGACCGACGACCCGTGCCGGGCGCCGAGGTCGAAGCCTAGCCCGGAATAGTGCGCCTTGGTCTCGTCGGGCATCCGAAACAGTACGCCATACGACATGGCAACGCCGTAGTCGACATCGGCGAGTACCTTCAGGTCCAAGCCCAGGCTCTGCTTGAGCTGCCGCGGGAAATCCCTGGTCTCGGGTGTGACGACCGCGAGGGTCGCGCCGACGCTCTCGAACTCGTCCCTCGCGGCCTGGAGGGCGCACAGCTCAGCGGTGCAGAACGGACACCAGCCGCCTCGGAAGAAACTCAGGACGAGGGGTCCGTTGCGGCGCAGCTCCTCGGAGGAGTGGAGATGGCCGTCGGCGTCCGGCAGGAGGAAGTCCGGCGCGGCGTCTCCGACCTTCAACGCATGCGATGCCACGCCTGTATCGCGCAGCCACCCCACGAGGTGGTTGTATGACTCCCAATCCGCGGCGCTGAACGTCGTCAACAGCTCTGTGCGAATCTGGGCAAGTGTTTTGTCGGTCTGGTTTGGCATCGGTGAGGCGTCGTCAGGCTGCGGATCGATTGGCTGGAAGCGATTGGCCGGCGGCGTGCGTGTCGTTGCCCGGGTCGGGGATTTCGACCGACCAGTCGCGAAGCCGCGCGACCTTGACGAACGCGTCCAGCGCCGGCGAGTAGCGGCGCCCCTGCACTGCCAGCAACCGCACCTGCCGCGAAACCGGGTCGCCTTCGAGCGGAATGGTCTTGAGTGCCGGAAGGCGCGGCATGTGCTCGGGCGCGAGTATCACGCCAAAGCCAGCCGCGGCCATGTGCTGGAGGTGCAAGTCGTGACCGCTGCAGTGGCCGAGATGCGGCGGTTCCTCGGGGAAATACGACCGTTGGATCTTCGGGGCGACGTCGCATCCGGTGCGTTCCAGCAAGATGGTCTCGCGGAGGTCGTCGATGCCGATCGACGGACGGTTTGCGAGCTGGTGTGTCGGCGCGAGAACTGCGACGTAGCGCTCCTCGAACAGCGACCAGCCGTCGATGCGGTCGGGGATGTCCTGTACGTCCCCGACCATTGCGGCGTTGATCTCCCCCTCAAGCAAGAGGTCGACGAGTTTTTCCGCTGCGCCCTCGCGCAGTTCGACTTGAAGTCCAGGGACGAACTTTGCAATCTCCGCGATCGGATCGAGGACGAGCGACGCAGAGATGGACGGGGCGAGGCCGATCTTCAGTGGCGCAACCTCCTTGCGTTGGAACTCTTGGGCTCTGCGGCGCACCGCCTCTGCCGAGGCCAGCGTGCGCTCCAGCATCGGAAGGACTTCCTTCCCAAGATCAGTGAGCTGCGTCAATTGGCGCTCGCGGTAGATCAACTGGCCGCCGAGCTCCCGCTCGAGCTTCTGCACCCCCTTGGTCAGGGCGGGCTGCGTGACATTGCACTGCTCGGCAGCGCGGGTAAAATTGAGCGTGGCCGCTACGGCGAGGAAGTAGCGAACTTGATGAAGCTCCATAGGTTGTTCTCCGTCAAGTTGCTGCCGACTATGCTGACGAGGCTCTGCACTCGACGGCGTGACGAGGCACGCCGCACTCATGGCGTATGGATGCCACTTGCAGGACCACGTTGGAAAGGCCCGCTTCTACCGGTTTGGACGCACGGACACGCTTTCTGGAGCCTCTGAAGGCGGGCTAGTGCGCGGCGAGGTGGGCGAGGACCGGGATCAGTTCGGACGGGTCGCCACGCCGCGTGTAGTCGACGCTGATGTCGGCGTATGCGATCGTCCCGTCGGGCGCCACGACGTACCGGGCCGGCATGGTCAACGTCCAGCTCCGATCGCCATTGAAGGCCGCGAGATCCATGTCGCCACCCTCCTCGACGGCACGCAGTTCGTCGGAGACCTTCCAGCGCAGGCCGAAAGCGTGCGCGACCTCGCCTCCCGCGTCGGCCAGGCTCGCGAACGACAGCCCGTTACGCCTCTGCGTCTCCAGGCTGTTGTCAGGCGTCTGCTGCGAGACGGCGACCAGCGACGCGCCGAGGCTGCGTATGTCGTGGGAGACCGACTCGATCGCTCGCAGGTCGATGTTGCAGTAGGGGCACCATCTCCCCCGGTAGAACACGAGGACGATCGGGCCGCGACGCAGCGCCTCGCGCGACGAGAACGCCCCGCCGTAGCCGTCACGCAGCAGGAAGGCGGGGGCTTGCTCCCCGGCGTGCGCAGCTCGCTCGGCCAATCCGGATGCGGCAAGCGCTTCCATCGCCCGTTGTCGAACCAGCGTCACTTTCGGTGGGGTCGTGGCGAGACGCTCGGCTTTCAGAGCGTCCAGTTCGTCTTGGAGTAACATTTTCGGCTCGTCGCGCGCGGCCCGGCTTGCCGGCAGGATAATCGCTTATCCAGTGCGGCGGCGCTAGTCTCGCTGCGCGAGTTTGAGTTATTCTTGTCATGCATGAATGATCGCCCGCGAGTGAGAAGGCTATTTCTTCTTTTCGGGGCTGGTCTTGGGCGCAGAGAGCTTGGCCAGGTCGGCCGCCAGAGATTTGCGCAACCGAGACGCGGCGAACTCCGTGAAGCACCGCAGCTTGAGCGGCAGGATCGCCTGTCCCGGATGCACCAGATGCACCGGGATCGGGTCGGGCTCATAGTCCTCCAGGATGAGCCTGAGCTGCCCGGCGGCCACCACCCGTGCGACCTGGTAGGAGAGCACGTTCGTCACGCCGACGCCCGCGATCGCCGCGTCGATGGCGGCCTCGGCCGTGTTGATCTTCAGCCGGCAGAAGGGGCGCACGCCCTTGGTCGCTTTGCCGCGCGGGTTGAAGATCCACGTCATGCCAGATGCCAGGGCCGTGAACGTCACGCACATGTGGTGGGCCAGGTCTTCGGGCATTTTCGGGACGCCGTGGGCGGCGAAGTAGTCGGGGCTGCCGCACACCACGCGCCTGATCTCGCCCACCTTCGTGGCGACGAGCGTGCTGTCGGGCAGCGCACCGACACGGACGGCCAGGTCGATGTGCTCGTCGACAATGTTGATCGTGTGGTCGGAGAGCGTCAGGTGAACATTAATCTGCGGGAAGCGCGCGAGGAACTCGTTCACGACCGGTACGACGTGGAGGCGTCCGAAGACGATCGGCGCCGTCATCGTCAGCGTGCCGCGCGGGACGGTGTACTCCCCGGCGGCATGCGACTCCGCCTCCTCGACCTGCTCCAGGATGCGCTTGCAGGCGGCTACGTAAGCGAGCCCCGTCTCGGTCAGCGATAGCTTCCGTGTCGAGCGGACCAGCAACTGTGTGTTGAGGTGGGCCTCCAGGTCAGCGACCTTGCGGCTGATGGTCGGTAGGGGGACGCCCAGCTGCCGTCCCGCCGCAGAGAAACTGCCGGCCTCGGCCGAGGCTACCAAAATCGACATCGCTTCAAAACGGTCCATCTTCTCTCACATTTCGAGAGGCCATTTCTCACGATTACCGGATTATGCCCCGGCACGGTAGGGGCTACCTCGACCGTATGAAGGTCGAGCCGGCCGGAGTCCGACGGAGAGAAGACAATGTCCCGCATCGCTATCCCAGGCCGCGACGACGCGCCCGCCGGATCCCAGGCAATTCTCGACAACATCAACAAGATGCTTGGCTTCGTGCCCAATCATTATCGCCTCATGTCCATCAGCCCGAACGCCCTCGGCGGTTGGGCGGGTCTGATGGGGCCGGTGTCCAAGACCCTCGACCTGAAGACCCGGGAGGGGATCGCGCTCGCAATCTCGGAGGCTAACGGCTGCGACTACTGCCTTGCCGCGCACAGCTACGTCTCGACGAACTTGGCGAAGATACCCCCAGAGGAGATCGCGCTGAATCGGCAAGGCCGGTCGAGCGACCCGAAGCGGCAAGCTGCGGTGGCCTTCGCGAAAGCCCTCATCGAGACGCGCGGTAAGGTTTCCGATGCCCAGTTCGCGTCGGTCAAGGACGCTGGATGGACCGACGCCAACATCGTCGAGATGATCGCGCTAACTGCCCAGTTCCTGTTGACCAACTTCATGAACAACGCGGTGCAGACTCCGATCGATTTTCCAGAGGTCGATCCGGCGAAGGCGGGCTAGCGCGAGGTGTCTTCCTTTGGGAAGGGGAGGGCTGCGGAATCCAATGTCTCGAGGGGTGCTTACGGCCTGCTACGACACCAAGCGCAACAACGCCTTGGCGCTCGCGGACTACCTGGCGGCACTCTAGTCGGGGTCGATGTTCGGGATCGGAAGCTCACTCAAGTCGTCGTCATAGCTTGCTGCCCGCCCGCCGCTGACGTTGTCGTTCGTGCGGATATCGGCGCTGAGGCCGAGCGTCCTCCCGACGGGACACATGTTCGCGGCCTGCATCAATTGGGCGCGCTCCTCGTGGCCAAGGTTTCCTTCGAGACTGATGGAGCGCTCGAAGGAGTCGCGCCCGCCATCGCCGCCATGGTGGTACGACACGGCCACCTCGACGTGGGAGAGCGGGATTTTCCGCCTTCGCGCCTGCAGCCGTATCGTCATCGCGGTGCACGCGGCGAGCGAAGCGCTCAGCAATTCGTAGGGGTTCGCCCCCGCCGCCGTGCCGCCCCTGCCGCCGGGGCCGCCGATCGAGAACTCCGATGCACCGGCACGGCCGTTGAGCGTGCCGTCGCTGTCAAGGTCGCCGGCCACCACAGCCTGTGGGCGGGAAGCGCCGTCGTCATTCGAATTCGCCATCGTATCTTCCTTTCAGATTTTGACAGGGCTCCCCTCCACGGCTCGCGCTTGGGCGAACGCAGGGTCAGCCCTTCCCGACAGGTGTGGTGTCAGGCGTGGAGGGTCTCGCCGCCCTTGGCGTCTGCGTAGTACTGAGGCGCCTCGCGACGGTCGTATTTCCCATAGTCCCGCACGATCCGCACCCTGCGGACTCTCGCCTTGTCATTCGGCAAGGAAGCATCCTCGTAGGCCTGCGCCGCAGCGGCGTCCTTCCAGGATATGAGCAGAATCAGGTCGCCGGGCGTGAGTACGGCGTCGAAGATGTCCCAGGACGTGCTGTCTGCGGCCCACGGGTTCAGCCCGAGCCGCTCGGCGCAATCGTACGGGTTGTTAGTCTGCTTCCACTCCGCGGGGCGAGTCGCGTTGATCAGCGTCACCGCCGTTGCCTCGCCGACTTCGGTCTCGTCGAGCCGTTGCTCGGTGAGCGTGTACCCGGTCGGCACCCGATCGTCGGCGGTGATCTGGCCGACACGTAGGTGGTAGTCTGCGAGGATTTCGTCGCGACCCTTCTGCTGGACCTCGTGATGGCACCTGCGGGTGCGCCAGCGCACGAGCGACTTCTCGTCCCGCCAGTTCGAAAGCGAAAGGATCCAACCCTCGCGGGTCAGGCTCTTGTAGCGGATGTTGTCGACGAAGCCTGCTTCCTGCTCCAGCTCGGAGCGCAGCATCTTGGCGTTGTCGAGGTAGTCGTCATAGTTCTCCTTATTGGGGAGGACCTCAAAAATCACTGAAAACATGTTCGTATCCTGCTTCTGGAGTGCGCCCTGGACAGCACATGTGTGGCTTCCGTTTCCTTCACCGACACGTCCCCTTGCACCGGTATGACCGTCACTGGCTAGGGCTAAGTGGATAATCCGGCGTTCGCGAAAACTATACTCTCTCAAAGCGAGAGGGATCGTCTCTCAAGCGCCGTAGCGTTCGGTCTTGATCGCCTTGGCGTTCAGTCCCAAAGCGAGCGCCGCGTTCGCTGCGATGTCGACGAAGGCGTTCGACCCGCACACGAAGGCGCAGCCGGGGGACACAGGCAGCCGTGCCGCGACGTCAGCGACCATCCTGGCGTCGATTCGCCTGCTGAAGTCGTTGCGGCGCGTCGCCGGCTCGCGTGTCAGCGCCAAGGCGAACGCGAAATCGGGAAGCGACCTCTCGAGCTCGAGGAGTTCGTCCCTGAACAGCACGTCGCGCCAGGTCCTGGAGGAGAGCACCAGCGCGACAGGCACGGGTTCGGCGCTGGCCTTCCGATACCGGATCATGGCCATGAGCGGCGCGACCCCGGAGCCGGCGCCGATCAACAGCACTGGTTTGTTGGAAGGTCCCGGCCAGAGAAAGTGTCCGCCAAGCGGCCCCCGAAGCTCGATCGTGTCGCCTATCTGGGCGACGTCGTGGAAGAACGGGGAGACCTCGCCGTCCACCAGGCGCTCGATCGCCAGCTCGATCACCTTGGATTCGCTCGGGGCCGAGGCGATCGAGTAGCTGCGCATGGCAATGTAGCCGTTGGGCGCAGTCAGCCGCACGTCGACGTGCTGTCCAGCCGTATAGTCGAACGTTTCGGAGAGGCGGAGAAAGAAGCTCTTGATAGCCGGCGTTCTCGTCGTGATCTCGACAATCGCGCAGCTCTGCCATCGCACGGTTGCGGCAATCGCTTCAGTCATTCGTGTATCGCTGCTCACGCCACGGATCGCCGTACTTGTGGTATCCGCGCAGTTCCCAGAAACCGGCCTCGTCGCGCTCCGTGAATTGAAGCCCATTCACCCACTTCGCCGACTTCCAGAAGTAGAGATGCGGCACGAGCAGGCGCGCCGGCCCCCCGTGGTCGCGCGGCAGCGGCTGGCCTTCGTACTTCAGCGCGACCATCGCCTTCCCCACCGCGAGATCCGCGAGTGGCACGTTGGTCGAGTATCCGTCGTAGCAATGTGCGAGCGCGAACGGTGTGGGCGCGCTAAGGCCGGCGTCGGCGAGGATATCGTCGACGGCCACGCCTTCCCAGGCGGTGTTGAGCTTCGACCACGAGGTGACGCAGTGGATATCGCGCGTCATCCTGGTTCGCGGGAGTGCGTTGAACTCCGACCAGCTCCACGCTTTGACCGGACGAGGACCGACCTTCAGCGTGAAAGTCCAGTCCGCGGCCTCGATCCGCGGCGTGGGGCCGGCGGTAAGCACCGGGAAGCTGTCGACGACATGCTGTCCCGGGGGGATCCGGTCCGATAGTTCTGATCCGGATTGGCGGCCTGTGAACCCGCGAGTGACCATAGCGGAGTTCCTCCGTCGGCTGGTGAATGGGAGTGTCATCCCGCGCAATACGCTAAGCTGTCGTGCGCCAGATGAGCAAGGTACCGGCCAAGCATGGAATTCCGCCCCGCGAATGGGAAATGACGTCACGCCATGAAGTCGATAGCCGCGCGTTATGATGGCCGTCCACCTTCCGCATCGGACCCGCGTGCAGCCGACGCCGACTGCTCCAACAGCTCGGTCAGCATCCTGACGGCCTCCGTTAGATTGAGGACTTCGCACTCACGCAGTCGGTCGATCTTCTCATGCAGCAACTCTATCTCGAGTTCCGCCTTCACATTGATCCGGTAGTCGTTCTCCGCAGCCTTGCGATCGATGTCCTGCTGCCGGTTCTGGCTCATCATGAGGACCGGCGCGGCGTAGGCCGCCTGGAACGAAAGCGCGAGATTGAGAAGAATGAACGGATAGGGGTCCCAGCCCCTGATCGCGCCGACCAGATTGGCGGTTATCCAGACGAACAGGATCGCGCTCTGGACGATGATGAAACTCCACGATCCCATGACTGTGGCGACCGCATCGGCTATCCTTTGCCCCGACGTCAGGCGCACAACCACCGGGGGCTCATCCATGTCCTGGAGGCGAAGTGAGCGGCGCGCTCGCCTGAGATCGGCGAGCAGGTCGTGCTCGGCCTGTTCCATGCCGTCTTGGTCTTGAGCCTTCTCTTCCACGTTCCCAGCACCGTTCCGCTTGGTTGCGCGGGCGGCGCGGCCAGCGCCTTGCCGCCTGCTGCTTGTGTCGTTTAGCCGTGGAGCTTCGCGGCGGTCTCCGCGATGGCGCGTCCCTGGTATCGGGCGCCGGCAAGCTCGTTCTCGCTCGGCTGTCGCTGCGCGTCCGTCCCGGCGATCGTCGTCGCGCCGTAAGGTGCGCCGCCGGTGATCTCGTCAACTTTCATCTGCCCGGCGAACCCGTAATTCAGCCCGACCACCGTCATACCGAAGTGGCGGAGATTGGTGATGATGGTGAACAGCGTCGTCTCCTGGCCGCCGTGCTGCGTCGCCGACGAGGCGAAGGCGCCGCCTACCTTGCCATGGAGGGCTCTCTTCGCCCATAGGCCGCCAGCCTGGTCGAGGAAGCTTGCCATTTGGGACATCCTGCCGAAGCGTGTGCCTGTGCCTACGACGATGGCGTCGTAATCGGCGAGGTCGTCGATGCGGGCGACCGGGGCGGTCTGATCGAGCTCATTGTTGGCTGCCTTGGCGGCTTCCGGAGATAGAAGTTCAGGCACCCGCTTCACGTCCGCGGACGCCCCTGCCTCGCGCGCGCCCGCTGCGATTTCGTGTGCGCGCTTTTCGACGTGTCCATACGAGGAGTAGTAGAGCACGAGTACTTTGGTCATGGGAGCCTTCATCAGGTCGGGCGCGGGCCCGATTACACTTTGGGATATTTCGCTTCACTCCCGCACACGGCACCGAAACGCCTGGAGAACCTCCAGCGCGGCGGCGGACGTTTGGGGTTGCGTTTTGCCAGCGTTAGGTTTCGCCGGGGGTGGGGTAAAGGTATTGTATCAATAACTCCGGGGAATGCCGCTGTCAGGGCGAGCCCTGGCCGGAGCCGCCCTAGGCAGCACGGAACTCCCTGAGAAGGAAGTCGGTAAATGCCCGTGCGGAAGGCTTTATGGTCTTTCCGCTGACGAAGAGCGCATTCAGTTCCATCGAGCCGAAATCCCAGTCAGGCAGCACCCGTACGAGCTGCCCTGCCTCGAGCTCCGCCAGCGCGCTGCTTTCGCTTGATGTGGCGATCCCCAGCCCGGCGACGGCGCTTGCGGTGGCTCCTTCGTTGATGGTGATGGAGAGCTGGTTGTCAACGCGCACGGAGGTGACGCGGCCGTCCTTGCGGAAGGAGAAAGTCGGCGAGGGATGCGCCGGACTGATGATCACCGAGTGGTGCGCGAGGTCCGACGGCATCGTGGGCGTGCCGCGCTCCCGTAGGTAGTCCGGGGAGGCCGTGAGTATCCTCGGCTGGTGGATGAGTTTGCGCGCCGTCGCGCTCGAGTCGGGCAGGGCGCCGAACTGGAACGATACGTCGATGCCCTCGGTCACGAGGTCTGGGTAGCGGTCAGTCACCCGCAGCTCGATCTTCAGCGCCGGGTGCTGCTTCATGAACGCGGGAAGCCGTGGGATGATTTCCCTGAGCCCGAGACTTATCGGCGTGCCGACGCGGAGCGAGCCGCGCAACTCTCCCGTTCCGCGCGCCTCGTGATCGGCCTCGTCGAGCGCCGCCAGGATCGCCTCAACGCGCGTCAGGTACATCGCGCCGGCGTCCGTCAGCGTCACCGCTCGCGTGGTGCGGCTGAAGAGTGTCGCGCCGACCTCCTCCTCGAGCGCGGCGATCAGCCGGGATGCCGACGGCTGCGACAGGCCGAGTTCTCGCCCAGCACGCGAGAAGTTGCCGACGCGCGCGGCGCGGACAAACAGTCTGAGTGCGGAGAGGCGGTCGTTCATCGCTCGGTACGCCCGTGGTGTGCTAGAGGGAGGACGCGCGCGGCCAGGGTCGGGTCGACCGAGGCGGCGACCGCCACCGCAAGGGTGATGATCCTAACCCCGATGCGGTCGGCTGAAGCGAAAGTGGCCAACTGCGCTCTCGATCGTGGCTTTCCAGGCATTTGCCGGTCTCCTCAGCGGCTCAATCCAACCCAGTCAAACAGGTAGTGCCTATCGACTTCCAATATAATCTTATATTTGCGAGACATTACCTCTCAAAAAGTGAGAGATATTGTCTCTAGTGCGCCCGGCGCCGCTCTCCGGTGTCGGTGACGAGATCCCGCGAGCAGGACGTGGAAGGTTAGCCGCTCGGCACCAGGCACGTTGCGCGCATCTCGATGGCTGCGAGAGGGGAACGTGGCCTTCCCCTATCTCGATGCGTTCGACGAGGACGAGACAGGCGTGGCAGACTTGAAGCTGCGCTGCCGTCGCGAAGGTCTAGGCGACATGGCAGTGAAGCAACGGCGCGAAGCTCTCTTGCAGGACTTCCATGCCCCGATCCCGGGAGCGCCGCACAATCTATGCCCGTGTTCCGGAATACTTGCTTGACGTTCTGCGAAAGGGGACCAGAAGGGCACAAGTCGTCATGCAGGCCACGTCCCAAGAGGTCCGCGCGGGGTTGGGGCTGTTCCAATTCGACGAGGCGCCTGCGAGGCGGCGAGGCGGGAATGGGGTCCGTTCAGTGCTCAAGCGCCGAAATCGTCCGACCTCGAGGTCCCAGGGCGTTCGTGTCGCGATCCATGTTACCCGGAACCTCCTGGATACGTTCGAGGTCTTGCTTTGGCGCGGCCATCACATTGACGCGCGACCCGTTCGCTGCAAAGATATTAAACACTTGTTTACCAAGCGTCGGTCAGCGCTGGCGATCGGAGGGGGCGTGGAATCGTTTCTGGGTGCGAACCGCCTCAATTGGGATGATCGGGCCGAACTGCATTCGACGGACAAGACCGGCAGCTACCAGATCGAGAATGTGCTGGCAGGCGGATCCAATCTCTATGAGCTGGAAACGCGCGAGGTTGGCAATATTGCCGGCAAGGATATCATCCATCTGCAGTGTCACATTGGGCTCGACACGATCAGCTTGAAAAATCTTGGCGCGCGCAGCGTGACCGGCCTCGACTTTTCACCGACAGCCATCGCGGCCGCGCGGGATTTCGCTGCCAAGGCGGGCGCGGATGTGCGCTTCGTGGAAGCGCCACTGTTCGAGGCGGTCGAAGCGCTTGGCCGGACCTTTGACGTCGCTTACGTCACCTGGGGTTCGGTAAACTGGCTGGACGACGTCGGTCGATGGGCGCGAGTAATTGCCGATCTCCTGCGACCCGGCGGCCGGCTCTATATGGCTGAGGGTCATCCCTTAATGTTCCAGTGTGATCGCAAGGCCGCGGCGCTGGAATTGAAGCACGACTGGCGAACCCCAATAGCTCAGCCGCTCGCCTGGAACGAAGAACTTACCTATACCGGCGACGACCGACGCTTGAAGCACCCCAGATACTACGAGTGGATCCATCCGATTAGTGACGTGGTGAACGCCCTGATTTCAGCTGGGCTCACACTCGATTTTCTGAATGAGCATGACACGGTCTCGTGGCAGCACTTTTCATTTGCCGTAAGGGCTGGCAAGGATATGTATGGCTTGCCAGAGAACTTTCCAAAGATCCCGATGGCCTATTCCATCGGCGCGACCAAGCGCAGTGTCGGCACGATCCCATATCTTGCTGCGCCTAAAGCGATGTGACGGCACCGGTCCGACTTAACCGCCTGTCGTCACCTGTGCTCATGATCCGTGCCGAGCTCACGGTCCTTGCAGGGACGTTTGCTGGCTAAGCGTAGCGCCTCTTCCGAGCACCGGCTCGTCGGAGCTTTGCATGTCCATCCGCCTCGACAGGGCGAAGGGCCCACGTTGAGCATCGCCGTCTGCTCATCTCGTGTATGGGGCAGCGTCGTGTGGCGCGGTCTCCAATGGCTCGGCAGCAGCCTTGTTTAGCTGCGGCTTACCCTTTGTGCGGCGATTTTTCTCGTTCATTGCGGTCACGCCAACAAAGGTGGCGACGCTGGTCGACGAATCTCCTTCGATATCAGGGGCGTAAGGAGCGTGAAATTGTCGTGCCAGCCCGCAATGAGATCAGCATGGGAAGTGCAAAGTTTTCAGGACTGTGAAGTTCAAAATTAATTAATGAAAGCTAATGTCCCTGCACGGGTCGACATGAAAGCCTGAGCAACATAGGGAATTTCACGCCAGTGGCTCTTTTCGGCGCTAGGTTGGCCGGGATGAAGGATGCCGTTTTTTCTTCGGTGAATGTTCCGGCCGCCGTGGCAGTTTTGGTCATTGCCTTCAGCGCGGCGTATGCGGACCATCAAAACAAGATCGTCTCGGACCAAGTGGCCCGCGCGGACGTGCTGGCCAAGGTCAATCTGATCCGCGCCAAGCTGGAAGGAAACATCAACGGAAACCTTCAACTTGTGCATGGACTGGTCGCGACGATCGTAACTGAACCCTATATGGGACAACAGCGCTTTGCGTCCCTCGCCAGTAACCTGTTCGGCGAAAATTCGCAATTGAACAATATTGCCGGCGCGCCCGATCTGGTCGTCTCCTTGATGTACCCGCTGAAAGGCAACGAGAAAGCGATGGGGCTCGATTACCGCAAGGATGATCGGCAGCGCAAGGCCGCGCTCAGGGCGCGCGACGAGCGCAAGTTGATTCTTGCCGGTCCCGTCGACCTGAAGCAGGGAGGCCAAGGCTTCATCGGCCGTTTTCCTGTATTCGTGGCGAGTGCGGGCAACAGTGAAAGGTTTTGGGGCATCATATCTGCCGTCGTCGACGTGCAGCGTCTGTATAAGGCGAGCGGCCTGCTCGACGACAATTTGGGAATCGATATCGCGCTCATCGGTAAAGATGCGCTTGGCCCAGGCGGAGTTCAATTCTTCGGCTCCGAGGACGTCCGCAAAGACAATCCAGTGACGGCCGAAGTTCTGCTACCGTCCGGTTCGTGGCAGATCGCAGCCATCCCCAAGAACGGCTGGCCCTCGACGCCCAGCAACGCCTGGGTCTTGCGCGCCATTATGGCCGCGGCCGGGGCTTTGGTCGTGATCCCATTCCTGGTAGCGGGTCGGCTGATCGGCGAGAGGCAGCGCAATTACGCCGAACTGCATCGCTTGTCGAGACGACTGGAACTTGCCTTGGAGGCGTCAGCGATCGGCGTTTGGGAACACGATCTCGCGACCAACGACCTGTCATGGGACGATCGTGTCAACGAAATATACGGCAAACCCAGCGATGGCGGTCCTCGCGGCTATTCGGATTGGGCGGGCGCGATTCACCCCCTGGATCTGGCCCGCGCCAACGCAGATTTCGACAGTGCCGTGGCCAGCCGCGGAACATACTCGTCGGAGTACCGGATTATTCGTCCGGATGGTGAAATTCGTTATGTCCGGTCCAGGGCCACCACCTACGAGGCGCCAAACGAGACGCCCAAGATGATTGGCGCGGAATGGGACGTGACGGCCGACGTCCTCTTAAACAGCGATCTGGTTCGCGCACGACAGCTGTCTGAGTCGAAAAATGCAGAACTTGAGGCGACCAAGGCGCGCATAGAGCATATCGCGCTCCATGATTCGCTGACCGGTTTGGCCAACCGTCGTTACCTCGACCAAGTGCTGAAAGAGTACACAACAAACGCCAGGCGCGATCGTGCGCATGTGGGCCTGCTTCACATCGACCTCGACCGCTTCAAGCACATCAACGATACGCTTGGCCACGCGGCGGGCGACGCGATGCTGGTTCACGCGTCTACAGTGCTGCGATCCACGGTGGAAGAGGGAGGATTTGTCGCTCGAATCGGCGGCGACGAATTCGTGGTCCTGTGCACCGTGCAGGATATCAAGAAATTGGCTCTGCTGGCTGACAACATCATCAGCCAGATGAGCGAACCTGTCTATTACCACGGCCACCGCTGCCGCTTTGGCGCTAGCGTGGGGATTGCGGTCGACAACGAAAATGACATCGAAGCCAGGCACCTGTTGGTGAATGCTGACATTGCGCTTTACCAGGCAAAGACGCGTGGGCGCAATCGATACGAATTCTTCACCGAGGCAATGCAAAGCGAAGTGGTCGACACAAAGCGGATTGCCGACGAAATTCTCGGCGGCCTTGAGCGCAACGAGTTCGTAGCTTTCTACCAGCCCCAGTTTAGCGCAAAAACCCTCGAGATTGTCGGCGTCGAGGCGCTTGCGCGATGGAAACACCCACAGCAGGGTATTTTAGCGCCGGACGTCTTCCTAAGGATTGCTGACGAGTTAAATGTTGTCGCTATGATCGATCGAGCGATACTCAATCAGTCACTTTCCGATTTTGCAGAGTGGTCGACTGCGAACCTCCATATACCGCGCGTATCGGTCAACGTTTCCGCACGACGTCTTCAAGACGAAGAACTCATAAAGAGCTTAAGAGCGCTGAACATCAAGAGGGGAACGGTTTCGTTCGAGCTCGTCGAGTCTATTTTCCTCGATGGGAGCGACGATTTGATTGCTTGGAACGTCAATCAAATAAAGGAACTCGGCATTGATATAGAGATAGATGATTTCGGTACGGGCTATGCCTCTATAGTGAGCCTGCTCAAGCTGCAGCCCCGCCGATTGAAGATAGATCGGCAGCTGATCATCCCAATTGTCAAATCGCCGCAACGAAGGCAGATCGTTTCGTCGATCATTGAAATCGGCAAGTCCTTGGGTATCGAGATTATTGCAGAAGGTGTCGAGACGATGGAGCACGCACGGATACTCGAAGGTCTGGGATGCGACATACTGCAAGGCTATGCCTTCGGCCATGCGTTGGATTCGGAGGGACTAAAGCGCTTTGTTCAATCTCGGCGCCTGCGCGCCGTCAGCTAAGTGTCAGACTCGGTGCTCGACTGGCCTATTGGCGGGGGTGCGCGAACCCGCCGGCCGGAACTCCATTCAACTGACGAAAAGCTCGGCTATCGCTCGCGAGAAGGACTGTCTCGCGAAGGCGCAGGAGGAGGGGCCTTGGTATCTGGGCAACCAAGGTTTGACAATTGTGCACATGGAGAGGGCTCATCGCCGTCGCCGCCATAACGCTCCACAAGTTTTGCGAATCCGTAGGCGAAGGCGAAAAGGACCACCAGGATAATCGCCATTCGAACGGCCATATGGGACTATAGCAGGGATCCCATATAGTCGATGCAGTTCAGCTAGCATCACTGCCCTACTGACGGACGCACGACAGATCACCCTGGGTGCTACTATTAAGTCTACCCCATCCTTGGAATAGGGACTAAGGAGACCGTTTTTCCAAATCGCGAGCCTTACGAATGGACATGATGAGCTCGCCGACACGGTCTGCCGGCCCGACCGATGCCTTCGTGCGGCCCCCGAGCGAGCGAGCCCCCAACCGCTTATCATAAATGCGCGTCAGCAGTTCGCAGGCCACTTTGGCGCGCTGCCGAGTACGGCCAATAAGGGAACAGCCTCCCAATCTCGCAGGCGCGTTGTTGAGATCATCCCACACCATCCATGTACCCGATGGCTCGAGACGACAGTGGAACCTGGCCTTGACCTGACCTTTCATGGTTCCACAACGGGAGACAGGTGCCATCGGTTCGAGCTTGGGTGGGCAAGTGGTTAACGCCACCCCGGCTTTATCGGTCCTGCGCTGTCCTACCAAGGACCATTCGACGTGTGCCAGGTGAGCTCGCACGGTGGGGGTTTCTGTTCTGGAGGTTCTTTTGACGCAGCACCGGGCGGTGCAAGCATTGTCCGACAGCATTTGTCCGGCCACTGCGGCAAGGTAGACTTGCACGGCTCCCTCTTGGTCCGCGCTTGGGCCTCCCAAGTGGGTTTCAGGGGACGCCCGCGCACTGGCCATTCGAGCGAACCGGACGGGTTGGTCCGCCTTCGTGTTGGTACTTTCTAGACCTCCGGTGCTTCCAACGCATACCCGCCCAGCCTCACGGTGCGTATAACATCATGGTGTGGAGACTGTTTGATCGATCTTCTTAGCCGGCTGATATGAACGTCGACCGTGCGCGGGCCGACATAGACATTGCCGGGCCAAGCGGCCTCGATCAGCTCTTCGCGGCTCAGCACTTTCCCCGGGTTTTCGAGCATATGACGCAGCATGTTGAACTCAATCGGCCCGAGTTGGATTTCCCTGCCGTTGCAACGCACGTGATGCGTATCGATCTGCATTTCGATGTCGCCATGATTTAGCGACAGACTGCTTTCCGGCCGCGATCCGTTGTGTCGCTCGAATCCAAGCCTGGAATTCAGGAAATCCAGCAGCTTGCCTGGCGCCAGAGGCCTGACGAAACCTTCGTCTATACCGGCCTTCAGCAATGCGATGTGTTGGGTCTCTGCACCAGGCGCGATCAGCGCGACCAGGGGCAGGGTGCTGGTGCGGGCATCCTGTCTGAGCCGGCCGCAGCCGCTGGCCATCTGGTTGTCAGGCCCGCAGTCCAGCACCACTGCACCAATCGGCATTGCGGCAGCCAAGTCCAGGACTTCACCGATGTCGCTGGCTAGCGCACTGGTGAAGCCATCCACGACAAGAATGTGACTGAGGACCAGATAGAATTCGGCGTCATCGGAGCATATGACGATCAATGGCTTCATGGCCTCGCTCACGTTTCGGCAGGCGGTACAGCCGGTCGTCTCGCGCGCACTGCTTCATTCGGCCAGTTGCCTGGGTGCGGGAGCATTCGGCAGCCTCCTTGATCTGGCAGCACCTGCTGGCCCACTCAGATCGACTCAGTTGATGACGGGCAACTGCTCTGGAGAGAGATCGCTCAAGAACTCGATGCCCTCGTCGCGAACAAAGATGACCTCCTCGAACTGAAAGACGGCGCCGTCGATCTCCAGCTTGGGTTCCAGGTGCAGGATCATGCCTGATCTTATGATTTCTGGACTGCCCTTGGAGAGGGATGGAGGCTCGGTCACGTCCAGGCCTCCTCCGTGTCCGATGCGGGAAACAAGCCCATAGGCCGGCGGCAGGCCGGCGTCGCTCCACAGTTGTTCAAAGGCACGGAAAACGTCGCCGCACGTCATTCCGGGCCGAACGCCATTGGCGAGGGCGCATGTCAGTGCGCGAGTGCTTTCATAGGCGTCGATCTCCCACCCTTCAGGCGGACCACCGCGGGCGATGCGATTTCTATCCGCGGGATAGCCGCCATAGGTGGAACGAAAATCCGTCCAGACATATTGGCCGGCCTTCAACGCCTCGAGGCCGGGTGGGCGGCCGTAATTGAACTCACCCCTGCAGAACGTCATGGCGATTGGATCGGCCCGCTCGGCGCCATTCATGATGATGCGCGCCTGGATCTCCCGACAAAGCTCGATCTCGGTAATGCCAAGACGCGCCTGCGAAACGGCGCCGTCGAACGCTGCATTGACGATCTCGAAGGAGACGCGCTTGAGACCTGCTTCGAATGCCGATTTGATCATGCGTGTTCGCCACAGCAAATCGGTTGCGCTCTCCAAACTATCCCCTTGCGCCCGCAAACCATCGACGACCTCCAGCGAGCCGCGACCAGCCATATCCTGTCCGTAGTCGATTGCGGCTCGTCGCATGCAGGCCGGATCACGAGCGCGAACTTCGTCGACGATGGTGCGTGCGCCTTCCGCAAGATATCCTGAGTAGTAGACAATCGAAAAAGGTCGTTGTCGCGCTTCGAGGTTTCTGGATTCGATCTTGTTGGCGATGACGAGAATCTCGTCCTGGTCGATCACCAGGAACAAGGGGCGCGAGTGATAGCCCCAGCACAATGTTCTGTAGTCGGTAAAATACTCGACATTTTTTTGATCGGTGAGCACCAGGACGTCAATATCATCGTGTGCCATCTCACGTCGCACCGCAGCCAGCCGCCTGGCCAGCTCGGTCACAGGCACATCGGGTGATGGTGAGACTGGAAGCATGATTGTCCGCTCCTGGATTTCCAACACTGTTTTGGCGCCAGTCGCCCCGGCCCGGTGCTATTTTCCCCGCCTGGGGGCCTTTTGAGCGGCATCGAGTTCCACAACGCAGGCCAGCCGGTCGAAAGGAGATTCGGTTACTCCGAACACTGAGAAGGATTCCTCGCTCGTGCTCAGTCGATACAGGCGACGCAGCGTTGGGTATCCGTTCGGAATGGAGAAGGTCTGCTGCGCGTCCTCCGAGGCCAGTGCGGCATCGATCAGCAGTTTGGTCTTGGTGAATTGGGTTCCGTGATCGCGCAATACGTCGCTGATGAATTTCTCTCTAAACTCCTCGAGCACCTGATCGCTCACCGCGTGAGGCAGATAGGATGTGTCGTACATGATGGGCGTATCGTCGGCAAAGATCACCTTGCGCACGCACAACATCAGCCCTGTTGGCGGTTTGAGCACGTCGAAGGCTGGATCGTGTATTTTTTCCCGCGTGAACGAGATGAGGTGAATGGAGGGCTTCAGGCCAAGCCGTAACGCGTCGTCATAGGAGGTAAGAGAAAAATCGAGATCGCGAATGAACCTTCGTTGCTCTCTGACAAAGGTTCCCAGCCCACGCACCGATCTCAGGATCCCGGCGGACTGCAGATCGCGCAGCGCCCGCTTGACCGTGATTTTGCTGACGCCAAAATCCTCCGCCAGGCTGGCGGCGGAGGGCAAGGATTGACCAATGCCGTACTCCGCACTGCGCACACGACGCGTGATCTCCTGCCGCACGGTCTCATGTAAAGCAGTCCCGATCTGTCCAGCCATTCCTCACCCCGCAAAGTATACCAGGAATACCTACCGCACCGGCTGAAGAATGTCCATCCCTCCTTCGTTCGTTCATGATCGTTTAACAGGGCTCAAACATTCCCTTCATAAAATCTTGACATACCTGGTATACCTGGTCTATCACCTCGTCATCAACGAGGACTATCGCATGGCCAGCAAGGTTGGACTGCTCAAGACAATGGCCGCCGCGGCGACCGCTTTTGCCATCCTGTTTATCAGCGCAGCCTCGTTGCGAGCCGAAACGACTGGGCAGCGGGTGTTGCGACAAGGCAAGATCGCCATTGGCATATCCAATGGCGCGCCCTGGGGTTTTCGCGGCGTGGACGGTGAGCCCGAGGGCTTTCATCCGGACCTGATCAAGGCGGCTTTCAAGGACCTCGGTGTCAACCAGGTGGAACTGGTGGTCACCGAGTTCGGTGCCTTGATACCTGGGCTGATGGCGCAGCGCTTCGATGCCATTGCAGCCGGCCTTTACATTACCCCAGAGCGGTGTGAACTCGTCGCCTTCAGCGACCCCGACCTGAAGCTTGCCGACGCTGCCCTGGTCGCCAAGGGCAACCCGAAGAATGTTCACAGTTACGCGCAGATCGCGGCGAACCCCGAGATAAAATTTGGCGTGGGGCGGGGCAGCGCGACGGCCAAGAACGCCGCCGCCGCCGGCGTTGCCGATATCAACATGCTGCTGTTCCCGGACATCCAGTCGAATGTTTCGGCCTTGCTCACCGGCAGGATCGATGTCGCCGCGTTTTCGGCGCCGACGGTTGCGCGCATCCTGTCCGACAACAATGTCCAGGGTATCGAACGCGCATTGCCTTTCGAGGGCCTGCAAGACCGGGGGAAGGAACGCTACGGTTATTCAGCGATTGCCTTTCGCAAGGAGGATGGCGATCTTCGCGACATGTACAATTCCCGTCTGAAGCTACTGAAAAGCGACGGCAGGTTGGCAAGCATCATGGCCAAGAACGGCTTCAGTGATCAGGAAGCCGCGCCGGATCTGACCAGCGAGCAGATCTGCGCCGGGCAGGACTGAGCGGCGTCGGAATGGAGCCGCGATGGACAGGCTGGCGGCTGGATCAGCGGCGACAGCCAGGCCGCAGGGCGCGGCAATCAGGCTCTCAGGATGCGGGTCGGCCAAGAGCGAGGATGTTCAGGCGTGAGCATTGTTGAGATATTCGTGGGAATTTTCGCAGGGTTCCACACTACGGCAACGGTCACTGCATTGGGTTTACTGTTTGCCGTGCCATTCGCCTTGATCTTCGGCGTGGCGCAGTACTTGACAAGAGGCCTGGCCCGGGTCGCCGTCAGCGCGGTCATCGAGTTCTGGCGCAGTTCGGCGGTGATCATACTGCTCTTCGTCTTCTACTACGTGCTGCCGATCATCGGCATTCAGCTGTCAGCGACTGTCGTCAGCGCGATGGTGCTGGGGCTGAATGCGGGAGGATATGGGAGCCAGGCCGTCAGAGCGGGCCTCCAGTCGCTCGATCGAGGACAGATCGAAGCTGCTGCTGCGCTGGGCCTGCCGCGACGACATGTGCTGGCGCTGATCGAGTTGCCTCAGGCCCTGACCAGGATGGCGCCGACCTTCATAAACCAGTTCATCCAGCTGATTAAGGGAACGGCCCTGGTTTCGCTTGTCACCCTGACGGACATGACCTTTCGGGCAAAGGAGATCGCCGAGCTCGAATACAATCCCGTCGGCGTCTACACATCGCTTCTGCTCGCCTATTTCGTGGTCTGCTATCCTGTCGCATTGTTTGGCCGCTGGGTCGAGCATCGGACAGGCGTCGGCGCGAGGTTGACAAATGAACTTTAACCTCGAATTCGCCGTCTCGACCGTTCCCACGATCCTGAGCGTGATGGGAACCACGATCGGCATTGCGTTGGCCGGTTGCGCCGGCGCCTCGGTCCTGGGCTTTTGCTTTGAGATCACACGGCGAGCGGCATCCGCGCCCGGCTATCTGATGCGCTTCGTGATTGACTTCATTCGCTCCACGCCGGTGCTGGCGTGGCTCTATTTTCTTTACTTCGTCCTGCCGCATTACGGTGTCACGTTGCCCGCGCTGCTTGTCGGCATATTGGGCTTGAGCATCTATTTCAGCGGCTATCTCGCCGAGGTCTTCAAGGCTGGCATCGACGCCATCCCCCAAGGCCAGGCTGAAGCCGCCAAAGCCTTGGGATTGCGGCGGACCGACGTCGTGTTGTTCATCCTGGCTCCCCAGATGCTGCGCAACGTCGCTGCCCCGGTCGGGAACTATTTCGTCTCGATCCTGAAGGCAACGCCCTACCTGGCCGTGATCGCCGTCCCGGAAATGCTGGGCAAGGCGTTCGATATCGCCTCCGACACCTACCGTTACGCCGAACCCCTGACCGTCGTCGGCCTCGTCTTTCTTCTCCTGGCGCTGACGATCGCGCGGCTGGTGACGTTGGTTGAACGCAAGCTGCTGGAGCCAGCAAAACGATGAATGAGGCGCCACGCACCATGCGCCAAGCTGGTTGTGCAGCCATAGAGGTCGGACAAGCCGGCACCGCGCCTGCCGGGCAAGCGCCAGCCCTGGAAACGGTTGGGCTCAACAAATGGTTCGGCGGCTTCCACGCTTTGAAAGACATTGATCTTGCGGTGGCGCAGGGCGCCCGGATCGTGATCTGCGGCCCGTCCGGATCGGGAAAGTCGACTTTCGTCAGATGCCTGAACGGGTTGGAAACGTTCCAGCAAGGCGTCGTTCGTGTCGATGGCGACGAACTGAGCCGGGAGCCCAAGCGGTTGCAGCGAATGCGGCGCGGAATCGGGATGGTGTTTCAACAGTTCAATCTGTTTCCGCATCTGACTGTCATGGCCAACTGCACCTTGGCTTTGAGGCGCGTGCTTGGCAAATCGAAGACCGAGGCGGCAGGGATGGCGCTTCATTATCTCGAACGGGTCGGGGTAGCCGACCAGGCGCACAAATATCCCGCCCAGCTGTCAGGCGGCCAGCAGCAGCGCGTCGCGATAGCCCGTGCCCTGAGCATGCATCCCAAGATCATGCTGTTTGACGAGCCGACATCGTCGCTCGATCCCGAGATGGTCAAGGAAGTGCTCGATGTCATGGTCGAGCTCGCCAGTGATGGCATCACGATGCTTTGCGTGACGCACGAAATGGGCTTTGCACGTGAGGTCGCCGATCACGTGGTGTTCATGGACCAGGGGCGCGTCATCGAGACCGCATCACCGGCCACCTTCTTCTCCGCGCCAAGGCAGGAGCGGACGCGGCGCTTCCTGGACACAATGCTTCGCTGAAATGGAGTGGGTGGAACATGACCGGTCAGACGCGCATCTGGACCCCGATCGACTATGATGCCGACGGCAAGCAGTCGGACTGTCTGCGGCTACCGCATTCGACCGACCTGTCCGCCTATGGCTGGGTGCCCATCCCGCTGGCCTGCATCAAGAACGGCAGCGGCCCGACGGCGCTGCTCATAGCCGGCAATCATGGAGACGAGTACGAGGGCCAGATCGCGCTTTGCAAACTGGCACGGGAGATCCGGCACGACCAGGTTTCTGGGCGCCTTATCATCCTACCGGGCCTCAACTCTCCGGCCGTGGCTGCTGGCCGCCGCGTTTCGCCCCTCGATGAGGGCAATCTCAATCGGTCGTTTCCAGGAGATGCCGCCGGCTCGCCGACGCAGATGATCGCCCACTACGTCTGCCAGGTGCTGATCCCGATGGCCGACATTGTGGTTGATCTTCACTCCGGGGGACGTTCCCTCGACTATGCGGTGAGCGCGCTGGTGCGGCCAGGTCGGACCGTCGAGGAGCATGAAAAGCTGCTGCGCCTGCTGCGCCTGTTCGGCGCCCCGATCAGCTTTGTCAGTGATGGGACTGGCGGTGGCGGACTGACCACCCTGGCAGCGGCTGCGCAGCAACAGGGCGCGCTTGTGCTAACGACGGAGCTTGGCGGTGGTGCGACCTTGCGCAAAGAAGGATTGGCGCTCGCCGAAGCTGGATTGAAGCGCATCCTGAAGGACCAGGGCATTCTGCGCGATCTCGCGACACAACCGGCTTCGCCGACGCGGTTCATGACGGTCAAGGGCCATGACGCGTTCGTCTATGCCCACAGCCGGGGCATTTTCGAACCGGCCGCCGACATTGGTGATGAGGTGGTTGGCGGCCAGATCGCCGGGCACATCCACTTTCCGGATCTGCCGACGCGCGAGCCGGAAACCCTGTTCTTCGCAACGTCAGGGCTGGTCGCGTGTCGCAGGGCACCGTCGCTCACCGAGCGTGGCGATTGCCTGTTCAAGGTAATGGAAGATATCGATATCGGGCCAGATCGGGCATCGCATGCCTAGTTCAGGCCGCAGGCTCAATCCGCGCGTGAGCGGCCTGCGCTGTATTCGTTGCCGGTGCGTTTTTCCCGTCGCGGACTACTTTGAAGGATGCCCGAGCTGCTTCAGCCGCAATATGCCGACGAGCCTGGCGACCGAGTATGAGGCGTTTCCCAATTCGCTCGAGCGCGTCGCCGACTGGCAGATCTACCCGGCCTGCCCAACACTGGGGGAGGGCAACACACCTTTAGTTCGGCTGGATGGGCTTGCCGAAGAGCTCGGCGTGCGCGCGCTCCATCTCAAGAACGAGGGCGCCAATCCGACGGGGTCGCACAAGGACCGCATGAGCAGATTTGTCGTGCAGCGTGCCTTGCAGATCGGCGCTTCGACGGTTGCCGCGGCCTCCAGCGGCAATGCCGGCGTCTCTCTGGCCGCCTACGCGGCTCACGCCGGGCTGAATTGCGTGATCGTCACCACGCCCGACATGAACCCGAACTGGCGACGAGCGATCGAGATGCATGGGGCGACCTTGCTGGCTGCGCCCACGCCGCAACGCCGCTGGCAGGTGCTCGCCGAGAAGATCCACGCCGGCGAATGGTACCCGGCCACCAACTTCATCCTTCCGGCAGTGGGAAGCAATCCGTTCGGTGTGGATGGCTACAGGGCGCTTGCGTTCGAGCTCTTTCTCCAGCTTGGGCCCGAGGCATGCACCGATATCGTCGTTCCGACATCAAGAGCGGATCTGCTTTGGGGCATCGCGCGCGGCTATCGCGATCTGGAGACGGCAGGGTTCATCGACAAACGGCCCCGCATCCATGCGGTCGAGCCCTTCGGACGCATTTCACGGGTGCTTGCAGGGGCTGATTATCGCGGCCATTTCGAAGGCCATTCGGCCTTGACGTCAATTGGCGGTTCGACGGTGACCTATCAGGCCCTCGAGGCGATTGCCTCTGGCGGAGGGTCGGCGGTCGTGGTTGAAGACGAAATGACCTGCGCCGATCAAAAGCGGCTGGCGCGCTGCGGCATTTATCTGGAACTGTCGAGCGCGGCGGCTTTGACCGGCCTGCGCAAGCTCGTCTGCGAAGGCGCGGCTGGCCCGGATGCTGTGGTCGTGTTGGTCGGCACCTCGAGCGGCGTTTCCGAATACCAGGCCTACTCACATCCGATTACCCCGATAGAGTAACGGTCCGGGCTTTGGTCCATCGGTCTTGCGAGGCGTCGACAGCTTTGCAAATGGCAGGCGCTGGCATCGCCCACGGGTACAACCCGGTCGGCCATGACGCGGGACCGCCACCCCCAACGCAGTCCATATGCGACTGGCAGTTTTGGATCGTTGATTGCCAAACTTAGCATCGGGAGCCAGGTTGCCGACGCATGTCGTTGATGATCCACTTGCCTATCTGAAGCTCGGTGTTGCAAGCCCAAGATTTCCGCAATAGGAAGGGGATCGAGGGGCAATACAGGCAATACAGGAGTCACAATTGGACAAGATCGACAGCGGCGAACTCATCAGTTTGACTGCCGACGTGGTGGCCGCTTACGTTCAAAACAATCCGCTGCCGACAACGGGCCTGCCCGATCTGATCACCAGCGTGCATGCGGCGTTGTCGAAGCTCAAGCAGCCGGCGGTCGCACCTGAACCCGAACCCGTCCCCGCCGTAAATCCAAGGAAGTCTGTGTTCCCTGACTACATCATTAGTTTGGAAAACGGTCGAAAGTTCAAGTCGATGAAGCGTCACTTGGGCTTGCTTGGCCTGACGCCGGACGCATACAGGGCGAAATGGGGCTTGGCCAGAGATTATCCGATGGTGGCGCCAAGCTATGCCGCGCAACGGTCAGCCTTGGCGAAAGCGAGCGGGCTCGGCCGCAAGGCGGCTCCTCCAGCAAAAGCGGTGAGAGCGAAGCGCAAGGCAAACGCATAGCCCGGCGGGCTGCTCAACGTTCAGCGGCAATACCGCGGTATCCGTCAGCGGCGACACCCTGCGGCCGCGCGTGGTCATCCACCCGACAGTCGCAGATTGCTCCAACAGTTCGATGCAGATGCACCCGGTTCAAGACGCGTGAGCGTGGGCAACCGGTTCAGCTCTAAGGCATGTGAGCAGGGGAGCAACCTCTCGCTCCTTAAGCAACGTTATGGACTGGATGACTTGTCCGAGCCTAGCCTGCGAAAGCGTGTCGCGGCCGAGGTCGTACAGCTTCTGCTCCACGGCTGATCGGTCCATGGGATTGCCGGCATCGCCCAAGGGCCGCAGCACATCTGCGACACGTTCGCGCCCGTCAATAACCATCGTAACCCGCGCCGGGGTACGCTGCGGGAAGATAGCGGACAGTTCGTCGGGATAGCGGAGTTCGACTTTCGCCGCGAGTGCCACCACGTCGGGGTCGCGAAGCGAGCAGGGCCGCAAGGGGCGGAAAGCCTCGGCGCCTCGCAATGCGGCAAGTGCCGCGGCAAAGGGCACGGAAAACTGTCCGCCTTCCAGCGAATTCGGCGCGATTTCGTTGGGCAGCTTTCGCGCTTCGGGAAAAATTTCGACGACAAGGCGCTCGATCGGCTCGCCATGGCTACGATCTCCAACCAGTGTGAGCACCGCATCGATAACCGGATGCGTGTAGCGGCAGGCGGCATAGGGTTTGAGATAGGTCTCGGCGATCAACCAGCGACTGCCAAGGTCGGCGGTGATGGCGCCGACGTTATAGGCATGGGGACGGTCCAGCATGTCGACCGATCCGCTCATACCGACTCCGGCCCGTTCGACGGCGAACAGGGCTGTGACGGTCGACCAGGGGCTGCTGCCCTTGACTGAACTCGCCTGGCAATCTCCCTGCGGC
This sequence comes from Mesorhizobium sp. BR1-1-13, assembly GCF_020165515.1. Taxonomy (NCBI): domain Bacteria; kingdom Pseudomonadati; phylum Pseudomonadota; class Alphaproteobacteria; order Hyphomicrobiales; family Phyllobacteriaceae; genus Mesorhizobium; species Mesorhizobium sp. BR1-1-13. Next base: position 322,386 of record NZ_JAIUIH010000005.1, read on the forward strand.
AGGTTTTGCGGCGCTTCGGCACCTGCAATGGCGATTGCGTGTGCAATCTGGTCGGCTTGCATCCTGCGAAGCCAGCCGATTGCGGCCGCGACGCCAAAGCCGGTCCATTGACCACTGGCAAAGCTCATGGTGTCGGTGAAGCACCGGGCGGCGGCGATACGCAAGGCAACATCATAGCCGAGGGCCGTAGCAGTGAGCACATCATGGCCATCGCTGCGGAGGCGCGCTGCCTCCATCAGCACGGCAGGAACAATGGCCGCGCCGGGATGACCCGCTGCAAGGCAATGGCCGTCATCGATGTCGAGGGAACTTGCCGCCGCGCAATTGGCAAACAGGGCGGCCAGCGGATGCAACCCGGCCTCGGCGAACCAGGCATGGGCTGAACCCGGCCCGAGGCAGGTCCGCGCGGCGGCGCGAGAGAGCCGCGCATTTTCGGTCGGCACGCCGCCGACAAGTGCTGCGATCGTGTCGAGAATGGCACGCTCGGTCTTCTCAACCACCGAATCCGGGAGATTCTGGTAGCCGGCGTTGCAGGCAAATTCGGCCAATTGTTGCGTCACAAACTGCATCGCGTCCCTCCCGATTTGATATACCTAGTATACCTTAGCGATTGGAATGAAAAGACCGCGCTTTGCAAAATTGCCTCAGCCGAGGTCGCGCCGGATGTGCGCGGTGAGGATGTTTTGATCGCCGATCGGGCCATGGAAGATCTCTCCGGTGTCGCTGAAATCCGCTTTGAGATACACCGACTTCGCCGCCGCGTTGCGGCCGTTGACCGCAAGCATCAGCTGTCTCACGTCGGGGCGCTGCCGCCGCAGCCAGGAGGTCGCGAGATCCACGCCGGCCCGGCCATAGCCCTTGCCCTGCAAAGCGCGGCAGATGCGGAAACTGTGCAAGGTGACTGCATCTGCCGGCGCCCACGGCGGCAATGCCTGCTTCTCGCGCAGGATGAAGAAGCCGACCGTCTTCCCGGAGGCGACAATTGCAAAGGGGTGTTCGAGCTCTGGATGGCGGCTGTTTTGCAGCTGGTCGAAAACGACGTCTACCGATCCAGCGAACTGTTCCTGTTCGGGGTCGAGTACCAGCTTCTTGATGGCGACCCGATCGCAGACCCCTACGCGGCGCAGGCTGACGCCGCTCAGGCGGGACCTGATCGGCGGCGAGTTCGCAAATGCTGCCTCGGCGGATTTCGATTGTGTCGGCATAGGCTTCTTTTTTTCAGATAGCCGGGCCAGCGGAGGGGTGGGCTGCATCCACAGCATGACTGAGCGCGTGCTCAGCTCGAGATTGGCGCCATTGCATCCAAACAATCCCGCAGCTGGCGCAGGCAAACAGGCCGGCAAGACCGAGGAAGATGTGGCGAGCAGGAACACTCGGCATAAGACTGGGCAGAAGATAAATTAGGACTGCCACAAGTCCGATCGCGGCGTCGATATTGCTGCGGACGCGGCCAACCATCCCGCTTGGCGTGGCCTTGAGTATCGTCACGTCGCTGCCGGCACGAACCATCATGAAGGACAGGCCGATGAGACCCTGCCAAAGCACAGCCGCGGCCAGGGTTCGGGAGGTCGAGAAGACAGCGGTGGCGCCGGCGAGCAGTAGGGTTCCCGTACCAATGAGGAGCCTTTCCCTCGCCATGCCGGAAAGCCAGGCGAGGCTTAGGCTTCCGATCAAACCACCGCCTGAATACATAGCGGCAAGCCATCCATAGTGGCTGGAGGGAAGCTTCAGCTCATAGCGTGCGAAGCCGGCCAGAAGCGCGTTAGAGGCATGCGCCGATGCGTAGACCAGCAACAGGGCAACGCCCGCCAATCTCAGACGAGGACTTGCCACGGTCTCGCGAAGACCTGCGATCAAGTCCGGCGCGTGCAGACCGGGATGCATCGTGCCAGTGGCATCCTTGTCATCGAGAAGGCTGGCGAACACGGCAGCCAGAATGGACGAGGCCGCGCAAACGGTCAGGCCGCCGGTCACGCCGACAAGCCCGAGGCAGAGCCCAGCAATTGCCGCGCCGACAATGTTGCCGATCTGGCTGGAGAAAATGCCGGTGGACACGACGCGCATCAGCGCCCGTGCGCCGGCCAGCTGTATCAGCCCCTGGCTGCTGGGATAGGAGAGCAGTGAACCGACAGAGATGAAGCAGGCGGTGGCGTAAAGGAGGGAGATCGGCGTGTGTTGAGGAGAATAGGTCCAGGTGACCAAGGCTAGCAGGCCCACACCGGCGCCATGGACAGTCTCGCCAATCACGAACACTCTGCGCCGGCGCGAGCGGTCGATCAGCGGCCCGAGCAACGGTCCCACCGTGAAAGCCAGCAATTGCCAGCAGATCAAGACCCTCCCGACCGAAGCGATTTCGCCGGTGATCTGCAGCGCGAGCCAGGAGACCAGGACAATGTACATGCTGCGTGCGCACTGCATGGCGAGAAGCATGGCGTAGATCGGCAGGGTGGACTGGGTCCGGCACAGCACCCTGGGATAAAGAGATTTTGGTGCCTGACTAGGAAATTTCATGGCGCAGCTCCTTGATCGCCTGAACGGTCCGCCGCCCATGTTCACTAACGGTTGCGTGCACACGCCCGTCACGCGCCTGAACTAGCCACTTGCCCGATCGATCTGCGGGCTTGCGAGACCGTTTACAAAGTGTGCGCTAGGCTCCCGCTAGTCGTGCCGGTCGCGGGGACTGGGCAAGTACCTCGTCCAGCGTCCTGCGTCTCCACGCAAAGCGCGACCATGCCGACATCAGCTCGGTTGGTGCACCCACCGTGACGGGACTGGCTGGGGATAGGCCCGGCCAACCGGCAATGGTCTCCAGCCATTGCTGGTCGTAGACGGTTTCGACATACCGGTGTCCCTCGTCGGGGAACATCACCACCACCATCTTGTCGGGGTTGTTGCGCGACCACCACTCGGCGACCCTGTAGGCCGCGCCGCTGGTCGGCCCCATGAAAAGCCCATGTTCACGATGCAGCTGATGGGTCGCGTGAAAGACCTCTGCCGGGGTGAGCCAGTGCACCTCGTCAAACTGGCTGTGATCGACATTGCCGGGAAGGATGTTGCCGCCAAGGCCACTGAGATTGAGCTTGCCACTGGGCTGGCCGAACAGCACGCTGCCCGGCGTGTCGACGCCGATGGCGTGCAGGTCGGGAAACAGCGTCCTCAGGTAGCGGGATGTCCCACTCATGGAACCACCCGATCCGACCGGACCAACCAGACAGTCCAGCTTTCCGACCCGGTCTATCAACTGTTCGGCAACCTTGCCGTAGGAGAGGGAGTTGTCGCGATTGTAGTACTGCGAAGGCCAATAGCTGCCCCTAATGTCGCGCAGATACACATGCAGGCGATCGAGCCGCGACTGCTGCAGCCCGCCGCAGGGCGCCGGACTATCCACAATCGTCACCTCGGCGCCCAGTTCGACGAGACGTTGATGGAGATGGCGATCGAGCGCCCAGTCGCTGACCAGGATCAGCCGGTAGCCCTGCTGAACCGCCAGCATGGCCAGGGCCAGGCCAAAGGTTCCCGACGAAGATTCGCAGATTGTCGCTCCCGGTCTCAAAAGCCCCTGATCCACGGCCCGTTCGAGCATGAACCGGGCTGGCAGCAGCTTCATGAGAAAGAAACTCGCGCCAAAGAGATTTGCGCTAATCGGAACGAGGCGCGGCCCCTCGAAATCCTCCAGTTTGCGCATCAGCGTATGGATCGACATCAATTTGCTCCTTCACGCCCGGGCATCAGTGGCGGAAGATTGCCGGTTCGAAACCGGAGGATCGTAACGCATCTGTCGCGCCGTCGATGTTCATGGGCGCGTTCGGATCGAGTGCATCGAACATCAACCCGACGACAGTGCCGCTATGGGCGACCTGGACGCCTATGGCATTGAACCGGCCGCCTATGGTTTCGATCTCGTCCAGCCCTGGCTTTGGCAAGAAGCGCTCGTTGATCCGCGTGCTTGCGGTCGCAACCCTGCCAAGCATGCGCGCGTCAGCGTGCCTGATGGCCGACCGCAGCAGGCTGCGCAGCGGCCGAAAGGTCTCGATCTCCAGGGCATCATAGCGCGCCGGCTCGTAGGCGAGCGTATCGACCGTCACCTCCGGCGTCGTATCGATGCTGATCAGATCGATGGGCGGCAGCGGCCGGCGGAACGCTTCCATGACGATTCCTTCACGATGCGCAAACAGCACGGCCAGCCGTTTGAACAGGGTGGAGTCGCAGGCCGTTTCCGCGCTGACTGCGATGCGCATGACTTCGTCCGACGCCGCCTCGATCTGCATGCAATCCAGCACCGCCTGGATGCTCGCCAGGACGTCAGCCGTTGACGATCCCATGCCGCGGCCGACGGGGATGTTGCTGTCTATGACGAGCTCGCCGCCAGTTCCGGGGCGAGCGAACCGTGCGATCGTCAATTCGGCGGCGCGCCTTGCCTTCTCGCATGAGCCCGGCAGGACATCGACGTGATCGCTGTCGCTTGTGTTGAAGCGGGCCCTGGATTTCAGCTGACGGCAGGGCAGGGAGACCAGCGCGCGCCGCAGGCGGGCGCCGTCGTCTTCGAACAGGCCTTGGACCAGCTCGCCATGGTGGCCGATGGCCACGCCACATCCCGCCCTCGCTGGCATGAACATTCCCTCGCGAAACAACGTATTAGTTGATACTGATGTAATTCAAAGCGTATGCTGTCAGGAGGGGGGTGCATGGCGCAAGGGTAAACATAACAATCTTTTGTGCTATATACATCGCGCCCGCTTTAATCTATTATTGGCTGACGTTATACATAGGTGCAAAGGCGTCAATCCCAAAAGATCTGCATGAGGGAGCGGTCGTCACCGGCGACACTTGGAACGGAACTGGAGGGATGATCAGGATGGCGTGCGCGCCAGCGCGTATCCGGCGAGCCTGACGGTACGGATCGCGGCGGCGCGCGAGCACTGGCTGAGCAGCTTTCGCAGCTGACTGATGTGGACATCGACCGTGCGCGCGCTAACGCCGCGGCTGCTGGCCCAGGCAACGCCAATCAGCTCGTCGCGGCTGAGCACCTTCTCCGGGTTCTCCAGCATGTGGCGCAGCAACTTGAACTCGATCGGTCCGAGCGCGATCGCCTTGCCGGCGCAGCGAACGCGATGCGTGTCGAGCCGCATTTCAACATCGCAGTATATGAGCGGTTTGGCGCCCTCGGGCGCTGATCCCAGCCCCTGGCCGATGGCGAGGCGCGAGCGCAGGTACTGGAGCAGCTTGGCCGGCGCGAAGGGCCGGATAAAGCACTCGTCGACGCCGGACTGCAAGAGCTGGATGTGCTGCGCCTCCGCGCTGGCGTGGACCAACGCCACACAGGAGAGGGCGCCCGCGGGAGCGTGCTGCTTGATCCGGGCACTCTGTGCCGCCAGATGATTGCCGACCCGACAATCCAGCAACACCGCCTGGAGCGGCCTTTCGGAGGCAAGGGACAGCACGTCCTCGATGGAGGAGGCCAAGGTGCAGGCAAAACCGTCGACCTCCAGGATGTGGCTGAGGAGCAGATAGAAATCCGCATCCTGCGAGCAGATCGCGATCAATGGCTTCATACGGGCAGCTCAGAGTTTTGGCTGCGTTCCAGGTCGGTTGCGCGGATCGGTTCCGTCGCGACGCAATCAAGAATGGCAGATCGGGTCAGGGATGACAACAAAGCCGCGGTGAATGCTCGGATCACGTCAGCCTCTGCCAGCGAAGTGTCTTGCGCCGGCTTTTCTGCGCGACCATATGAATTTGTGGAGCGAATCTACTCATGCTAGAATCTGACCCAGCCGGCGCCCCGACAGCCTCCTCCCTATGTTGAAGCCTGCTTCAAGCACGCTTCTAGCCCCCAAGTTCACAACCCTCGAACCGGCCAGGATGAAGACCAGCATCAATCATTTACCGGAGCACAAGCAGGAAGAGCTGGCCCGCGTGGTCGAAATCCTGCATGCCGAGTTCGAGGACGCGCTGGCCGAAAGCAGCGCGGACTGGAAGAAGAGCGGCCGTATCCTGAAGATTATCCTGTTCGGCTCCTATGCCCGCGGCGACTGGGTGGACGAGCCGCTGACGATGAAGGGATATCGCAGTGATTTCGATCTGTTGGTGGTCGTCAACAACAACAAGCTGTCCGACTTCGCCTACTGGTACAAGGCCAAGGATCGGCTGGAACGCGACCGCGCCATCAAGACACCGACCAGCTTCATCGTGCACAGCCGCCGCTTCGTGAACACGGCGTTGCGCCAGGGGCAGTACTTTTTCACCGACATTCGCCGCGATGGCATTGTCCTCTACGAACTCGATGAAGAGCCACTGGCCGAACCCAAGCCGCTTACGCCGGAAGCGGTGTATGAGACGGCCAAAGAACATTTTGAATCCCGCTTTGCTGGGGCCAAAGTGTTTGCTAAGGGGGCTCAGTTCTATCTGACCGAGGGCGATTACAACCATTCTGCGTTCGAGCTGCACCAGGCGATAGAGCATGCCTACGCAACATTGCTCCTGGTACTCACTAACTACAGCCCACCTTCCCACAAACTGAGTTTTCTCAGAGGACTCGCCGAGGATCAGGATCGACGGTTAGCAGAGGTGTGGCCCCGAGAACAGCAGCGTCATCGCGCTTGGTTCAACACTTTAAACGAGGCATATGTGAAGGCCCGCTACTCTAAATACTACGCTATCAGTGATGAGGCTCTCGTCTGGCTAGGTGGGCGCACGGCAGAACTCCACAAATGCGCCGAAGAGATTTGCCTGGAATATTTAGCAAGAATGAGGGAAGCAGCAGGCGGCTAACAATTATTTTATAAACTCCTACGGCGATCCCAAAAGGCGTCCGAGAAGTTTGCTGAATCGACAGTCCGCTTAGTGCCTCCTCTCAGCCGTTCGATGCATTGAGTGAGCAGCCTGGAAGCGGCCGTTCGAAGAGGTCGCCTCTGCTCCAAAGAATGGCTCGTCAGACAGAGAAGGCTCTCCTGAAGCATCGCAATCAATCGCGATTTCAGATGATCCGAACTCTAAATTGCTCCGAAGGCAGAGGTCGGTGGTTCGAATCCCGCTCTCTCCGCCAGCTGCTTCGATAACATATTGAAAGCGCTCGACAATATCAACGGTTAGGGATGTTACCCCACGCTTTACCCCACATTTTCTGCTGGACGTCTCTGGACCGCGTCGGACTTGCGCATCTCGATTGCGGGCTATAATGGGCTTCGCGAACGTAGCGCGGCTGAGCAATGATCTCGCCCGAAAGGGTTAGAGACCTACAGGCTCCACTAAGCCCAGCAACGAAGAACGTGGCGACTCCTAGCCGCTGAAGAGCTGAGGCTGTTTCGTTGAACAGAGACCGATATCGCGGGAAGTCGGGCAGCGCGATTGCAACCTGTGCTGTCGGATGAGCCGACTGCATCCGCAGCGCCTTCAACAGGGCATGAGCAAACCAATGCTGTGCCTGCAGCGAAGGATTCGTCGGCTTCGTTTCGCTGCTCCGATTCGGATCGCGGTAGCCACGAGAAGGGTAACCCTTGACCTCAATCATGATCTCTCTTTTGAGACGGACGGCATGAATGTCCAAACCTCGCTCTTTTTTGCCGGTGTCAGCTAGGGAGATGATCGACCAGCCTTGCTGGAGCAGATAACTCGCAACAGCATTGGCGACATTGCCTTCCCAAAACCACTCCGCGGTGGCGTCAACAGCGCCGTTGGACTGCATTTGCTCCTTGGCTTGCCCTGAAGGAAGTGGATCGCCCTGAATTCCCGAGGGATAGTTTGCTAGTTTGCCGCTCGCATTCGGACGTCTCTCCACCACCCCTGCGTTAGCCAACTCGCGGCAAATCTGATTCACAGTTTGGCGCGGAGTGATCTTGAGGGCCGTCGAGATCTGATCGTCGTCCCTTCCCGGGAAACGCATGATAAAGTTGGCGATGCGCGCTCGGTTGTCCATCAGGCCGAACCTTTGGCCTTCTTTTTCCGGGCCGCCGCGATAATCCTCTTGGTGTTGGCTGCGCTTTGCTTCAGCATCTTTTCACGCTCGGCGAAGGCTCGTTCGAGGACAGGCCTCGGATCGTATCGGCTGTAGTCGCGCATCGGTATGCCGAACTTGCCCCGGAGTTCCGTCGCAAGGTCGAGGGCAGCGATGCCGAGCGTTCCGAATTGGAAGGCGCGTTCCTCGTACCATTCCTCGTAGTCGGGAGGGCACGCGATGTGCTGCCCGACGAAACCCATCGACTGCCGTGCTGACGCGATTTCATTAGGTAACGTCAGGATGCGGTACATCAGGCCACTGTCGATGCTTTTCCAGTTAACGTCAGCAGGGAATGCCAGTTCTGGCGCGTTCACGTCGGAGTGGCGGTAGCCCTCTGCGTCCGACGAACCCTTGTCGGCGACGACGTCGCAGCATGCATACACGAAAGGATCCAACACCGCGACGATACGAACGGCAAGGTATGCGGCATGCCTGTCGCGGTCCTCCTTCTTGAGTTTTGTCTCTCTCCCGAGCGCAAGCCAGCTGCCGAAATAAGTCACGGCAAGCGTACCAAACGCGGTGGCTCCAACCGTAAGAAGCGTCACCCAGACGTTCGGATCAGCCACGCTTATCACCTTTGTAGAGGGCGGTGTTGTAGCGATATGATGCCCACGCCACCGCCACTGAGGTGACCACCGTCGACAGCGAGAGCATCTGGTAAGCGGCTGCGATCTTGTTCCCGCAGCTTCCTAAGCATGTCGGCTCGAACGCGGCGTAAAGGGTGGCAAGCGCCGACTGCAGGAGCCACAGCGCGAGACAGAACACCCCCACGGGAATGATCGTCGCCCATTTGATCTTGCTCACGTTGTCCCTCTTGAATGTGCGTCCAGGTGGATTTTAGAACAGCCGCTGCTGAGCCTTCTCGAATTCAGTGAGTTCGTCGAGCCGGATCACGCCCAGCAGCTGCCATACCTGTGGCCGTTTGGCTTGGTTTCCCACGGCGAATGCCATGCCTTTGGCGGGATATTTGACGTTGAACGTTTCATCCATCCATTGGAGTACTTCCGCCTCCGACTTTTTCCGACGGCCGTTGTAGAACATCGCATGGGCCTCCCAGTCGCCGTTTGCGTAGGTGTGTTCCGCCTCTTGGTCCCTGAACTTGAACTTAAATTCGAAGGGGGACGGCTCAAGCGTCTCCAGCTCCTTGTCGAGAAGTGAGCCCTGCCGGGCAGCCTTGGCGTATGCCTCGCGCTCTTCGGCGAGTTCGGCAGCGGATTTTCGCTTCCAGAAGAACCGCGGCCGGATTGGCCTAATCAGCGCGAGAGAGCGGCCTCGGCGCGCGGCCTCAGCGACGGACGGAAGTATCAGAGGGTCGAACGTCCGCGACCGCTCCTTTTCTGGAAGGCTGCCAACGACCTTGATGGAATCTTCGTGGACGTGGCAGCTCTCCTCGCGCTTGTCTTGACTAGGCGTGGAGTGCCGGAATTCGACTTGATCCCAGCGTTTGAAGCTGCTGTTTCCGGCGAGATGTCGAAACCGAATGGGATAGAGACGTTTCCAGTGTCCGTCGGAAGTTACCCCGGCGCAGCAGACAGTCTCACCGTAGCGTTTGCTGGGCTGCGGCAGCGCCTTTACGAGGATTGTGACGCGGCACGCTTGAGGCGTTACGGACATAGCGTTCAGGGTCGTCTCCGTAGAGATTCATGACCTTGAAATCGTCCGACACCGTCATTGCCTCCACGACGATTGACCTGTGGCAGGTCACCGGATCGCGTTCGAAGCACAGTAGGCACGTCGGCTTTTCCCCCGCCACGTCCACCAGCTCCTTGAGGGACGACTGTGCGTCGTCGGTATCAAGGTGTGCCGAATAGATAGCACGGAATTTATTGAAGAGTCCTGCGCGAGCTGCGTCCCTCCCCGGCTTTGGATCGCCGAGATCGATGAAGTGCATGTATTCGATGCCCGCTTCTTCTAGGCGGGACGAGAGAGCCTTCTTGGAAAAACCCTTTTTGCGAGACAGGGCAACTGCGCGAACGTCCGCAACACACTTCACGCCGACGGCCTTGAGGGTTGAGACGAAACGGTCAATGTCTGTGCCCTCGTATCCGATCGTGTAGACGACGCTCATCATGACTTCCCTAGTTCCATGAACGCATACTTGCATCCGGAGCTTGCGTCGACCTGTCAGGGCAGTGATCGTGCGTCACAGATTGTTTCATGGTCTCTCCGGCAGCTCAAGGCGTGAACAGCAATCCACCTGGCTTTAACGGAGTCACGGTCGTCAGATGGGCGGCCCCGTCCACGGGTCGCACTGCTCTTCAATATGGCTCACCAGTTCCACCGAACTGTCCCGCATCCGGACAATGTACTCGGAGTTTATCTCCGAAAGGATGCGGCCCAAGTTATCCTTACCGTCTCGATGGACGCAGTGGTGCCGGTCGATCATGCACTGTTTCAGGATTGCGCTCGACGACTGATCAGCGAGCATGTCGAACCCCAGCGCCGCCTTGTAGAGGTCGGCGACCAGTTCGAGTTCGTGATAAAGAACGCTTTTCAGATGGGTTGTGATCTTATCTGCCACCAGATTCGGATTTCCTACGAAGGCTTCCAGCGGGTACTTTTGAGTTTTGAGCGTAGGGTGGTTGAGTACCAGTGCCTGCGGCAGATGTGGCTTGCTGGTAACAAGCGTGATCAGGCGGTCGGCCAGGTAAGCTTCTAGGATGGCGACGTGCTGTACCAACATCATCCGGTGAAACATCGGATAGTCGGCTAGGTGGCGCGAGTTTTCCGCTATCTCGTCCAGCCTCTCAATTGAATTGTTGTATCTCGCATATGGTTCGTGGGGCACGTATGACTTGAGGAAGTGGAGGTACTGGTACTCATCGTAATCGCTGATACCTGCTGCTTCCATTTCCTCCTGAATCGCCTCTAAGTAGAGCTCTTTCACCTTGCCCATAGCAGCATCTCCCAGCCATACGTCGTTGCGCGAAGGTAAAGACCTTTGCCCCTGATGAAGCGAGTTCGTGCCCATCACCCCTGACATCGCCGATCCAGGTGGCTGACGATTTGCTACCTGTGGCTACTGTTCCTTTGTTCGAAAATCTAGAACCGCCGATCTAATCCTCGGTCGCAACACATTCACGAACGTGTTTACACGGTCTGCCAACCACTCAAACGCTCTCTTGCGCACATCTGGTTGATCGAGAGAGCCGGGCGTAAGAGAATCGCGGATCGTTGGTCGTCCGTCCCTTTCAACGATACGCGCAGTTTTCCCCAATTCCGGTTTTATTTCGTCCCACTGATCTGTCACGACTTTCATTGCATATTCACCGGCGCTGTTTCGCGATGACGACAGGAATACTCCCACTTCGTTTTTATGAGCATCGCGGTAGGCGGTCAGCCAGCTGCTTCCGTTCGGGGCGGGGAACATAAACGAAAGATGCCCAGCACGACCGGGCTTAGGAATTGACTGCTCCGGATCATCCAAATGAAAATCAGAGAGGAATTCAGCCCAAAAACGTTGGCGGGCATCACCGAGTATGGAAACGGCGGCGTCGACCTCTTCATCGGACGATCCGCCGGATGATTCAGCGACATGATAGCCTTCTGGGATTGCCAAGACCTCGCGAGTTATCACTTCGGTGCGAGCCAGGATGCGAGGAACTACCAGCCTGCTACCGTCGGGCAAAACATAGATTGGAAGTTCGACCAAGCCCATCGAGAAATGAAGCCCGGCATGAGCTAGCAGATATTCTGTGATCGCCTCCACGCCCTCTCTTATCCCGTCTCCAACGATCAGAAGTAGGAACCGCCCCAGTCTGAGATTTTTTGTGAGAGCATCGTTGAATTCGATTTCGTCGATGTCGCTTTTGGCCTGCCTCAGCAGGTCTAAAAGGGGGTTGCCATCTCGCTTTAGGTTCCGCCTAACCTCTCGCTGCAGATCGGACGATGACCAGCGCGTTATTTCTTTCGCGTAGTCGAGGATTTGGCCAACCACCTCACGCCTGCCCTCTGGATTGCGCCAAAGTTTGCATTCCACGATGACGGGCAGCCCCGAGGCAGTCATCAGCATATTGTCGATCGGTCCAGCCGAGGTTACTAGCTCTCTGCAGATCGGAATCGCTCCGACAAACACTGGGTCAATTTCTGCGATTGGAAGAACGTCAGGATGCGAGTGTATCAGGGCCTGAATTTCTGCCTCGATTACGGCGTCTTGGCCGCTTCCCAGGCCTAGCGGGTGAACCCGTTTGCTCGGTCCGCCACTCACCGGCACAAATATTGGAATTCCTTGTTGTCTGGCCATTTGGAACGGGTTCTTTTGGAATGCTTTTAATCGGATGTCGAAGCGTTAGCACGGCTACATGAAGCTGCGGAAATCGTACACGTTATCTACGATTTGCGGGTTCTGTTGGATGATGTCCGCGAAGGTCTTCGAGTACACGAGGGTGACCGGGAGCTTTTTGTAAAGCGTGTTGTTGTTCCAGTCCATCTTTGTAAGGCCAATGATACCGGCACACGTATCGTGCCATCCTCCACTGCCAGCAAATCTGCGGACAAGGACAGGGGACGGGGTGGGCTTCAGCGCACCCTCCTTGTAAATGTCGTACGCGGAATTTTTAAGGTTCACGCCGCGCACGCTGCCCTGCGTCCATAGAAGAGCCTCGTCTTTCTCGACGGGAATGTACGTTCCTCGGCTGACCGGGTATCCGAACGGCAGTGGGGGCCTAGCAGTGTTAAATCTGATGCCCTTCCAACTTACGCCCTTGACGATCTGGACAAGCTCAACCTCGGTGCCGTCGCGAAAGCTGTCGAGGGCCCCGAGAATCTCCTCTTCCTTAAACTCCGTGTTTTTGTGAATGGTGATCTTCTTCGGCAACCTGCCAAAATAGCCGCGCTGATAGATTTCAAGGCTTCGCGAGAGCACTGACTGCATCTCGTAGTAGGACAGATATGGATTCTTGCTTCTGTCCTGCGTAAACTCGCGAGCATCGTAGGCGACAAACTGGAACCCTGTGCCATCGGGGTCAAACACTTGACTGCAGCAGGTGCTATATTCCGTGCCGGAAGCGAGCCGCTTAAGGGCGTAACTAATGCCAATGAATGCCTCATCCGGGTTCAACCCCGTGAGTTTCCATGGTACCCCACCTGCCTTGGAGTAGATGGCGACGCTTAGACCCCACATCACGTTTGACCGGCAGGTGCGGTCAAAACTTGCCTGCCGCAGAATCTGAACCGGGATGCTAGAGGGCGCGCAAAACGCCTTCAGATAGTCATGGAAATCAAAACCCTCATCCTCGAAGCATGCAGCCCAGGACGGCGGAAGGTAGATCAGCGCAACGTCAAAGCGCGAGCGGACGGGACGAAGCTGCGCGATGCATTGGAAGAGGCTGCGCGCAAGAGCACGCTTGTCCTGCCTTTGAGCGTGAGCGTCGAGCTCATCCGAGAATGCGAAGACTAGATCGTCATCCACAGGCGCAATCGGAACCCGGAAGACTTTCTCAAATCCGGGATAGTCGGGGTAATATGCGGGCACCTCGCGTGTCTTCGCGCCATTACCCAGCTCTGCTACAAGCCCGCGCAACTGGCCCACCTTCCCGCCCGGCGCGAGCAAGGCGAAGCGGACCGACGTTGGGGTGCCGTATTTCAAGCCGTATGGCCCGTGGTCAATCAGTCCCCGCAGCGGGTGTTTGTCGAGCCCGCCCTGCGCGAACATAAGGTCCGGTTCAGGAATCGTCGTGTATCCTGGGAGCTCACTGCTATTTGCCGTCATGATGCCAGCCTGCGCGTGTATGCTGTTCGCGGCTGAAGTATGAAGACCGGCGTTTCGAGGGTCGTGCCACCTTCATAAGCGGCGACGGTGAAAGCTGCCTTACGATCATGGTCGCCAAGAAGCACCGAAAGCCAGCCATCGAGGATGTCATTGTAGAGTTTGTTGTATCGGTCCCCACGCCGCTTGTCGAGAAAGCCTGCGGCTAGCGGGCGGGCTCGGGTTGGCCAAACCCAGATATCCGGGTCGAGCAGGAGCCAGTTTCTCCCATCTATTGTCTGAATCGAAACACGAACGGATTCCGCCCAGAAGACCTTTTCCAGTTCCGAATTCTCCTCGTCAACAAGCGTGAACAGCCCAGCAATCTGCCCGGTCGTCCTTCCAACGACACTTTGCAGCGGAGCAAGTGCCGATTGATCGGCGCTGTGCGCATCTGCTATCAAGTTCGAGCCCGATTTGTTCGTTCGGGTTAGCAGCGGCCTTCTGCGTGCTAGCGCCCGGCAGACAGCCTCTTCAAGGAACTGCTTCAGGTAGAGGTGATTGCTCAGATCGGCAATCTTGGACGAAATATCGTGAGGGGACACGGACACGACATCCGGAAAGTGACTGCGGATAAGTGCTTCTTCACCCCAGCACAATGTCGTGTCAGATTTGGTGAAAATCAGCCTGCCTTCATTCGCGCTCGCCGCGGAACGCAGGTCTTGCCACTCTTTCAGGCCTTTGAACTCCACCGCCTGGCATTCCATCGGCAAGCTGATCGGCAGGGCATTCATTCTTACGATTTGCCCGCCGCCGGCAGCGGGCAAAGGAATGTTGACGCTCGCGCGATGAGTCTTTTGAACCTTCGCGCTCATCTCCGGCTCTTTGCCATCCATGTTGCGCCATAGACGCAACATCAATGCATCGAAGGTATCGACTTCGACGAACGATGCCTTTACCCCGACGCGCGCCGCCTCTTCAAGCAAGCGGTCGACAGCCGGCAGTACAGGCGCGTTTTTCATGCCCGTCCAATAAAGACCGTGAGGAAATGGATTCGGCGTCGCCAATGCGGAATGGAGGAGAGACATAACGCTCGCATCGCGCCCACTGTAACCCGAGACAATGAGACCAAAGCGATTTGCCGCATTCAGCAGGGCCTTGGACAAATCGTCATTTTGAGAGGCGAGGTCGCTGCGCAGGTTCTTGATGCTGTCGTGGCGGAAGTCGCCGTGCAGCTTGCAGTAAAATGGAAACTCTTCATTGCTGACGGCGCTGTTTGCCGATGCAGCGCCTTCGAGATGATAGGCCGAGAGGGATTTGCCGCTCACTTCTGCGACAGCCCGTTCAACGACGCTATCGAAGTTGGTCGTAAAGACGGCTCGGGCGCGCCCTGTGGCTAGAAGCGCCCCGAGGACCCGATTGCCAACGGAAAGCGTAACCTTGTCTTCTGAAAGAATGCCCATCAGATACTGGCGCTGGCGCTCTTTATCCTCTCCGAAGATATTCTCGAAATACGTCGTGTATTCTGTCGGGTCGCCTTCAGGCGGAAAGCCTTTCGATTCCAAATAACTCTGGATGCGTGTCCTTATCGCTCTTAGTTGAACATCCTGTCGGGATATCTCCTGGTTCTCTTCCCGGCAATATTGCCGTCGCTTCAAGTCCCAGATGATGTCCCAAGCTGTGGGCAGGCCGGCCACTGCGGATGTTCCTGCTCCGATGAACCAGGCAAATTGTTGGGGCTTTGCACAGAAAATGCTCGTGAGCTCATATTGGTCGGTCACATCTGCTCTTTCTGGCTGAGCGATTCGCCAGCCGCGCGCCTAAATAACAAACAGAACAGAAAAGATAGGCGCTGTCGCGCAGGCCAGATGGAGCACACAGGCAATCCACAACCAAGAACTCCGCCTCCTTCTGAAGGAACGCCAGAATATCCGGCAGCACTTTCACCTACTGGGCTTCGCGCGTCGAAACCCACACTTGGGGAGGAAGTGAGCCCTCACAAGCTAGGCGGTCGCTACCGGCGGCTTTACCTGCTTCTTGCTCGCCTCGTAGGCCTTTCTGCGACGCCGCTTGGACTCGCCAATGCGCCAGGTCTTGGATTTTACGATATCGCAGTAGGTCTCGAACGACTGTATCGCAGCGGGCTCCAAATCTTCGCTGGCATAAAACTCGGCTATCCGCTCGGGCAGGACCGCAGTGCTGCCGTTCCCAAGCGAACAGTTGAAAATGTCGATCTGCTCGGCGGGTTCTCGCGTCTTGTCCGTGTTCAGAACGAACCCCGCCTCCGCAACGGCGGCGACGAGGTCGTCGAACGCGGATTTCAGCTCAGCCTGGTCCGAGCCGGACAGGCACAGGTCATCCATATAGACGGACGGCGTGATGCTACCGGGCAAAGCGCGCAGGAAAACGCCTATGGGAGATTCAGCAAGTACGAGCGTTGCCAAGATAGGAGACTGTACGAAGCCATAGGGCAGGACGTAGCCGCCGCCCTCAAACGGATTTTTCACCGTTGACCATTTCGCATAGTGTTCAGACTTAGAGACGCCGATGCTTTTCAGGATGCGTTTCACGCGGTTGCGTTTGACGCTGTAGAAGAAGCGACTGATGTCGACCCGGCAGAAGAATTTGTTCTTCCTGTGTCGGTGGAGGGCAGCGACATGAGAGCCCTCCTTGAAATGGTAAATGAACTTGTCGAAGCTATACTTTGCGTTGATTTTACGCTTGAGCCGCTTGCCCAATTCCGAGCTGAACGCGTTCGGAACGAATATGGGTTTTCCGTTCTTCCAATAGGAATGCCGGAAGTTTTCGAAGGTCTCGGGCATAGTTGACCACCTTGCTGATCAGTTCAATGATGGCTTCGGCATTCTGCAGCAGCAGAAGCGTGACCGTCAGGACTGATTCAGCAAGGTGAAGGCGCTTCAGATGTTTTTTCATCGGCGTTCTCCATTGCTAGACCTCGGCCGACCTGCAACCTCATCATCACGATGGAGTTGTCAACTGAGAGAGGGTATCTCGAAGTCCAGTCCCCGGGTGCTTCCCGAAGGTCCCACCAAGTCACATGGACCAGCGCGAGGGTGCAGCCTAACGCCGAAGTCACGCGAGAGATATTGATAATGTCTCCGCAATTCAATGGCGCTAATCCGTAGTGCGTCAAATTTTTACGAGCAAGCGAGACAGCGCCCGGAACAGGAATACCCTTCTTAGGAATCGGCTCGAAGCAAATACGACGATGTGCTACCAATTCAGCGTGTCACTGTAGGATTTGTGTCGGTTTCGTAATGGCCCGCTGGCGAGGTTCCCATAGCACGAAAATGGAAAGTTCCTTTTTGTTCCATTTATAGCGAGTAGCTTGGAGCGACTGTTGAAAACTACGATCATACGGTCGCATGTCACGGAGCCGAAGCAGCAACGCTTCCAAGGAGCTACCAGGCGAGACGCCGAGAGAGCCGCACGACACGAATTCGGCCATTGGCTATCAGCCAAGCGTGCCGGCTTCGAAACGCACGGGATCTCATTGACAATGATCGGCTACTACGACCACTACAAAGGCCACGTGGAGATGACTTTGCAAGAGGACCTAAGGTCCGTCGATTCTATCACTGACTATGCCCGCCGCCGCATTATGGTCCTGCTTAGCGGGGCAATGTCGGAATGGCTAAAAGAGGGGAAAGTCGATGAGGGCTATGCTCAGCGAGAGCTCCAGCCCGGAGGGCGTGCTGTCAATGACATGAAGGGCGTGAGCGAATTGGTGCGGATAATCCGCAATGCGACGTACTCGGTGAGCCAAGACGCAGAGGAACATCAAAAACAGTTGGACGACATCTACAAACCCATTTGGAGGGAAACCGTCGCCTTCATAGAGGCGGAGCACGAACTAATTACGAACATGGGTTTGTCGATCTCGGAACGGGGGCAAATACTTGAAAGAACCCTTTGGAATGTCAGAGCAGGAATTACTTGCGATCGCAGCTATCCAAGCATGGCAAGCTCGGCAAGTGACGCCGCAAGCCTAGACTTTGATCGACTGGCTTGCATCGTTCGAGATATCACGAAGGCATTGAGGCACGGCAGGGTATGCCCTGATGTGACGTCACAAGACACCGCAGCGCCCATGTAACAGCTGGGTTCACACTGACTATTTGTGACAAAGTAGCCTCGGGCCTAAACCTTGAGGTGACACCTATGAGCCGCATTGGCTATGCTCGCGTCACGAATGCGAGGCTTCGTAGACTAGCAACCGTTTTAGACTCCCTCCGTCCTCGTGACTTGTCGCCACGCGTTTGGACCGGCCCCGTCGCGACACGCGCGGCGCTCTCAACTTGATCCACGAGTGCGAACAGCGGGAAGCCTTCGTGACCGTCCTGGACCCTCACCGGGGAGAGATGGGTCACATTGTCCTGACGGTGTTGGGGATGGTCGTTCAGATGTAGCGCCGGTTCATCAAGAGCGGCAGCGGGATGGCATTGAAATCCGGCGCGCTGCTCCGCAACGTGGCCATCAATCTGGCTTAAAGAGAAGAGCTGCCAAGGCACGGGAGAAAAGCGCCGCCGGTGGATCGGCGTGGGCGACGAGCAGGCGATCTCCACGCAGAGTTTTTGGCCTCACCTGAAAGTATCCGAGGCGTGAAGTGGAGGATGCCCTCTAGTGGGTACAGACGCGATCCAGCGCGATGGCTCGAGTTTTGCCGACGTGCCCTCGGTCGTGGCATGGTAGGCCCCAAGACCACCTTCGTTACCTCGCAGGAGCCGCAGTATGGACAAGAAGGAAGCCGCACAGGAGATAATGCAGATCGTAAGAGGTGAGCTGGCGAGCGCCAGGAGCGCGGCAGAGGGGCACCAATCTTGGCGAAAAATCAATGACGCGATGATCAAACTAAGGAGAATCGCTTCCATTTTGGACTACGACAGGGAGCCCTCAAAACCTGTCAATCATATTTGATATTCTTGCGACGACCGAGATCGGTGGAACTTTATATTTTGGATCGGTCGGCGCGGACGAGCAACGTGCTCCAGGACTGCGCGGTCGCAAATAGCTTGTGCGCCGCGCTGTCCGTCCCGGTACTGCCCCATGAGCGACTAAATCTCGGCTATGGTTCCCGGCTCAACGACAGCAGGAGCTGCGCTACGCGACGGCGAGCGCATTGAGCCGCTCTTCCGCAGCGCACATTCAAGGCCTACGCCCGATTGGTGGCGTGTAGTCGACGTGCCAATGCGGCCCGTGGGTTGCATCCGGCTCCGGGCCGACATGCGCGCCCCAACTTTCCAGCGCGCGCTGCACTTCGGTTTGCTGGCGATGATTTCCAAGTGGAATGGAAATATCGCGGGCGCGGTCATCCAGATGGTTGCTAACCGTAGCCCCGCGTGCGCGGGCTCGGTGTATTATCTGTTCGAACGCCTCGGTGGCTTGCGATCGAGTAGCGCGAGGATGTTGAGCGGCCCATTCGTCCATCTCCCGAATGTGCTGGGCCTGACGATATACACTCAGGAACTGCGTACGGTTCGAAAGCCGCCGCTCCGCCATCAATTCAGCTTGGCGGCGGACGGTCCGCATTCCGCCAGTAACGTGTATGTTCATGTGGGGAAATTGCCGCTGCAGTTCTCGAACAAGCGCGTCAAGGGTCGTCGGCGGCGAGACACGTTCCCATGTTTCGAGACTCGGCTGTTGAGCGCCGTGTCGAATATGGCCCCCGCCAAAATCGGGACGAACCTCAACCAGCACACGGGTTGACCCGACCTTGAGAAGAGTTCCCGAAATTCTAAGCATTGATGAAACGGCAGCACGGTTTGATGGCTGCTTATGCTAGCCTTTTGCGTCAGGAAAAACAAATGTCGCATTGCTGTGCTCGATCGCCGAGCGTAGCACCTATCGGGCACGGGTCGCCGCACGAGACATAAGCCGCTCTGGTGCCCACGAGCGACTAGCTAGAAGGCAATCTTTATTCCGAGCTTGGCGCCGATGGTGGAACTGTCGGACGACGCCTTGCCACGGACTTCGCCGTTGACGGTGGTCAACTCCGAGATCTTCAGGTTGAACCCCGCCGTCAGCGCCATGGAAAAATCCGCATCGTCGAAGTCGATCTTTCGGGTACCGATTTCGGTCGTGTTCTTGTAGTCGAAACGCTGCTGCAATTCGCCTCGCGCATAGGGGCTGAACACCATGCCGTTGCTAAGCGTGTAATCGCCATAGATGCCGGGCTCTAACTTGATCGCGCCAAAGGAGAGCTGGCTCTTGCCGAACTCGTTGCCGCCGCTGTCGGTATAGGGATCGCCGCGGAACGAAACGCCAAGCAGTCCGCCACGCAGGTCAAATCGGGTGCGTTCGCCCAGGGTGAAGATATGCCCGACCGATCCCGTGACCGCGTAGCCCCTGGTGTCATAGCTGCCAGTGGTGCCGAGCACGCCGTTGGTCACATCGCTTCCGCCGAAGAAGCCGGAGGCGGAGACTAGCGCGTAGTTGTAGTCCTTGCGAAACAGCGCGTAACCGCCGAACATGCCGGCCTTGTTGGTGCCTTCGCCGATGGCATCAAATCCGTTGAACGCACCGAGGCTGACGTCGGTCGAGGCATAGCCGGCGAAAACGCCGATGTTCAGGCCATACTCCTTGTCGAACTGGAAGTGTTTGGCGGCATTGAAATCCAGGCTGATGGCGGCCGAAAAATCATTGGCATCGAAGCTCGGGCCGGGGCCATTCAAACCACCGCCGCTGATGTTGTAGCCGTCATGCTCAGTATGAGCGAACTGGCCGGAGGCAAAGACGCCGAAGCTAGACGAAACCGGCACCATTCCAGAGCCGCTTGCGGGCGAGAGAGGAAGGTCGGCATCGAGCGCGTCGCGGTTTATGCCATAGACAGCGTCGATTGCCACGTCGACCGCGCCGGCATTGGTGGCGCTGGTGGGCGCCGCGGCAATGCCGAAATTGGCTGGTGTGGCACGCAGGAACAAGCCGCCTGGGCCAGTTACGAGTTGATAGGTAAAAAGCGAACCCGGCGTGCCGGGAATCCCCAGGACATTGAAGGTCCCGGTAACCGGCCCGCTGGCGAAGACGATGATCGGGATATCGGTCGCCTGGGCGAATTGCGGCGTGCCCAGCAGATTGACGAGGATGGTGTTGGTGCCGGTTGCCGAAAACGTGCCGGTGACGATCTTGTCCGCCTGGACCGTCTGCTGATTGATATCGAGCCCAAGCTTGGCATTGTTGAGCGCAAGACCGCCAAGCGTGAATATGTCATCGGCAACGCCGTCGAGCATGGTGATGGTCGACCCAACCACGTTGGCCGTACCGCTCAGACCGGCGTTGCCATCGATGATGAGCGTGGAGCCATCCACCAAATTCAGCAAGTTAATAAAGTTCATGCCCGTGCCGAATTTGATTGTCGAGGGGTCGACGGTGACGCTGTCAAATCCTTCAAACAACTGGGTCTTCGTGCCGCCCGCAGAGAGGTCAGTATTGATAATGGTGGCAACGGCGTTGGTTCCGCTGAAGACGACTCCGTCGCGCAGGCTGACTGGCGCTGGCGAAAGCGGGTCGTTGATGACGAGACTGGACAGACCGGTGATATTGCCACCGATTGCGCCGCCAGTCAGAGTGACCGTTTCGGCCTCGACATCACCGGCGATTGAACCGCCTGACATCGCGACCTGGTCGATACCGCTGCCCCCTGTGACATCGCCGCCGATCGAGCCGCCCGAGACGGTGATCTGGTCGGCGCCATCATTACCCGCGACGAAGGAGTCGATTATGCCGCCGTCGACGGTCAGGGTGTCGTTCCCGTTGCCGCCGCTCACGGCGCTGCCAAGATGACCGCCGGTCATCGTGAATGTGTCGTCGCCGTCTTCAAGTCCGACTGCATCAGGCCCGATCGCGGCACTACCCTGGATGTATGCGGTGCCCGAAATGATCACTGTGTCGTTCTGGCTGCCTGCGAAGATCGAGCCATCGATCGTACCGCCGCTCGCATTGAAAGTGTTGCCACCACCAAGACCAAACACCGATCCCGTAGTCCTGCCGCCCGTTACGCTGACCAAGTCCGGGTTGCCTCCCGAAAGCAGGATATTGCCGCTGATCATACCGCCCATCTGGTTGATAGTGTTGGGGGCGCTCGCCGTCAGATCGATCGCGCTGCCGGCAGTGCCGGTGATCGAGCCTGTGTTGGAGATCGTGACCGCGGCCGCCGTGTTTGCGAGAATACCCGTTGCGCCTGCGATTGAACCGGCGTTGTTCACGCTCGCTGCGCGGCCGGTGCCCGACACAAGCTCGATGCCGACCGTGGTTCCGCTTACTGTCGCGCCGCTTCCCACCGTCACCGTGGTCGTCGAACTGGTGACGGTGGATTCGTTGCGCGCGTAGATGCCCGCGCCGCCATTGCCTGTCACCATGCCAGTGGCGGTGATCGACAGTGAGCCTGTGCCCCCGTTGAGAGCGCGGATGGCATCTATGCCACCGCTCACATTCGCAGCGCTGATCGTGAGATCTGCACCGGAACTGTTGTCGGTAAGAATGCCGATATTTGTCGTGCCTGTCACTGAACCGGTGGCATTGATCGACAAGGCGCCGCTTCCCCTGTTGATTGCGGCAATGCCGTATCCCCCGCTGCCGTAAGAGGTAAAGGGATACCCTACAGCACCCGCACCGCTCACCACGCCAGTGGTGGTGACCGAGAGCGCGCCGCTTCCATTGTTAAGGGCGACGATGCCGGAGGATGCACCGCTCACGTCTACGGCGTTGATCGTCAGATTGGTGCCATCGTTGTTGGCGTAGATGCCGTCTGCCCCAAGTCTGCACTCGCAAGATTCATAGCCCATTCCCTCGCCGCTGACAGCGCCAGTGGCAGTGATCGAAAGCGCACCGCTTCCATTGTTAAGGGCGACGATGCCTGAGGATCCTCCGCTCACATCCGCGACCTTTATCGTAACATTGGTTCCATAGTTGCGAGCGAAAATGCCACTATATGTCGCTCCCTTTACTGCACCGGTGGCCGCGATATACAGCTCCCCGCTCCCGAGATTGTATGCGCTAATGCCGGCGTACCCACCTGTCACCTCCGCCGCTTTGATTGTCAGATCGGTACCGGCCGAGCTGTTGATTGCGAGGAGGCCGGCGCCTGCCGTGCCCATCACTGTGCCCGTTGTCGTGATCGACAACGCGCCACCCCCATTGTTGCGGGCTTCGATACCGTTAAGTTGGCCAACAATAGTGGATGAATAGTTGTCGGTGAACGTCAGGCCACCTGTGCCGGTCAGCGTGAAGGCGTTGCCGCCGCTCCCCTCGCTGGTTAGTCTGGTGTCGATGCTGAATCCAGGGACTGTGGTCACGGTCAGGGGCTGTGGTTCGTCGGGGAGCGCCTGTTCCGCCGTGAGCGTGCCACCGCAGCTGTAGGTACCGCCGAGAAGCGTGCAGTCGGCAGAGGCACGGCGGACATATCCACGGTAGCCGCCCAAGAACGCGCTCGTCGCGAGCGCGCTACCGAGCACAAATCGGTGGCGCAGACTGAGCGCCGGCCCGTCCGTATTTCGCAGTTTCGCACCCTGCCTCATGATTGTCACCCACTCATACCTTGGTCGTTGGCTGCCGAGGGCGGCACGACAGCCGCCGCGACAGAATCGTTCGATGGCAATTGCGGCAGCGCCCCACCCGGCGCATGGCTGACGACGGTTGCCGCGTTGGCCGAGCCCGGGCTCACTGCCATCGGGCAGGCGAAGCCGGGGATCACGGCAAGGTCGTAGAGCTCGGCCACCTGGCCGTCGATGCGGAACCAGTCGACGCAGTTACCCTTCTCAAGGTCGATGACCTGGATGCCGCACCATGGCTCCGAATCGGCTGCCGCAAGGCGGGCGTCGAGCGCCAACCCCTCGAAGCGCCGGTAGCGCGGCTTGGAAAGTCCTACGAATGCGTACTTCCCGCAAAATGCCAGCCCACGCAGGAAGCCCGGGCAGAACGCGACTGGGTCGAAGCGGCCCGTACCGCCATTCTTCGGCAGCTCCACGCATCCGAGCTCGCCGGTGCCGGAGTTGAGCAGCCACAGTGCACCCCGGTGAAGGCGCGGCGAATGCGGCATGGAGAGCCCCTCGCACACGATCGTGCCGGTCCTGACGTCGATCACGACGCCACCGTCGGAGCGCCGGTCGCGCCAGCCGTCGATTGTGTCGGAACGGCTGACAGCCGTGACGTAGGCGGGTTCGCCCTCCTGCATCGCCAAGCCATTCAGGTGGCATCGGTCCTCGTCTACCAGCGTCGAGACGAAAGGCGGCCGCCACACTTCCGCGAAGCTGTAACGGTCTGACAGGACAGCAAGGCAGTTGAAGCGTGTATTGACGAATATCGGTTGGCCGGCCGCCCCTATGCCGACGTCATGCGCGTCGAGTTCCCCGGTCACGTGCACGGTGCGCGGCACGTAGCAGGCGTCAAAGATCTCATTGGCCCGCTGGTGCGCTTCCAGCGCGTTGACAAAGCGCACGAGATGGAAGCCTGCCGCTAGCATGAGCGTCCCGTCGGAGGCATAGGCCAGCCCCATCGGCCGTAGAATCGGCGTCTGGTGAACGTTGAGCCCGCCGGTCATCGGGTTGCGGCCGATGATATAGAACAGGCCGGACTGGTATGAGGTGACCGCGAGCGCAATATCCAGCGCCTTCAGCCGCGCCACCAGCCCAGCCGACATCGAATAGGTGAGATCGGGCGAGGCTTCGGCCGGTTCGCTCTCTTCCGGGAAGGGCCCGCCCGCAGCTTCCCCGCTTGCGCGCGCAGCCATGGTGCCGATCTCCACAAATCAACTAATTAGGAATCTATGATCTCAGCTAACTAGGAATTTAGGAATGCATCATCTCCGGCTAATGTATGATCTCAGCTTCACCCAAAAGGCAAACCTTAAATGGACTGACAGAGATCATGATGCGAGGAACTCTGTCCCCCTGTTGCTCTTCGGCAACGGCAATAATTCTTGAGCAGCGACGTGACAGCGGGGCCTAAGTTCGAAGTTCAGCAGAACGCCTGACAATCATTGGCAGACGTGGACGGTAAAATGGACACGACCGCGAACTCGGTCACAGCATTTAATATAATCCGACTTCTGTTTAGTTCTCGGTATCGAGCGATCATTGCCTGTTTAGACATCTGCGCCGACTGTTTCCGCATCCGAAAAGCTGCCCGCCTCACGCTAATTGTCCGAGAAGATGCTGACGCGTGGGTGATTTCGCCCCTTAGCGAAGCGGGAAACCATGCGGGCTGCGTGGCAGGACATTCGCAAGCCATTGACCCCGCCAACGATCAATAACGGCCAGTGCTCCATCGGGCGTAGCGTTCGCGCAGATGCGCGTTTATGCGCTTGGCTACTCCTTGATCAGGCGCCGGCAAGATCAGATTGGTACGCTCTTACAGCGGACGCATTGTGGTTTAACGCGCCTCCATTCAGCTGAGCAGCAGGGCCCGACGGACTGGCGCCATCGTTGCCGCAGCTAAAACACACCACCAATGCCTATGCCGCCAC
The DNA here is from genome assembly GCF_020165515.1 of Mesorhizobium sp. BR1-1-13. Classification (NCBI taxonomy): domain Bacteria; kingdom Pseudomonadati; phylum Pseudomonadota; class Alphaproteobacteria; order Hyphomicrobiales; family Phyllobacteriaceae; genus Mesorhizobium; species Mesorhizobium sp. BR1-1-13. Next base: position 347,544 of record NZ_JAIUIH010000005.1, read on the forward strand.
TGATGTCTGGTGGGGGGGGCGCGGGGCGTCTCGGGGCGGTCTGCGAGCGTTTCGCAGTCTTGCCCCCGGGACTGGGACGCGCGGTGACGGCGTCCGAGGCTACTTTAGCCGGCTTGGGCTTCACGATGACCGGCTGCTTGCAAATCCTGCCCGAGCGCAGAAAGAGATCGCCGAGCAGTCCGACGCTTGGCTCTGCCGTCGTTACGACCTGCTTGGTATTTCTGTAGTAGTCGGTGAGAGCACGGACTGAGCCCTTGCCCCAATCCCCATCGACCTGCATCCGGTAGCAACCCAGGCGACGAAGTTCCGTCTGAATATTGCGCGCCAGATCGCCCGTCTTGTCCTTGTCCGGCTCGCCTGCGGATGCCCCCACGATAAGGGTTTCGAGACCAGAGACGACACTTCGGCGGGCGTCTTCAACTCTTTCGGTTGGAGACAGATTGGCGACCTGAGTGCCAACCGGCTCCGGCAAGACGGCTGACGGTGCCGGAATCTCGACCGAGCGCAACGTCTGTCCAACGATAAGCACGGCGGTTTGCAGGTCATTGGAGGCAAGTTCGACCTGCAATCTCTTCTTTGCTGTGGGGTCTGCCAGGATACGTGAAAGGCTTGCGCTCAACTGTGCTGGATCAAGTACCTGTTGCTCCGTGAAGTAGAACTGCTCGCGCAGGTTCGATTGATCCCACGGCACTTGACGGCCGACCGTCAGCGCTTCGGTTTCGTTGCGCACGCGGATCATCATGTCCGAAATGCTGAGCCCGGGGATCTCGAGGTTCTTCAGCAGAGCAACGGTGAACGGGCTGTTTTCGCCGCCGCCATCGGCCGTGACATTGCCGGGCTGAGTGGCAAAGGCAACGAACGTGTTTTCGCCGACTTCAACTTGCGCCAGACCATTGCCGGACCCGGCGCCGAGCGGATTGTTGCGGCACGCGTCCAGGAATATGAACGTCTGGCGGTCGCGGCGCCCGAATCTTGCGATCACATCATTCAGCTTGATGGCGGCGGCGGTCAGTTTTTCCAGGCTTTCAGGATCGGGCGTATCGACCGGGAGCAGGTAGTTTTCGCCGTTTAACTGCACGCCATGACCGGCGTAGAAAATCAAAACTGCGCTGACCGTAGGCAGCCTTGCATCGGCTTCTCGAAGGAGCTTGGAAAACCCTTCGCTCGAAAGATCGGTGCCCGTCAGGACTTCGAAATTTAGCCGCTTCAAGCTCTCTGATAGCCTTGTGGCGTCGTTCACAGCATTGGGCAGATGCTCAAGTCGGCTGCTTTGATAGTTCGAATTGCCGATGACGATCGCCAACCGGTTGGGCGGCTGCGGCGAGGGGGTCTGCTCAACCGCGGCGCGAGCGCCAGCCGAGCCAAGAAGCAGGAAAAGCAGAAACAGTGGGACACGAAACAGAAGTCTGTTGCAGTGGGTCATGTCAGCATGCTCGCTCCAGCCTGCCTCAATCTTGGTCCAGCAACCTTCCAACCGCACCACAACGCAGGCCACAATTGGGCCTGAGCGCCTGCCCCATGCCGGCGAAGGTCACCAAAATTTATACCAAGAAACCTGTCAAGGATAGGGAAAAGGGATCTGTATGCGCTCGGTGATTGGAGTGAGGAGGACAACATGCCTCTTGCGCGGCCCGATATGGAGCAGCCAACAAAGCGGATTAGGCGATCGCTGTAACCGGGCCACAGACTGGCCAAGCATATCAATCGGGATACTCGCCAACCGAGAGCAAGTGTTCTATTGTGTCTGTGGACGCCGCATGATCGGACGTCGCTACGCCAGCCGGGTTCGGCGGGCAGGGGGTTCCATGTTCGAGATCCTCGGATTTTGGTCGAAAGCACGGCCAAGCTGGCGCGCCACAAAGGCGCTCGGTTTGACCATTGTGCTGTCCGCGGTCATTTTGTCCGGACTGGGAACCGCGAACGCGCAGACAAACTGGACGCTCGATCCGACTGCTTCGGTCCTCACCTATCAGTCGGTCAAGAAGAACACGATCGTCGAAACCAACAAGATCAGGAATATTTCGGGCAGCCTTACTTCGGACGGAGACGCCAAGATCACCTTCGACCTCAACTCAGTCGATACGGGGGTCGACCTGCGCAACGTCCGGATGCGGTTCCTTTTCTTTGAGACCTTCAAGTTTCCAACCGCCGAACTGACGGCGAAAGTGGATCCGGCGGCATTTGCCGACCTTCCCACCAAGCGACGTATGAAGGCAGTTCTCCCATTCCGTCTCAACATGCATGGGGTCGACAAGGATCTTGAGGCCAATGTCGTGGTGACCATGGTCAGCGACAACATGGTTTCGGTCGCCTCGGAGGCCCCTGTCGCGGTGCATGTGGAGGACTTCGGTCTATTGCCCAATGTCGACAAGCTCCAACAGGCGGCCAATGTGACCAATATTGTTCCCACCGCGTCGGTGTCGTTCGACTTTGTTTTCACCGCGGACGGCAGCAAGCCAGCCCTCGCCCAGACCGTTGCGGCAAACACTGAGGTCGGGCCTGTGGCCACCGATGCGGCGAAGACCAACTTCAGCGATGAGGAATGCCTCAACAGGTTTGCGGTGCTGTCCCGCACCGGGGCGATCTATTTTCGCCCCGCGAGCGCGCGGCTCGATACCCAAAGCCGGCCGCTCCTTGCGGAGGTCGTCGGTGTCGTCAGCAAATGCCCGGGCCTAAAGGTCGAAGTTTCCGGATATACCGATGCCGATGGACCGGTTGCAGAGAACAAGCGTTTGTCGGAGCGCAGGGCCCAGGCAGTGGCCGACGCCATTGTTGGGGCGGGCATTCCGCGTACGCAGATCACGGCGACAGGCTACGGCGAGGAGCGCCCAGTCGCGGCCAACGACACGCCGAAGAACAAGGCGCTCAATCGGCGCATCGAGTTTTCCGCCACCAAGCTCGTCAACTGAGGAAGGATTTGTTGTCCCGGTGGGTTTCGATCTAATCGCCCGTCGCAGTGGCCTTGTTCGCGCAATCGGGCTCGCGGCGGTTGCGCTGCTTTTCACCTTGACGGCAGCCAATGCCGAACGCCGTACAGCCCTGGTGCTTGGCAACTCCCAGTATCAGCATGCCCCGGCACTCACCAATCCGGTGCGCGACGCCAAAGCCATGGCCGAAAGCCTGAAAGATCTTGGTTTTGAGGTCGTTTCCGGCTTCGATCTGACCAAGTTGCAGACCCAGACGACAATAGCGCAGTTCGCAAAGCAAGTGCGCGGGGCAGACATCGCGCTTTTCTTCTATGCGGGCCATGGCTTGCAGGTCTCGGGCAGCAATTACCTTCTTCCGGTCGATGCCGCGCTGGAGGACGAGACCTCGCTCGACTTCGAGGCGGTGCCTGTGGATTTTATTTTGCGGCAGATGTCGCGTGAGACCAGCGTAAGGCTGATTTTTCTCGATGCCTGTCGTGACAATCCCCTTGCCGAGGTGTTGGCAAAAACCGCCGGCGTCAAGGGAGCGAAAAGCGGCCTTGCAGAAATCCCGATCGAGAATGGTGGCGCCGGCACGCTTGTCGCGTTCGCCACCAGCCCAAATCAGGTCGCCTATGACGGATCGAGCGAACATTCGCCGTTCACCTCGGCGCTGCTTGCGCATATCGGCGAAACGAATGTGTCCATCAGCGAGGCAATGAACCGTGTTACCGCCGATGTCTTCAGGACAACCGGCGGCAAACAGCGCCCTTGGAGCAATGTCTCGCTGACCACTGAGGTCGTCCTGCACAAGGTCGATCTCAACGCGCCGCTGATTGTGGGCGAGGCGAGTGCCCCGGAAGGCGGCTCGGATATGCGCAACGCCACGGCCAATCCGGCGGGCTCCGCTGACGAGAGCGAACTTGCACTCAATATGCTCCGTCAGAAAATCCCAAAGCTTGCCTCTGACGACCCCATCTTTTTCGACCGTCCGATCAATTTCGGTGATCCCGAAATCGATGGGAAAAGTATTGCGGAACTCATAAAGGGCGAGCCACGCTTTAGTCCGGTGGAGGGCCTCGACAATTCGGTATGGAAAGGCAAGCATTGCAACGGCTGCCACGATTGGAACGAGACCCGGCTGTGTGATCAGGCGAAGAATTTCGCCACCAACGACGTCTCCGTTCTGCGCTTACAGCATCCGCTTGGGACACGTTTCAAGGTGGCGCTCGCCAAGTGGGCTCAAGGTGGCTGCAAGTAGGCGGGGCGGGATGGCATCCGACCAAATTTCCGTCTTGGTGAATGCTCTAATATGCGTCCGCTGATTGGTGCAGTGCCTCGATCTCGGCCATCTGGATGCCCATTTCGACGAACGCCGACAGCACGGAAAAACGGTCGGCGAGCGCGACACGTGCGAGGCCGGTCAGAATTCCGGCACTGATCGCATGGGCAAGAGGAAATGGTTGCAGGGCCGATACCGACGTCGCGTCCATTTCAGCACCGTCTTCATGCGATCCCGCAGCCAAGGCAATCCAGCCGACGGGGGTTGTTGGCGGCCTCGCCGCCGCGGCTATGAGATCTGCTCGATGGCGGGGGCTGTCCGGTTCGCCCACCCAGTCACGAACAAGGGCGAGCAACTCGTGATCGGCCTGATCGAACCGGTCGCTTAGGTGGCTGAGGCATTCGTGGGCCCACCAGACCGCAGCCCGCTCGGGAAGCAGGTAGGCGCAAAATGTAATCGCTTCCTCGGGAATACCCCCGGCGAGGAGGTCACGGCAAAACGCGAGCGAGGGCTGTTCGGTTGGTGGAGTCCGCATCTCCTTGCCAATCGCGGGACACGCCGTGAAAAGGTCCCGTGCCGTTTTGAATCGGAGCCCATTGACCATGAACGCCACGCTTTCATCCAGGAGCTTTGGCCACTCAAGCCTCCGGCGCGGCGCGGGTCAAGTCTCAAGCCGTGCCGCGTCAAAACAGTCGAGCCGATTTCGCCTCCGACGTTTGGCGACAGACAATCGCGCTGGAATTTGGTATGCTGCCGGTCAATTAAAATCGGATGCTCAAAATCGGATACTCAAACAGGAGGAGCGCTATGCTGTGGAAACGTTCAGCCTTTGTGTTGGCGGTCGTGTGTTTCTCGACCCATGCCAGCGCCGACCCGGCTCGGAAATCAGAAGACATCGTGAAGTTTTTTGCCGGTGCAGCTAACCTTGGCAAGTCTCGAGGAATTTGTGTTGGCTCCGAAGAGGAGTGCAAAAGCAAGAGGACGCCAGATGCGCAAAAAGGAGGCAAATCCAACCTCGACATGCTGATCAATTTCGGGTTGGACTCCGCCGAGCTCGACGCGACTGCTCGAGCTGAGCTCGAAGAGTTCGCCAAGGCGTTGAAGGACAACCGGCTGAGCACTTTCAACTTCGTGGTCGAAGGCTACACCGACGCCACCGGCACGGTGCACTACAACCAAGGCTTGTCACAACGAAGAGCGAAATCGGTAGCGGCCTTCCTGACGGCCAGCGGTATTGAGCCCGCGCGCATCAATGCCGTCGGCATGGGCGAAAACAACCCGCGCAATGCCAACCCGTACGATCCTGCGAACCGCCGCGTGGAAATGCGGATAAAGACACAATAGCCGTTCCAAACTGCGCGGCGGCCGTGGGCGACAACAGTCTCGGTGTGAGAGACTTAGGCCGCGACGGGAGGCTCAGAGCGTAGCCTGGATCGAGCCTATGAGGGCCGAAATGGCGTGCTTGTACTTTTCGAACTCCGGCGATGTCTGACGGATTTCGGTGGTGGTGGTTTGCGAGCTGACGTTGGTGGCCAGACGGCTCAGCTTATGGCCCATTTTTCTTTCGGCCCAGTCCACCACATAACTGGCTGTCTTGCCGGTGAGAAAGGGGTTGGCCTGGATGACGGCCGATCCCAGCACAGCGCTCAGTTGCGCCGATCCTGCTGCCGACAGCACCTGATGTGCGCCTTCCATTCCAAGGAAATGACAAAGATAGAGTCGGCCCGCCGTGATCTGGTGACCGCGCTGACGAAGGTAGGCCTCGCCTTCGCGCGCCAGATTGCGCACCATCTCTCGCGAGATCGTGGCGTCGTAGCGCAGAGCGAGCAGGTCGGCGGTCGAAAGGGAGCGGGCAAGCTCCGGGCGATAGGTATTCATCATCCTGATCCACGTCTTCGTTATGAACTGGCCAGCGCCGGTTGCAGAAGAATTAGGATTTTTGGCGCGAGCACTGCCGCCACTCTCGACATGAACGATGCGCTCGGTGAGCGTTTCGACGGCGGAGTCGTCTGAGGCGACGGCGGTAACCGTGCCCAAGGGGTCGATTGCCTCGCCATTTTGATAAAGTTCGAAATGCAAATGAGGTCCGGTCGAAAGCCCGGTGGTGCCGATATAGCCGATGATGTCGCCGGCCTTCACCTTGGTGCCGGCGCCGCCTTCGATCGCAAATTTCTGCATATGGGCATAACGCGTCTCACGGCCGTTTTCGTGCGAGATCTTGACCAGATTGCCATAGCTTCCCCCGTCGCCCTGGAAGGTGATCTCGCCATCGAAGGCGGCTGCGATCGGTGTGCCCACGGGCGCCGCCCAGTCGACGCCCTTGTGGATGCGCACGGTCCCAAGGATGGGGTGCTTGCGTGGCCCGAAGGTGGAGGTCATGACACCATTGACCGGCGTGACCATGCCATTGGTGACTGTCAGCGAGCGAACCTGATCATCACCCGTCACGCACGCAAACTGGCCATCGCTTTGCTGGAAGACGAAACAGTCGAGGCTATTTTCGCTCCCCTGGACGCCCACATAAAGCACCCGCCCCGCCCCCTCGTTCTTGTCGCGTGGCGTCTGCGAATAGATCAGCACCAGACGCTGATCCTCACTTGCAAAGGCGTCCAGGTCCTGTCCTCGCGACAGATACATGATCGCCTCGCCGATCACACTGGTCGGAACACTGTTGCGGGCTGCTGTCGAATAGATGGCGTCGAGCAGACGGTACTGTCGTTTGTGGGTGCCTTCTTCCTGTGCGCCCGAATAGTTGAACAGATCTTCGCGGACCCAAGGATCAACCCCCGAGACGAATGCGCCTGCGGCGTCACGCGTCAGCGTGCCGACAAACACGTTCTTGGCGTAGATCGAAACCTGCATCAGGGACATTGTTGTCGTCTCGCGCGTCGGCCTGAACCCGCGCATGGCAACGACGTAGCCCGCTTCCAGACCGTCCCGGTTGAAAACTGCCTTGAGGGCCTCTCCTGCCAGCTTGGCATCGTCTGCGGAGAAATGCGCGTCCAAGGCTACGCTATCCAGAGTGCGATCGTTGAGGACCTTCACGAACGTGTCTTCAGTCGCCTCGAACCGCTGATACTCATTCGTGACGGCCGCCACGCTCGTATTGTTTTCGATCTGGGTCTTCTGGAATGTCGGTAGGGCTGCATCGCCTGCATCGATCGTCTCACCCCAGCCCGCTTCGGGATCGTCGGCATCCGCCTTTTGATTGGAACTGGCCTCAAGTTTGCTCGTGGCAGGCGACGGCTGAAGATCGTTCTGCAGATCGCTGGATGGCGCGTCAGGCGTGTTCCGTTGTGCCTGGAAGAATGCGAAATCCTCCTGCGTCGACGGTATTGTCGTCATGAATTTTTCGCTGGCGCTCAGCATGACATCGGACAGGACTTCGATCTGGGGCGAAACGCCGGCCTGTTCGAGTTCTGCGGGGCGCGGGAGCACTCTGCCCTTCGTTGCGGCCCCGGCATCTGGCGCAAGGGTTATCCACATCGGGTCCCCCGCCAGGTCGATAATGGCGGGCACGTAGATGGATGCGTCGGCCGGCACATCGTCCGCTCCCTCGACGGCGTGCAACTCCTCGTCTTCGTCGCCGAATGACCAATAGTCGGCTGTAAGGTAGAAACCGGCGGCAACGGAAAGCAGCAAAGCCAGGACCATGCCCGCCGTGAGCCTGCGCCATAGCGTGCGCCGGCGAAGGGCGGCGCGCGCCTGCTTCTTCTGCCTGAAGCTCGTGTCGAGATGGTGCGTCACGGATTGCTTCCGGTTAGGAAGAACGTCCACCGTACTTGTTCGAGCGTATCGACTTCGAGAAATTGCGCGGCGATGTGGCCGCGCTGCCAGCATTCGTCAATGCCACGGATCGAGAAACGTCGCCGATCGATGCACATTTCGGTCGATCCTGTGAGGATGGCGTGACCAAACACGTCCGTTGCATAGATGTAGACGTAACGGTTGGTCAGCTCCTCCCGGATGACGTTCACGCATTGATTTGCTCCAATGGTCCACCAGCCGTCGGTCTGGTCCGCATCGTCGACTTTCTGGCCGACGGCGAGATTGACGACATCGAGTGTCTGATTGCAGACCGTGAACTCGGCTCGCGCTTGGCTGGACGACAGCACGGCCAGCAGTGCGGCGCCCAAGATGACTGCTAGCCTGATGCGCCGGGTCAGGGCAGATAAGGCCCGCACCGGATCATCCTGCTTTCCAGGCAGGGCGGCAGACAAGTGGGACAAACACGAGCAGCGGCGTTCCATCGGCGCCCATGCTATCCGCCGAGCCGAAAATACTTGGCAGTGGCTGAGAACTGAGATCCGTCGGTTTCGATTTCCTCGAGGATTTTCGGCAACAGCTCAGAAGCCGGCGTCGGATTGGAGAACGAAGCCGCCTGAATGTCCTGAGGGCCAGTGATGACGAGTATTATCTGCGGCACGGATTTTCCAGCAGCCTTGTCGGCTGCGCCGAGACCAATCGGGATCCTGAAGGTCGCCTTGTCCGATTCTGCGACGACGCGGTCGTCGAGATTGAACACCATGCCTTTGTGATCGATCAGCAGGAGGCTGGAAATGAGCCCGCCACGCGTCACCAATGTGCCGCTGATTGGCGTGCCGTTCGGCACAGATGTCCGGTCAAGCACAAGCTTCGGCTGGGCGTTCCCAGTCTGCCCAAGAAAGCGCAGAAAATTGGTCACCTCGCATTGGCTTGGTTCAATGAGGCGGACGCTGATGTCGGGTTCGACATGGAATCTTGCCTGGAAATCGGCGAGCATGCGCTCGAATGGCTGGACCGCCGTGCCAAATCCTTCGATCGCGCCGGCTTTGTCGCTAGCAGACGTCACGGCAGCATAAAAACAGTCACCGCCGCCGAAGTGGCGAACCCAGGCAGTTCGTTGCGCGATATCGTCGACGCTGGCGGGCATCGCTGGTTTGGGGACGTTCAACGCCACGACGGGTTGGTCCGGCTGTTTGATTGTCGGCAACCCAGAATTTTGGCTGTCGGCGTTGGCGATGACCGGTGGGGCGGCATTGGATTTGGGTTCCGGTGTTGGGGGTGCCGCCGGCGGATTCGTCCGTAGCTCGGGCGTTTTGGCCTCGACAATCTCTGGCTGAGGCGGCGGTGGTGTTTGGACTGCTTCGGCTGGTGGCAGGGTTGGGGCGGTCGCCTCTGACGGCGACACCGGCGTTTGCCTATCGGGGGCCATCGCATCGGAGCGGATCGGCGACGATGCCTTTTCGGGCGGCTGCGCGTCCGTCGCGGGTGGCTTTGGCGGGACCTCGGTCCGCAAGGGGACGTCGACGGGCTTTGCCGCCTGCGGCTTTTGCGCTGCCACAGCATCTGGCTGGTCCTCGGCGGGCCGTGTGGAGGCCTGCCCTTTCGGCTGCGCAGGCGGAACCGCTTTGGGCGGCGCGGGGGTGTTACCGACAGTGTGCGTCGGAGCGGGCTTCGGCGTTTCGGGCGCGGGCCTTGCTGGCTCGGCAGCGGAAAGCGACGTCGTGCCCACGGTCGGCGTCGCGGGCGTCATGATGCCGTTCAGATAGAGGCCACCTCCAGAGGCGACAGCCAGCGTCGCCAAGGCGGCGAGCGTAATGGTTCGGGTCTTTGTGGATCGGCCAGGCACATCAGCCGTGCCCGCCCCCGAGGCGACGACGGCCGGACCTCGCGGCCCAGACAAAAGCGGGGGCCGCATATGCTCGACAAAGCGCTGCCCGCCTGAACCCGTCGCGGGCACATTGTCATGTCGCTCGACTTTCGGCGGCCGGGCCTCATTCTTGCTTTCCGGAGCAGAGCCTTGCCCTGTGCGCTTCAGCCCCGGCTGTTCGCGGAGCGTGACGGAAGGCGGCCGCATTGTCGCCTCGTCGTCGTCACGGGTCATTATGGCGACTTCCGCCATGCTGACCGGCCGGTCCCGCGGATCCGGTTGCAGCATGGCTTCGACTATGCCGCGAAAATCGTCATCGATATCGGAAAGATCGGGCACAGTCCGGCGCTTTTCGATGACTTCGAACTGCGAGCCGCTCATATCGATCGGCTTGCCGCGCAAAGCGGCGACCAGCACCAGCCCCAGGCTGTAGATGTCGGACTGCTCACTGACGTCGCCGCCGTAGAGCCCGAGTTGCTCGGGTGAAACGTAGTTGTACTTTCCCGCGAACTTTCCGCCGATCAGGGTCTCCCCGCCCACGGTCGCCGAGCGTGCGATACCGAAATCGATGATCTTTGCACGGTCAACCCGGTCTCCCGGCAGGATGATGTTATCTGGCGAGAGGTCGCGGTGTATTGCTCCGGCCTGGTGCACAGCGCTTAGGCCGGACGCGAGGCGGTGGCAGAGCTTGCGTACCTCTGCCGTCGGCATCGCCCCACGCCGCATGATGTCGAACAGCGATGCGCCGTCGACGAATTCCATGGCGAGGTAGGGACGACCGATGCCCGGATCGATCGTGAAGACGTGATAGCGGACGACCGCATCATGCGAGAGGTGATTGAGGATAGTCGCCTCTTTGCGAAACAAGGACAAGATCGTTTGGTCGCGGGCGAACTCTGGCAAAACGATCTTGATGGCGACATGGTCGCCGGTCTGGATGTTGTGGCCCCGGTAGACCTCGCCCATGCCGCCGAATGCGATCCGCTCGTCAAGTTCATAGATGCCACTGAGTTGCGTGCCCACGACGGTATTGGCTGCGCCGGGCGATATCCGCGTCTTGTCGTCCTCGCTCATCAGCGTCGCCCCTCCGCTTTGGACAGATCCGGACGAGGCGATTGTCTAACGTCCCCGCCGCCGATCTTCACAAGCACGACGGTCACATTGTCAGTCCCGCCACGCGCCAGAACCATTTCCAGCAGGTTTTCGCAGGCCGCCTGAGCTGTTGCGGACACGGTCGCTGCCTTGATTTCGGCATCGGTGACATGCGCCGTTAGGCCATCCGTGCTCAACACAAAGACGTCACCCGGCAGGATTTCGCCTTGCTGGAAATCGATGACAACCTCGTCGTTGACGCCGACCGCCTGGGTAATGACATTGCGGCGCGGCCAGGTGAGCGCTTCGGCTTCGGTGAGCATGCCTGTGTCGAGGAGCTCCTGCACTTCGGTATGATCTTTCGAGATCTGCGAGATCTCGGCGTCGCGGATCAGATAGACGCGGCTGTCACCAGCCCAGAGGCAGGCAAACCGCCCGTCCATGACCAGTAGTGCAGCAAAAGTGGAGCCGATTGTTATGCCGCGCGATTCGGATATGCCGCGGATCTCGGCATTGGCCCTGCTCAGCCTGTCCTCGAAGCGCGCCCGAAGATCAGGTGCGGAGCTTGCAATCCCGATCGTTGCAAGGTGATCGACGATACTGGCTGAAGCGACCTCTCCGGCGTCGTGCCCACCCATTCCGTCGGCAACCGCCCACAGGCCAGTTTGGGGCTCGACCAGGTAGTTGTCTTCGTTGAGCTCCCGCACGCAGCCTCTGTGGCTGACGCCGAAGCTTTCAATGGGAAGGGCGACATTGTTCAATTTGCCACCAAACGCTTCTTCAGCGTCCTCCGCGGCGCACCTTCGGGCGCGCGCTCACGCCACTTTGCCATAGGCTCAGCCATTAAAGTATCGAAAACTAAAATATGTTGGCATCTGGTTTTGCGCTTCGGCGGCTTGCTATCCAACATCTCCGTCTCAAAACGCCTTGGGACAGGTGAACCCGGAAAGGGCAGGGAGCAAGAAGGGGTTGGTGCCCGAACCTGTCTGGATCGTATAGGTGACGTCGCGGCCGCCGATCACGAAGCGGGCCTGCTGGCTTCCGTCATTGCCGGTGATGGCAGCCTTGTCCAGAAGCCGCTTCAGGGCCCACGGCCCTTCGAACTGGATGGCGGAATCGCGGCCTGGCATTTCCGGCGTCAGGTTTAGACTGGCGGATCCCGAAGCTGTGCCGATAGGCCAGGCCACCGTGCCTGGTCTGTTGCCCGTTTGGTTGCTCTGGATAGTCTGACCGTCGACATCGAGTATCGCCGTGTCGGCATCGGCATGCAGGGAGAAGGGTGTGAAGGTGATGCTGACGGAGGGCACTGAACCGCCCGATGGAAAAAAGGCATTGCGGATTTCCGCGGCGAGCTGGAAATCCTTCAGGGTCGATTTCGACAGGTCACGTCCAAAGCGCGCATCCTGTTTCCAACTCCAGTCCTGGCCGGTCATGTCTATCAGCGAGGCAAGATATTGTGCGAAGAACCGGTCCATCAGCCCGCCAGGGGCGAACAGTTTCGCGAAATCCTCCACCGCGATATCCTGCGCGCCGTTGCCGTCGAAGGGGTAACGACCGTTGATCACTGCCTCACAGGGCACTGTGACCGCCTGGTCAAGTACCTGGTTCAAGTTTGCCACCGAGGTTTCGGCGACGTTGCCTTCAAACTCATCTGCCGTCGCGTTGACCATCCGGCCGAGCTGCTTGGGCAGACGCGACACATTGGCGCGAAGGGTGGCTACTTGCAGCTGCAAATTGCTATTGACGCGCTCCATCTGCGACGGAACGTCGGCCGCCAGTCGCAGGCTTTGATAGATATCGCTGAAGTTCTGGGTCAGTGCATCGATTGGGCGGTGTCCGGCAGGGCCGTTTACCAAGGTCTGGAAGGATCTGAACCGCGCTTCAATGTTCGCGCCCGGACTCAGGTTTTGTGCGTCAGCGGGCCTTGTGCCGGCGCGACCTTGCGATTTGCCTTTGGCGATGTGTATGCCGATGCGGGCCAGGCCCTTGGCTAAATCAACGGCGCTCCGTTGCTGGTTTGGAGCCGTGCCTGCTTCGGCCTCGGCGCCCGGACTGTCACCTGGATCATGCGTCAGAGCCGTTTCATTGGCGATCGCCGCAAACAGCTGCTTTATTGGCGAGGTAGGGGAAGCAGCGGCTGAAAGGGCTATGTAGTGCGGCTTGTCTGCCAGCATCGTCTTGAATTTCAACTGGTCGAGAACGCTGTTCCACGCTGCGGCGAACTCCTTCCCGTAGCGATCGAGAAGTTCGGGCCCGAGCTCGAGCAATCGCTGATCGATGTCGCCCTGTTCGCCGCCGCCACCGAGGACCCATTGTTCGTCGACAAGCATCTGCGCAAGGCGCGAAAGCTGGGCAAGGTAGAACTTGTTGAAGCCGGCATAGGTGTAGATCCCGGGGACGCGAAGGCCCGACACATCACTGCCGTCGGTGCGCTCGAACAGCAGCTGCGCTTCCGGGCCACCTTTGAAGGAAACGGAAAAGTCATCCAGCGCGGCCGCGTATGCTGCCGACCTGATCAAAGCGGTCGCCCTATCGGCAAGGCTCATGCGACCGAGAGAGCGTTGGGCGGCTTCAACAAGCGGCTGGTTCAGTTCGAAAATGGGATCATAGGCGTCGTCCAATGCAAGCATTGCATGCAGATGCTTTTCGAGGTGACCGCGTCCTTCTCGGTTGTTTTCGCCTGGGTATCGGTTCTGTTCCCAATCCTGCTTCATCCAGGAAACGATCAGCGCGTCATCGACCTTCGGTGCCTGGCCGCCAAGCATCAAGTAGATTTTCAAAGGTTCGTAGAGTGCGACGGGATCGCCCATCTTGGCTTGGATAGTACGCTCCGCCTGAATGAGCAGGCGCGAGCGGAACATGCGTTCCAGCGCTTGCCGATAGGCGGTTTCGGATGCCGAAAGAAGTCTCTCCCGCTGACTGAGGCCGAATGTCTCTCTGACCGGTGTCGGCAAGCCGCCGGTATCGAACCCGGCAGGCAGGTCGCGCAATTGGTCGAGCGGGCCGATGACGTTTTCCAGGTCGACATCGGTCACCGTCGTCGCTTTGAGCAGCGTATCAGCTGTTTCGCGATATTGGGCCACGGCCTGAGCCGTGGAGGCGATGAGCGAGCGGTTGGCCGCGAAGCTCACGGCCAGCGCCCCCAATATGGCGGTTGCGATCAAAGCAATTGCGGCGAGCCCGCAATATCTGACGATCGCCGCCCGCCGGTCAGCTGATCTGTCGGATGAAACCCAACCGGATTCGGCAAAAATGACGTCCGTCAGCAGATCGTGCAGAAAGAAGCTTTTGCCGGTTCCGGAGAGATGAGGTCGGGAGTTGCTGCCGAAATCGCGACCAATGGCGCCCAGCACCTGATCGATCGGCGTTCCTTCTTGCGTGCCTGACGAAAAATAGAATCCGCGCAGGCTGACATTGACCTGGGTGCGCACCGGGTCGAACACGCCGGTTACAAAATTCGCAATTCGGCCCTTGAGGGCGCCGAACTGTGCCGGGAAGCCAAATATGGCGATCCGCGTGACCGGATCGGTTTCTTCCTGGAGGCGGTCGGTCATCTCCTCCGCCAGTCGATTTGCCAGCGCATCGAATTCGGCGGGGGCCTGGCCGGACATGTTCCTGTCGCGCTCTGCGGTCTGGAATGTGGCTCCCCATACTTTGCGTCTGCGTGGCTCATCGAAGCCGCCGAAATAATCCATGAACCCCGAAACCAGATCAGCCTTGGTGAAAAGCAGATACACTGGAAACTGGATTTTGAGCGTCTCGTAGATTTCTCGCAGGCGGCTGCGTATCTGGGTGATGTGCGCATCCAATTGCTGATCGTCGAGGCTGATGAGATCGGCCAGGCTGATGGCCAAGATGACACCGTTTATCGGTTGCCTGGTGCGGTATCTCTTGAGCAGCGACAAGAAGGCGAGCCAGCTCTTGTTGTCGCGTTCAGCGTTGGAATCTTGCGTCGTGTAGCGCCCGGCCGTGTCGATCAGCACGGACTGGTCGGTGAACCACCAGTCGCAGGAGCGAGTGCCCCCAACGCCAGCCACCGGCTGAGCATCCCCCGAACCGGCAAGCGGAAAATTAAGACCCGAATTGACCAGTGCCGTCGTCTTCCCCGCCCCGGGCGGGCCTATGACGACGTACCAGGGGATCTCATAGAGGAAGTTGCGCTTGCCGCTAGATCGCTTGAGGGCAGCCACGGCCTCAACCATGCGCGCTTGAAGCACCCGCGAATCGTCGCTGAGGTCGTCATTATGTGCAACGGCAGTCTCGAGCTTTTTTTGCGCGCTTTTCGCTTGCCAAAAACGCAGCCCATAAAAAACAACGAGTATTGAGGCGATCACACCGATTATGGTCGCGCGCAGCCAGGTAGGTCCCAGAGGACGGACATCGGCGAAGCGGATCAACGGTCCCGCAAACCACACAGCCGCGGCGAAACCGGCCAGCGCCATCATGCTGAATATCCGAACCAGCCACAGCCTCATCGGCGTTGCCAACAGAGGGCCTTCATAATGTCTCTTCCTTGGCGATCATCACGTCGACACGGCGGTTCTTGGCGCGGCCTTCCGCCGTCGCATTGTCGGCGATCGGCTCGTCCTCGCCCTTGCCATCCACCGATAGCCGCGAGGAATCGCTGAATTTCGATGCCATCATCGATTCGACAGCCTTCGCCCGGGCGACGGAAAGGTCGTAGTTGGATTTGAAGGGGCCCGACCTTCGCGGCTTCACATTGTCCGTGTGGCCGACAATCCGGATTGGACCGGGTTCGGGCTCCAAGGCTGCGGCGATATCCGCAGCAATGGGCTGGAAATCCGGCTTCGCCTCGGCCCTGCCGGACTGGAACAGCAGAAGATTGTTGATTTCCACCACGATGAAGTCGCCCTTCGTGCCGACGGTCAGCCCACCGCCTTCGACGTCCTTGGCCAGTGCTGAGCGAATACGATCGATCTGCTTGATTGTCGCCGCGGATGGGGTGACTTTCACCGGCTCAGCCAATAGCGCGACGCTAGCTCGTTCGATGGCGACTGGTGTGGAGGGATTGAGTGCCAGCAGTGTGCCGGCGGTGGCCTCGCCTGCATCGGTGAGGAAGACCCGCAACGCGAAGAATGTCGCCGTCAGCAGAGCCGACGCCGCTGCCGCAAGGACCCAGAGCGGCAGACGGGCGGACGGCTGCGCCATCGTCGCCGCCAGACCCTGCCAGCGCGGCGAGATGTCCTCACCGGCGCGCGCTCTGAAGTAGCGGAGCGTCTCGTAGACGTCGCGTCGAACGCGTTCGAGATTGTTTTCTTCTCGCGTCAGCCCTCGATACTGGCCCTCAAAACCCAGCGACAGGCAGGCATGCATCAGTTCGAGCAGATCGTAGTGCTTTTCGGGATCGGCCAGGATCTTGTTGAGGGCTTCATAGAAGCCTGTTCCAGCCGAGTCGGTGTGAAAGAACTGCGACAGCATGCTGTGCCGCGCCCAGGCATCGTTTTGTGGCCAGGGTAGGTTGCCGATGAGATCGTCGACGGTTTCACACAGGGCAAATTTTGCAATCCGGGCATCTTCTTCGGCAAGCCCTGATTTCGCCAACGTTCTGTCGAACTTATCGATCGCTTCGGTGACATGTTCTGCCAACAGCTCCGCTTGCCTCTTCACCGGGACGAGCCTGAGCTGGCCGACCAGCATCAGCAATGGTGCGGCGGCTGCAAGGATCGGGTTTGCGGCGGAATAACTGACGTTGGCCGCGGCACCGACCAGGGTCTCCTGCCGGATGGCTGGCATCGGAACTGCCACGGAAGCACCGACTTCTGCCGCGCCGGATTGAGCGCCTTGATCAATTACGGTCCCAGATGTCCAGCCAGGCGCATTGCGCAGGCCGATGCCGGGATCGAACACCGTTGATTCCTTCATCCGGGAGGACAGCCCGCCATCCGCGACGGGCTCCGGAGGGGCCGGCTTCGGCTCGCGCCTTGGAGTGGCGCGAATGACGGTCTTGCCCGCGGGGCCGAAAGGATCGTCCTTCGAGCTCATCGCCCACCGTCCCGCAGGCGGCGCCAGAGGGTCGCAAGGTGGATTGTGAACGGACAAAGGAAATTCAGGCGCTGCTGTCCAGGGCTGTGTCCGCAGCAAGGGTGGTTAACAGACGCTGTCCCGCCGTAACATGACATTTGCCGCAGACCCCAGGTTAATCAAACCTTACCCGATTGGCGAACTGTCGCATGTGACTCTAATCTCAGAATTCGTCGATTGGAACCGACGTCTTGTACGGAAGCCACTTTCTTCGCCGACGACCACACCACGGCTAGGTTGCAGCAGTCTATTTTTGCTTTGCGGCTTTGGCGTAGGCCTCACTGAAATAGGCCAGGAATATGTCCAGCATGCCATTTTCGTGTGCTTCCTCCATGGTCCGCCACATCGCGACATAGGCATCCCAGGCCTGGTTCTTCTTCGACGTAAACGAGGTAGGGGGAAGTTTCCTGCCGATCGCCTCAGGCGACAGGTCGTCAAGCAGCCGGGAGAGCGCGGCTTGCATTGCGGCATAGGTGGCAAGTTCGTGCGTCTTGAGATCACGGAATGCGTCTTCAATACTGCGCCTAGCATCAAGATAGCCGGCCCGGCGACGGGCGAACATGATTTCGAGGATGTCGTCGGTTCCTGGGACGAACTTCAGCGGATTGTTGTCGGCGGCGCTGATCATCGTCCGTTGTGGGCTCTTGGCCAGCATTTTCGCGGCCGCGCGCGCTTTCAGCAGCACGCTCAGTTCCTCGACCACCGCCCGCAGCACCGCGCCGATTTCGGCCGCGACTTCATGGCGGTCGCGCGATTGAAGCAATTCCGGCGAGATACCGGCTCCGATGGCGATTTCCCGCAGCACGTCGTCCCTGGTCGAAGGGAGAGGCGCAGGTCGCGACAAGGACGGCGATGCAGGAACGCGCCGGTCGGGCATTTGGTCTCCCGAAGTGACGATTGGCTCATCGGCGAATTCGAACGGCTTATCCGTCGCGACGGGCCTGTCTCGTTGCGTCGAACCGTGGCTTGGATGGCCTGTCGCGGCGCCCTCATCGTCGATGGATACGAAGATGACATAGCGGCCGATCAGCACCCGGTCGCCGTGATCCAGCCGGTGCGTGCCGGTCATGCGCTGGTTTGACCCGTTGATATAGGTCCCGTTGCGCGAGACATCATGCAACCAAAACGCGCCTGACTCGTATCGAACCTCGCAGTGCCGGCCGGAGATGAACTTGTCAGGGTCCGGTAATGTCCAGTCACAGGCCTCCCGGCCGATTTCGAAACCACGATCGCGCGCCGCGTAGCGGGTCGAATTGCCAGCGGGTAGGGCGTCGGCATTGTTGATTTGCAGGCTGATGTACATCCTGGATCGCCGTCGATCGGTTACCGATATTGCGCCATTGTAGCAGTTTGCGCGCACAACGGGACAGCAGCGTTTCGGGATGATGAATCGAGGGGGCAAGCTCCAATGACCATGCGGCCCTTTGGTCAGCGGTATAACGTGTGCTAGTCTCAACACAGTTTGGTGCGGCGGGTCCAAAAGAAGTTCCTCAACGGGTTGCGGGACCTTTAAATCCTCCACACCAGCGGCCGCGTCCAGGAGGGGCACGACCATGCCGAACGAACGTGCCACGGTTGTCCAGACACCGGTTGGCTCCGAGCTGTTGACCTTCACGCATCTTGTCGGGCGCGATGAGATCAGCCGTTGTTTTGCCTACACGGTCGGGTTCGTGAGCACCGACTCCAATGTCGATCCGCTGAAGATGCTGGGTGGCCCGGTCTCGATCGAAGGTGAATCCGATCCGAAGCGCTGGTTCAGTGGCATCGTATCCGAGTTTCGGCTCACCGGGATTGAGGATCGGCTGGCCTACTATGAGGCAGTCATCAGGCCGTGGCTCTGGTTTCTCGGCAACACCAGCGATTGCCGGATCTTCCAGAACAAGAGCGTCGTCGACATCGTCAAGGACATCTTCAAGAAATACAGCGCGGCGGAATTCGATCTGCGCCTCCAGGGGTCCTATCCCCCGCGCGAATACTGCGTGCAGTACGATGAGACGGATTTGGACTTCGTCCAGCGGCTGCTCGAGCATGAGGGCATCTTATATTTCTTCGAGCACGATGACGGCAAGCACACACTTGTCCTGGCTGACGCGATGAGCAAGCTGAAGCCTGCGCCGGGCTACGAGAAAGTGCTCTACAACTTTGAAGGTCAAGGTTCCCGGCGTGATGTCGAGTACATCACCGCGTGGATACCGGGCAGTTCGGTGCGCCCCGGCGCTTATGCCCATACCGACTATGATTTCAAGAAGCCGGGCGCCGACCTCATGGCCAAGTCGGCCCAGCCGTTCAGCCACAAGCTGGCCGCCGGCGAGAACTACCGCCAGCCCGGTGCGCATCTCGAAGTGGGCCGGGGCGACAGCCTGGCCGCGATCCGGCGCGAGGAAATCCAGGCCGTGCACCAGCGCATCGCCGCCGTCGGCACCGTGCGCGGCCTCTATTCGGGCTGCACGTTCAAGCTGGACGGCTTTCCGCGTGACGACCAGAACCAGGAATATCTGGTGGTGAGCGCCGAATACAGGCTGTTCGACCCGGGTTACAGGCCCCATGCCGACGTCGACAGCGAGAACTTCCAGGTGATCCTCGGCGTGGCGCCGACCGCCGTGGCCTATCGCCCGCCACGGATCACGCCACGGCCAATCATGCGGGGGCCGCAGACGGCGACGGTGGTCGGTCCGTCCGGCGAGGAAATATTTACCGACAAATATGCCCGCGTGAAGGTCCAGTTCCATTGGGACCGTCTGGGCAAGAAGGATGAGAACAGTTCCTGCTTCGTGCGCGTATCGCAGACCTGGGCCGGTAGCGGCTGGGGGTTCATCCAGATACCGCGCATCGGTCAGGAGGTGATCGTCGATTTTATCGAGGGAGACCCGGACCTGCCGATCATCACCGGCCGGGTCTACAACGCCTCCCAGATGCCGCCTTACGGCCTGCCGGGCAGTGCCACTCAATCCGGCTGGAAGTCGGACTCCTCCAAAGGCGGCGGCGGCTACAACGAGCTGATGTTCGAGGACAAAGCCGGCTCCGAACTGGTCAACTTCCAGGCGCAGAAGGACCACAACCTTCTGATCAAGCACGACCGCACCAAGCTGGTCCAGCACGACCAGTCCGACCGCATCGACCACGATGCCAAGCACTCTGTCGGCCACAACCTCGACGAGGACGTCGGCAACAACAAGACGGTCAAGATCGGCGTCGACCAGACCACCAACATCGGTAGCAACGACACCGAGACGGTGGGTGCGAACCGTTCACTGACGGTGATGGCCAACGAGACCATCCATGTCGTGTCGAACTCAACCGAGAACATCGATGCCAACCACACGCAGACTGTCGGCATAGTCCAAACGATCACGGTGAAGGCAGCGCGTATCGATTCCGTGCTGGCGGCCGAAACGCGCGAGGTGGGCGGCTTTCAGAAAAATACGATTGGCGCGACCCGTACCATGAAGGTCGCCGTGAGCCAGAGCCACGATGTCGGTACAACCGACAGTTGGGAGATAGGATCAGACCAAACGGTGAAAATTGGCGGCAACCAGAGCTTCACCGTCACCGGCGATCATACTTCGGCGATCAGCAAGGGCCGAACCGCCAAGATCACCGCGGACGATGGCACCCAAATCGATGGAGCGCACTCTCTCAAAGTAGGCAAGGGCAGCGGCATCGACATCACCGAAGACAGTTCGATCAAGGTCGGCAAGAATCTGGTGATCGAAGCCGGCGACTCTATCACGCTCAAATGCGGCGATGCGACGATCAGTATGAAAAAGGATGGCACTATTGCCATCAAGGGCAAGGACATATCGATCAAGGGCAGCGGCAAAATCAACGTCAAGGCTGATGGCGACACCAAGATCGAAGGAAGTAATGTTCACAACAATTGAAGGTGCGCTTCATGGAGGTTCTGGATCGTATCGATGGAGTGGTGATCGGGCTGCTGATCGGGATCGATGATGGGTTTCCGCTTGTCGTGTTTGTCGGCAATAAAAGCGAGACCGCTGTCAAGGCGCGTAGTCTGGCAGCCCTCGAAAATTCGTCTATCGGCTCTGAAGTGGCATTGTTATTCGAAAGCGGGGATCCAGCCCGACCACTGGTGGTTGGACGCATCGTAGAACCCAAGCGCAATCGCCAAGACATGCAAGTGGTTAGCGACGGCGAGACTGTAACAATAAATGCTACTGACCGCATCGAGTTGCGTTGCGGCCTGGCGTCCATCATCCTTGAGAAAGACGGCAGGGTTTCGATTCGCGGCAGCCATTTGTCCAGTCACGCAAGTGGCACAAATCACATACGAGGCGGTGCAGTTCATCTCAACTAGGCGGTTCCCGATGCAGCGCATCGCGACGATCGCGACCATCGTGACGCAGCATGTGGAGGACGCAGCCTTTTTGTGGTCGCGTCGCCGCCGTGAAATCGACGGCCAGATTCTCGGAGAAATCGACATTGGTCGTATTGACCAGCGGCTTGATGCCAATCTGGAAGGCTTGTTCGCTTCAGGAGAAGCTGCCTGGAAACTGGCAGTTGCCCGCTTTTCAGACTATGCCGAACCAGCCGAACTTTTTGTCATGGGCGCGCTTGCCTTCCATTGGGGTGACGGAACGGCCATTTCGGCCACGCTTGAAGCTGCGGCTTCCATCGGGGAGGGCGGCATTCAAGGCCTGTCGGGTGCGATCGCCCGTATGCCGTATGAGCGGCTGCGGCCCCACGTCGGCAAGTGGTTGGATGCTAAGGAACCTCTGCTGCTCAGCCTCGGGCTCAGTGCAGTCTGGCATTGCCGGGTCGATCTGGGAGTGCGGCTCAACGATCTGATAGCCAACGATGACATAGGCGTTCGCACCCGCGCGATCCGTTTGGCTGGCGCAATCAAGCGCCGCGATCTGCTCCCCGCAATCCTGAAAGCGCTGGATGCAAATGACTCCGATGAACGGCTGACGGCAGCTTGCGCCGCATGCGTGCTCGGCGAGGCGCTCAGCGCTTATCCGGCGCTCGACAAACTTGCGCGCCTGGAGCCAGCTATTGCTACCCAAGCCTTCAAGATGCGTTTGCTGGCCACTCCGGGCAAAGCCGGCAAGAGTTGGCTCCAGGAGCGTCTTGATCAGTCTTCGCTGCATGCACAAGCCATCGCGGCAATCGGTCTGTTTGGCGACAGATCGATCATGCCATGGCTGATCGAGAAGATGCGCGAACCTGATCTTGCTTATTCTTCCGGCCTCGCTTTGCGCGATTTGTTTGAAGTGGATTTCAACGACACCGATGTGTTCACAATAGATCCACCGAGCCTCGGCGAGAAATTCCATCAGATCGAAGATTATCCCCTACCGGTCGCGGACAAGGTCGAGACATGGTGGGACAAGGGCCGCGGGCCGGACAAGCATGAACGCTTCCTGTCGATGTGCCGTTTGAAGCTTGACGCCTATCGCGCCGCGCTCGCAAATCCATTCGCACCATTGGTCGACTGGCGGCGGACACGCCAGTTTCCGGCGTGGATGTAGGCTTTCAGTTCTACGCAAAGCTCGGATCAGCGGACGCCGACGCGACTGACTACCGCAGCTGCGCGCAAACCGCCTTCGGAGGCAACCTCGACCATGGCCACCGGCCCCGGTGCATAACCCTTCGTGAGACTATCCGCCGCCACCATGAGCGCCAATGCACCGCTCGCTGCACCGATGTCGCCGACCGTCATAGCAGGATAGGCGGTGGGCAAGATTTCCCGGCGGGTACGATAGAAGCGGGAACGGTAGATAAGCGCCTCGAGCGCGCCGTAGCGTTCTCCATTTCCGTTGGAAACAACGAAGTTGATCTGCGGCTCGGCTGGCCCTGGGCCACTTGCCGCCTTGCGTAGAGCGTCAAGCATTGCCCGACCTTGGCTATAGCGCGTCGTCAAAGCCGCATCGCGCTCGCTGAAGACAGCAACATTGTTAATGGTCGCGGAGTAGGGAGCGTGTTGGTTGGGGCGGAGCGCAAGGTTGACGAATGCAGATCCCTCTCCGGGTACGAGCCCCTGCGCGTTCTCAGCATTCTTTAGCCGTCTGGCCTCGCCCAGTCTCGCAATATCGTACTTATTCACAAGGTTATCGACGCCACCGACAATGACCTGCGCAATTCCAGGGTGGTGAAGCATTTCGGCAGCGATTTCGACAGCATGGATGACCGCCGCCGCGCCACCGTCAATCTGAATAGATGCTGCGTTGAAATCATGCTTGGTTTCGCGAATGACCGATTTCAGGAATGTCGCCCTAGGGTTTGCATCAAATGCAGGATGAGAGCGAAATGACTCAGGAAGAGTCATGATGACGGCTGTTTGCGACGCCGGCTTATTGGTTCCGGCTAATGCGTTCGAAAGCGCGCGGGCTGCAAGATTGCGCAGCCAAGCGAAAGGTGTTTCTGCCTTTGCTGCGTGGGCCGGGATGACTGCAGAGATCTGCACGACGAGTTTATCGTCGAACAATAATGTTTCTTCTAATGCCGAATGGGCAGCTCGAAATGAAGCCAGCGTTTGCCTCGCGTCCAATCCGGCCGCGGTCGTGGCGCCTGCTCCCACGATATGAATCGGCCCGTTCATTGGCTCCACTGTGGGCGGTCATCGGTATGCCGTTCCGCAGCCCCAAGCGGGAGGTGCGTCTTTCTCTTGCGCATCGCCAACAGGTACGCTGGTGTCACGTAGCCAAATACAACAGCGAGAAGCGGCGGTTGAATTCGCTCGATAATGCGACAAAAGCGGGATTTCAGAGTGACGCGGGAAAGGTCAGGTTCGATGATAATGGTGTCCGCGATGAATCTTTCATATTCAACCCTATCCGCATAGACCAGGTGCACAGGAGCGATGACGTGTGGAAGGCGGAAGTCCCAGCGACCGTTTTTCGTCATCCCTACGAGGCTCACCTGATCGTTGCCGACCAAACGCTCCATTTGTTGATCGGCAGGCGCACACAGATTGTACCGTGGGTCAAAGTCTTTGGGGGGAAGAGGCCATTGTGTATCGATCCAGTGCGGATCGTACGTGCCGGCAAGCTTGAGCCGCGGTTGCCACCCACGTCCGATGACTCCGAACCCGGCTGGCCTGGGCTGGCTTGCAAGACTATTGATATTGTCGGTTGGATAAAAAATGTTGGGTGCTTCGCTGGTAACGGTCGTGTCCGGGGAGCGAGCTTTCCCAAAGCCGATGCCAACAGGATTCTTCTCGTATACCCTGCCATCTGCCGTTGCGCCGCCAAAGGCTCTTTCATAGACGATCGCCATCTTGACGAACGGATCCGGCGCGCTGAAGCTGCCCATCGCAAGCGAACGATCGCCTACGACACGAAGAACCTTTCTGACGGATCCAATTCGCAATCCAACCTGCATTTCCTGTACAGGTTTACCACCCGGTGCATAAGCCATGCCATTGACGATGACTTCAACGCCCGGCTTGTGGGAGGCTATGTCGGCTTCGTACCGGTTTGAAGAGAAGGCACCATCCCGGAACGGTTCGTCGCCGAAGATGACAGGGACTTGTTCCTCGGCCACGACGATAGCCCCATCTTCAGACACAGAGAAACTGGCGGACAAGACGACTACAAAGTTCTCTTGCCCGTCCGCATCTAACTGAACAATCGAACCAGCGGTGAAAGATGTCTTATTCTCAATGAGGATGTCAAACGGCATTCATCAACACCAATCACCGTTCCTGTCCAACCCGATCGGCCAATAGGGCAAAGCTGACAATAGCTGGAGGAAGTCTTCGTTTTGCTGATCATAGAACCATTTGATCGCAAAGGTTTCGGGCGGAACCCAAAAATCTGGACGACCGCGGTTTTGTTCGTCGCAAGCGAGCCAATATTTCCGAATGACGCCAGTCAGCATGCGATGATCGGCTGGACCGGCAATCCGGTCGCGCAAAAGTTGGGCGATGGCGTTTTTTTCTGACACGCCAGTTGCTTGGAGGCTATCGATCTTTGCTTCCCAAACGGCGCGCGCGTTGTCGTATGCGTCCTTAAGGTCCCGGCAATAATCAGCGAAAAGCGCCTTGCATTCGGGCGGAGCGTCGTCATACCCGATGCGGGCGGTGGCATAATCACGTTTAGTATAAACATCTTTCGGTGCGTTATGCAGTCGATGGATGCCACTGTAGATATTATGGTCTGTTCTCATCCTTGGCATGTCAGCACAACTCAAGTTTTTCGTTTTCGCCAATTGGAAGATATAAGAATTTTTGCATATAACCCCAAAGATCAGGAGCGTAGCCCTTGATTTCATCGAGGAGCAGCACGTTTGGCGGTACGGGTGTGGGTACAGTTTGCGCCGCAGATGCCTCCTTCGCATCTGTGCCCCAACCTTCGTAGATTAAGTTGTCCGTACGATAATCCTCATATTCGCCAACTGCTTTGTTGAGGTCATGCAGAACGAAGAAGTAGCGCCTGTATATCTCTATGACCCGGGGATGAGGAATAAATCCGCAAGGCCAACGAACATACGTAAGGTTTTCTTCGACTTTCTCAAGTCGATCTTTTGTCGATGCCCACCACTCAAGCAAGTGCGGAATCTCGGCGCGGACCTCCGCGGCCCACATCAGCTGGATCTTCTCATACTCGTGGATCAGATCGTCATTTGTCTTAATGTCGGTCATATTGCTGCACTCGTCGCAGCCTTCATATTTGCCACAACATCCTCATGTGGTAGATGAGACATCTTTCCCCCTTGGCTGCTGCTATGCTCCGGGCAATGAGGAACGACCGTCATCTTCTCGTCCTTCATCGCGTCTTTGAACGCCTGTGGACTTGGGTCCAGGTGGCAGCCGCCCATTTCCCAGCAAACATTCTCCGGAGGCTGGTGATCCGCGCGATGGCGCGGCTTTCCCGTTGCCGCATAATCGTCGAGCTTTTTTTGAATCTGGGCTTTGAGTGGAGGAACGGCAGTTTTTAGATCACGCACGCATTCCCAGCATTTGCTGTCCTTCTTATTGACGGAGTCGCGCTGATTTTCTGTCGTTGCCTGACGATGCTTCTTACCGTCATAGTGAGGGTCGCATTCCTTCTCCAGCGACGTGAGAGAAAGTGTTTTCTTGAAGTTGACCATCGCTTGCGCGTCGATGCAATTTGGCAGGTCGCTTGCGGTATTCTGGGCCATCATGTCGCCATGTCGATCGGCGCCTTTTCCTTCGACCTTCACGACGAAGGACCACAGTTTGAAGACGCCTTTCCCTTGTATCTTGTGAGTGACCACACCCGCTCCAAGCCCTTGTGTCGCAGGCTCGTTTCCCTTGCTGGTCGACACCTCGGAAGCGTTTTCCATAGCGGTTGGATTGCCCTGGATCTTGACGCTTTTGCTACCCTTGGCGAGATCGCCGGCCGAAAGCATGTTTACGTATGGGACTGGAACCGGACCGGCGGGAGGAGATGGAGGGCTGAGGCAGACATCACCCGGCGCAACACCTTGGCCGCTGCTGCCCTTGTGGAAGAACCCCATACTTTCTGCATAGACATTGTTACCCATCCTCAAGATACCTCGCTGGTTGGCCGCTCTGCGCGCATGATCGGCAATGCTTGCTCGGCAAGATCATAAATGTTGGCAAATTTGACTTCCTGGACCTCCCAGTCGATAGACCAGAAAGAAATTTCCGGCGTGGGATCAAGTTCGGCAATCTTCTTAAGCCGGCTCAGATTCTCGATGAGTTCTGGTGTCGTCCAGAAGTCGACCACGGCGGCCCTGACCACCGCGCAAACGGAGTCAAACCACGGGTCAGCTGCCCTAGGCGTACCTCCCACCATTGCAATTACGAACGGATATCTCCTGCCCGCCCGATCCTCACTCATCCGCCACGCTCCGGCGCAAGGCTGGTCGCTGAAGATGCCTTCCGGCACCGTGAAACGCCAGCAGCGCGAGTCCAACTCGCCCTCATCCGGCCGAGCGCGCAGTTCCATTGACATCCAGCGGTCCCAGCGGTCGATGAAGGTGCGCGGCAGGTTCCAGGCGACGAAATCTCCGGTCGCCGGAATCTTGCCGAAGAAGCCGGTGTTCATATCTGCGGCGGACATGTGAACTTCTTGAACATTTCCAGGTTGTAGGGGTTTTCTACGCTGGCGGCCTTGAGTTCGAAATCGGCCCACATGGCTTTCGTCCCGAGCCGCAGGCTATAGACATCGGTCAGCGAAGTGCCGGCGAAACGGCCACCGCGCAGCATCCTGAGCCACGCCCAACTGCCAGTCTCGTTGAGCATGATTTCGGGCGAGCCGTCGATCGGCTGGAATGCGAGTGAAATGACGCCGGTGCCGTCCTTGCCGGGCCACGTCATTGGTTGCGGCCTCGTAGCGTTGTTGTAGTAGACGAGATTCTGGCCATCGAGATTGAGCGTGACACGGGTCACGTTCGGGGAAAGATCCTTCGGTTCCAGCGTGAAGCTCATCACCGGTCCGGTACCCCCGGGAAAGAGGTCGTCGCGGATGTGCCTGGCCTGTTCGAAGGCTGCCAGAGCCGAAGGATCGAGGCCGAAATCGGCGCGCCATTTCCATGGCTGGCCAGTCGTATCGACATAGTTGATCAGGTGATCGTTGATGAAGCCGTCGATCAGTCCGGCCGGTCCGAACAGCCTGGCGAAATCACGCACATTGACGTCGACCGCACTGTCTTCACTGAAGGGATAGCGATCGTTTAGCGCTGCCTGGCAGAAAGGCAGTATGTCGGCGCGCCAGATGGCGTTGAGTTCTGAAGTGACCGCCTTCTGGGTCAAATTGCTGGTGTCGCCGGCAATCCCGCCCAGCCAACTGTTGATGGGGTCGGGCAGGATCTGAGCCTGCCTGGCGACCGCACCGGTGAGTTCGGCAAGGCCGCCCTGCTTCTTGATCGCGTCCTGCGGGTTGGGGTTGGCGGTGACCGTCTGCAGGACGTTCGAAAGCGCGGTCAGCGCTACAACGGCGGCATCCAGTGCCGGCGGCTGGCCTTCGACCTCGGCGATGGTGCTCTTGAGCGATTTGAAATGCTCGGCCACCAGATTTCCGGTGAGATCCACCTGGTCGGCGGAGCCGGCGCGGGGAAGCAGCTTGGCACCTGATGTCGCCAGCTTGCCGAGCTTGCCCAGCTTGCCGAGCAGCTTTGACGCGCCTTTAGTCGCCGCCTTGTTGTCGGCAGGCGCGTCATCGGAGCGCGTCAGTTCGGTCTCCTGGACGACCGCCGTGAGCAGCCGCTTCAGCGCCGAATCCGCGCTCGAAAGGTCTTTCAGATTTTCGCTGGCGACATTGAGATCGGTCAATGGCGCGAGCCTCATGTCCCGCAAGAAGCTGTCCCATTGCGCAATGTAGTCGTCATAGTAGAGCTTTAGAATATCCTCGGACAGCGCCGAAACCGAGGTCTCGGCGTTTTCCGAGCAGCCGCCGGCGAAAACGGCACGATCGAGCGCCGCCTGGGCGGCGACATCGTCGATGCGGTCGAGAATGACGTCGTGGAAGCCGGAATAGGTGAAAGCTCCCGAAATGCCAACGCGAAGTGTCTTGCCGGAACGCCGCGCAAACACCTTGCCCCCGTTTGGGCCGGCGAAATTGGCCGGTATCCATTCCTTCAGCCCGGTCACTGCCGGGTCGGCCAGCAACTGCTTGTAGCCACGTGCCGGCAAGGAAATGGTGCAAACTGTTTTGAGCGCTTCACCAAACAGGGCCTGGTCCGGTGCGATATAACTTTCATCGACGCTCATGCGCCGGATGGCGGCAAGCTGATGTTCTTCGGCATCGGCTGTCGGAAATGGTGCGGCGGCGGCGAATTCGGGCAGGCTGTTCACCCACCAGTTCTGGGCGTAATCG
Organism: Mesorhizobium sp. BR1-1-13; assembly: GCF_020165515.1. Classification (NCBI taxonomy): domain Bacteria; kingdom Pseudomonadati; phylum Pseudomonadota; class Alphaproteobacteria; order Hyphomicrobiales; family Phyllobacteriaceae; genus Mesorhizobium; species Mesorhizobium sp. BR1-1-13. The sequence goes on from NZ_JAIUIH010000005.1 coordinate 376,263, forward strand.
GCATCCATCTGCGACAGGCCGGTCATCATGCGATAGGTCTTGAGCGCACCGAGCATGAAATCCGGATCGCGAATCTGTCGCCACATCGTCGCCTCGAGCAGTGCCAGCATCCGTGGTTCGAGCACGTTACGCAGAGCGTGATCGTAGGTGTCGGCCTGTGCTCTGGCCAGTTCCGCCGAGGCTGATGGGCCTAGCAGATCCTGAGCCGCGCCCGGCGGTGGTGTGCGAGCGTTGGCAACCGCGTCCATCGCCTCGAGCGCCCCATCCATGGCAGGTTGCTCAACCGATGCAGGGTTGGCGGCAATTGCGGTCAGCGGCTCTTGCAGCGCCTCGAACTGGCTCGCCTGGGCCGCTATCGCGTTGCGGTTGTCAAAGTAGGCCCAGGTGAACAGCCCACCAGCCAGTAACGCCGCCGCCGCGCAGCCAGCAGCCGCACCCCGCCAGATCCAGGTGCGGCGGCGTTGCACCAGCGGGTCAAACGTGCCGAGACCTGCTTCCTTGAAGATGACATGGGTGAGCAGGTTCTTCAGGAAGAAGCTGCGCTTCTCGACCCTTGGTGCGGGCAGGGCCCGCCGGGGCGCAAGGCCGAAGGAAGAAGACAGCGCGGCGGTCAGCCGGTCGATGGGCGCCCCTTCCTGCGTCGCCGATGTCAGGTAGAGGCCACGCAGCCAAGCGGCCTCCTCATACCGGCTTTCGCCGAACATCGCTTCGACCAGCACCTGGATCGGTTCGGACAGGCTTGCGAGTTGGGCGGGAAACCGGAAGATCTCGGCACGGGCGGCGAGTTTGTCTTCGTCCTCAAGGCGTGGCACCAGGCGCCGTTCGAGCTCAGTCGCCAGCGTTGAGATTTCGCGTTCGATGGTCTTGGCATCCACACGTGCGTTCAACGCGAAGGTCGTTCCCCATACCTGCTCGCGCGAGGCGGTGGACAAGCTGCCGAAGAAAGCCTCGAAACCCTTGATCAGATCGGCCTTGGTCAGCATTAGATAGACCGGCAGCCGGATTTCGAGCCGGTCGTTGAGCTCGGCCAACCGGCGGCGGATCTTGCGGCCATGCGCCTTGATGGTTTCGTCGCCTTCCGAAAGCACGTCAATCGAAAGCGCGACGATCACACCGTTCAGCGCGCGGCGGCCCCGGTGCTTCTTCAAAAGGTCGAGGAAGCCCAGCCATTCCGCCGCGTCGACATCGGGCTGGCTCTCCTGTTGGACGTAGCGACCGGCAGTATCGATCAAAACCGCGTTCTCGGAAAAGAACCAGTCGCAGTTGCGTGTGCCCCCGACCCCCTGCAAATCGTCGGTAAGGTCGATCGGAAAGTTCAGCCCGGACTGCCGCAAGGCCGTGGTTTTTCCGGTCGCCGGCGGCCCGACGATGACGTACCATGGCATCTCGCGCAGAAACTTGCGCCCGCCCAGCTTGCGACGCTTCAGTTCGGCCATCACATCAGCGAACTTGGCACCGACGGCAGCGACGTTCTCTTCGCCCGGGCTAAGCGGCTTCTCCATCGCCGGCGCGGCAATCTCGGCGACGAACAGGCGGTTGGCACGGATCGCCCGGCGCTGGGTGACGATCAGCCAGACCAACCAGAAAATAACCAGCAGCGCGATGATGACGATGCGCACATTCTCGGAAGCGAAGGGCTCGTAGGGACCGACCCTGACGATCGGACCGAAGATCCAGATAACCAAGGAAAGCAGGGTGAGGCCGAGCAGCGTCCACAGCCAGCGCGAAGTCAGGACCGCCCAGATGAAGCGCAGGATGAACATCTCACAGCCTCTTTTCGACCATCACCTCGACGCGGCGGTTCAAGGCTCGCCCCTCGCGCGTGCTGTCGCTGGCCACGGGATCGGTGGCCGCCCGCCCCTCGGAATGCACCCGGTCCTGCGGCACTCCGTTCTGGACCAGCATGTCGGCGATCGTGCGGGCGCGAGCCTCGGACAGGCGCTGGTTGGTAGACAGCGGATTGGATTTTTGTAGTGGAACGCTGTCAGTATGACCGACCACCGTGATGTTTCCGATCAGGTCCTGATTGGCGAGGATCACCTTGGCGATCGACCCGATCAGGGGCTCGAAGCCGTCGGTCAGTTGTGGCCGCGACGACTGGAACAGTTCGGGATTGGAAGCCTGGATGATCAGCTTGGCAAGCGAAACGCTCTCGGTGCCGGTGAGAGCAGATTTAAGCTCGGCCGGTGCGGCGGCCTGAAATTCCGGCAACAGCGCAAAATCCACCTTCTCCGGTGGCGGGGCATCGACCTTGGGCGACGCACGGCTGATGTCGCCACGCGCAGGCGGGGGCAGGGCGCGAACAAGTGCGGACAGCTCGACCGCCTGGCTGCTCAATCCCATTGACAGCCCGATATGGATCGCTGTGGCAATAACCGCCGCGGCGAGCGCCATAACCCAGATCGGCACGATGAAGCGCTGCGGCTCGTCGGACGCGATGACACCTTTCCAGTTTGGGGCCAGCGGCGCGCCTTCGGCATCGGCATCACGCAGGACGCGGGCGGCCGCCACGCGAACGGCATTGAGCGAGCGGTCGCCTGACCGGCCAGGCACACGATATTTGCCACGGAAGCCCAGCGCCAGGCAATCGTACTGCAGCTCAAGCAATTCGCGATCCCGGTTCGGATGGCGCTCAAGTTCGTCGAGACGCGTGAAGAATTGCGTGCCGGCATCGACATCGCCGCGCAGCATGACCACAAGCGGCTGACGCGGCCAGGCGCTGGCGCCGCCCCATGGCGTGTTCAGGGCCAGGTCGTCGAGCAAGGCCGCCACCAGCCAGGCTGCCTTGTCGGCCCGCTCCATCGAGGAACCCGTTGACATTGCAGTGTCGCGTGCACGAACCAGCTCTTCGAGCAATCGGGTCCGCAATATTTCCGGATTTTCTGGCGGCAGCGCGCTCTCAAGCTCGGGAGCGAACTCGAGCAACGGCGCGAATGCGTTGACGAGCGCATTCGGGTGGGTGCGAGACCGCTTTACTGGCGCGCCCGGCAAAAGGGGCGCCAGGGGCCGCGGCATCGGGGCGCCACTCAATTTTATGCGAGTGCGTTCGCGATCCTCCGCCAGTCCGAAAGGATCATCGGCGCTCATCATCTCACCTGTTCACCGAATAGCAGTCCACCTGCGGCTCGCTTGGCAACACGCCCGAAACGCCGATGACGAAGCCTGGTGCATCGAGCAGCGACGCCCAATGCTCACTTTTCTGGTCCAGCTCGAGGCACAATCGATCGCCATCGTAAGGGATTTCGCGTGGCTGGGAATGAAGCGGTTTCAGCGGAATGCCGGGCAAGCGCGATTTCCACAGGCCCTCGAACTGGTCGGCCGAACCGACGGTTGCCTGATTGACGAAGATCTTTCGCAACGCATCCTCCGACAGCTCAGAACCGACCCGGATGACGATCCGGCTGGCCACCAGCAGTTTCGGGTTGTCGATGCGAACCTTCCAGACATTGGTCGAGTGCCGCATGACAGGCAGGGCGCGCGATTTCGGCTCGATGTAACGCAGGCTGAGAATGAGCGAGCGCAGGGCATCCGCCAGCGCCGAATAAGCAGGGCCGGGCGCCATGTGATCGTAAGCGGGTAACTCTCCCAACCGCCGCGCGCTCGATCCGTAAGTTGCCATCGAACCGGCGAGCCCGGCAAGCTCCAGATAAAGCTCGGCCGGATGGAAGACATCTTGCGCCAGCATGTGAGCCAATCGCGGACGCGCCGCATTGGCGAGATTGAGCATCAACAGATCTTCGACACTGCGCCCAGGCCCGCCCATGACCATCTTGCCATGCGCCTCGGCGATCTGGTCGAGGCCGGTGACAACTTCCTGAAGCAATTGCCGATACCAGGCCACCGCGCCGGTAACCAGTGCCGGTGGCAGGAAGGTCTCGTCCAGAGAGACGCCGCCATCGGCCCGAACTCCCTTGAGATCGGCGATAGGCAAGGCGGTGTAGCCCCCAACCGACTTGCCGGGTGCAAGCAGCAGCGCCTGCGGACGGGCGATTTCGATTTCTTCAGGATCCGAACCGCCCTGGACAGCGTCGCGCACGGAAACGATCCGCCCATGATATCGCGCTCCCGAGGCGGCGGCGTGTGCCGGATCGAAGCCGACACCGCCGGGAGGCTCCAGCGGCAAGGCGACCAGCACCGGCCCTGCGCCCGTGTCGGGGGTGACCGGCAGCGGTCGCGGTGGGTCCATCAAATCTGGAATCGAAAAAGGCGTCCCGTCCGGGAAGATGCCCCGGGCTGACAGGATCGCGATCTGGCCGGCCTCCAGCAATACCTGGTCCAGCGTCAGCTGTCGAAAGCCGAACGTATGCAGTTGTCCGGCCTGCAAGGCGCCGCGCACCGTCGCCTCGAAGAAGCGATCCTGCTGCTGGAAATGCTGGGTTCGCAGGAAAAGTCCTTCGGACCATAGCACCCTGTTTGCATCGCTCATGCCGCTGTTCTCTGCATTGAGCTCCCCTTGCCTTGGCTGCTAGGCGGAGATGCCGCCGCTGCCCAACGTGACATTGATGGTGAATTGCGATCCCGGCGACACCGACTTGGTTGTCCGCCAGTTCCTGCCGCCAGGTTCGCGGATCAGTGCAACGAAGCCCAGAGCCGTCGCGTCCGGCTCGACCGTGATGGTCTTGGATGCGGATTTTCCCGGCGCAACGGCGATCTGGTCGGATCCGATAAGATCTCCTGCGAGTGCGCTGCCGGCATCCCCCTGCAGCGCAAAGTAGTCAGCGGAATTGAATTTGCCGGCGCTTTTCAAGCGCATCACGAGGACCGTCACCGGCCGGTCGCCGCCACCTGGCCCCGGGTTCATCCCGGCCGCGCCGCTCACATTGACGGTGATCACCGACGGCTTTGGCGGACCGCTCTGGCACGCCGCAAGCAGCCCGGTCGCGCCTAGGGCAATCATCAATTCACGTCGGTCGATCATGGCTCACTCCTCCTCATATGCATCTCGAAAATCAGTACCGATTTCCCCAAGGAAGCTTTTTTCCGCGCTCTCGGCAATTTCACGATGGCGTTTCTGATAGAGCTCCCACAGCTTGGCGCCGCGCCCGCCAGAAAGCAGGGTGCCGATCGCCGAATTCGATTTCAGCTCTTCCTCGATCACTGCCGGGTCAAAACGATCAATCATCCGTCGCAAAGCGGCCTGTATGCCTCGCCAGGCGCGCACGTGATGTTGCGCTAGATCGCGAATTGCATCGGCGATTGCCGCCTCACCGGCGAGAAATCCGGGGCTGCGCTCGGCGATAAGCGTCACGATGGCGTCGTCGACCGTGGGCAGAAACTTGAGCGGGTTGACTTCGGAGGCCCCGACCATTGTCTGGGCGACGCGAGCGTTTCCTTTCTCCTCGGTCCGTTTGCGCAGAAGCTGCATGAGGCCTTCCATCATCAGCCGGTATTCGCGGCCGAACTTTTCCATTTCCGCGATGCTGTCGCGCCCGGGGAAATCGGCTTCCTCGACGCCCATGCCGTGCAGGAATGCGGAGCGAAGCGCCATCTCCCCCAGCTGCTCCGTTGCCGCCGGGCGGCCAGGTTCGGAGGCAGCACCTGCGTGCGATGGAGGCAGGACATCGGCTGGTTGCCTGGCCAGATCCCAAGGACTGGCGGATTGCGAGGGTTGGGCGCGCTCGCGCTGTCCGGTCGAGCCGGTGCCGCCTGCCGAACTGGGCGTCGAGATCGGTCCGAAACCAAAATCATCATTGAAATCGCGCAGCTTTCCAGCAGCGGTATCGGCTCCGCGGCTGGGAGAGGAGGGTGGGTCGAGGCTGAACGGGTCCGCCTGGTTCGCCGCGTTATCCGGCTCGAGATAAGCGGCTGCATTATTCGACACCGGCGTTGAAACCGGATCGAGGCTGAACGGGTCATCGAAAGCAGGCGAGTTGCGCTGGCTGGCGCGCTCGAACGCGCCAGGGATCGGCTGCTCGAACGGGTTCGGCAGATCGGCCGGTCGTGGCCGTGGCGGCACTTCCTCGACCTTTGCGGAAAAGAAGTCATCGCCGCCGATGCTCACTGGCGCCCGCGATGCGGGCGGCAGGCGTTCTGCCACCGGCTGGCTGGCCGGGGATGCTTGAGCGGTTGGCGGCTGCTCATCGACATAGACGACATAGTCGCCCAGTCTCAGCCGCATGCCGCTTTGAAGGCGCGTCGACTTGCCCGGACCGAGCGGGCTGTGAGCATCGTTTATGAACAACCCGCTGCTCGACGTGTCGGTAACGAAATATCCGTCTCGCCCGCCTGAGATCTTGCAATGAGCGCGCGAAACGAACATGTCGGGATCGTCGATCTGCCAGCCAGCGTCCGCGCTGCGGCCGATCACCAACTCACCGTCGTCCAAGCGAGTCTGCCGTACCGCCTGGGTGCGTGGCCCTTGCTCCAGCGTCAGCAGCAGACTCATGCCGCGACCCTCGCCATTTCCGGCCGCCATCCGACGATTGTCTGCAGCCGCATATCGTCAGCATCGCCCCTTTCAGCGGGCCGCGCAAGCCAGGCGGTTCGGCCAAGCTGTACCGCTCCGATACGGGGCGGCGGCACGGCATCACGCGCAAGCACGATGCGCAGGTCGACATCGAGCGATTCCCCGACCATTTCGCGAACGGCCTGCTTGAACAGTTGGAGCCGCTGACTGCCAGGCAGGAATGCCTTGAAATCATCATACTTCAGCGGGCCGACCCGCAGTTCGATCCTGCTTTGGCGGCTGAAAACGCGTGGGCCGATCGTCGCCCCCCGGCCGAGCGCTGCATAGGCTTTTGCAAGGCAGGTCTGGAGGCCGGCTGGTATGGTTGTCCAGGCGGCGATGAATTCCTTGATCTGTACTGGTACCTTGAACGCTTCGGCCAGGAACAGCGTCAATCGTTCCGGGCCCTCGACCTGGCTGGCGAGCGAAGCCGCCTGGCGAAGCTTCACCGTATCGAGCTCGATGTTCTGGGTGCCGGGAAGGCCGATCCCAGCCATGGCCGCAAGCATGGCGCGAATGCGCCCACCGACCGCGCGTTCGACCTGTACGGCCGGTTGCGCATCCGCCCACGCCCGATAATAGAGGGCGATCATGCGGTGTTGCAAAATGTTGACGAAGTCCACGAAGGTCGTATCGCTGGTCAGCTGTGCGTCGGCGCCTGCGAACCAGCGCTGCGACAGGCGGTCGAGCACCCAGCGTGTCAGATGCAGCGGCATTGGACCCTCGGGTCCCAACAGACCGAGATTTGCAATCGTGATCCGGGCCGGCTTGCCGTCGTCGGCTCCCCGGAAATGAACCAGATCCCGCGCGGAAAAGGCGAGGCGCACATGCTGGCCAAGCCGTGCCGGCTCACGGTCGAGGCGGCCTGAATGGCCGAAAAGGCCGTTGCCCTGTTCGAGACGGCGCAGCAGTTCGAAAAAGTCGAACCCTTCAAACAGAGCTTCGGCGGTGCTTGGGGTGGGCTTGTCTAGATCAGGTAGCGATTGCCGGGCGTCATCGGCCATGGCACATCCTCCTGCTTCTGCAGCAGCCGCGTGCGGGTCCGCACGAAGCCGTTTATTCCGACATAGCGGGCAAACAGCCGTGCCAGCAAGGCCGAAAGCAGCAAGGTGCTTTGGCCGGCCAGGACCGATTCATCGACGTGCAACGTCACCTCAGTACCGCGTCCGAAGCACATCGGCCCATTGATCTGCAGCCGTTCGACGACGGGCCGGGAGTCGACGCGCACGATCGAATGGACGTTGCGAGCAAGGCTCGGATCGCCGCGGTCGGCGTAGATGTCGAGCAGCGCATGCAACGGGTCGACGCCGCGGCCATCCTTGGCGAGGCTGACGAAGTTGAGCATGAGCTGTGCAATCAATCGCCAGGCTAGGTCGTCGGCGCGCGATTCACCGTCGGCCCCTGTGGGCAGTGCCGCAGGGATCGCCGGCTGCGGTGGACGCAAGGCTCCAAGAAGGCTGACGGTTTCGACCGGGTCGCCGGCCTCCAGCGTCAACGTCGGACTGTCGTCGAGGATCGGCAGGTCACGATTGGTGCAAAGGGCCAGGACATCGAGACGCTTCAGCGGCCGGTTCGCCGGAGTGACAAGCGGCCGCGATACGGCCAGGAAAACATCGTCGCCGGTGTATGACGTGCGGGTCAGCCCATCGCGCCGTTCCTCTTCCGTCGCCCGCCGCGGTCGCCGCTCGGTTGAGTAGACCCAGCCACTGCCGCTGTTCTGCCCCAGGCTGAAGAGTTCGGGAATTTCGGCCTCGTTGCCTTCCGTGTCGGCGTCCTCGACGCGGATGATCCGATAGATTTCAAAGTCGCGCGCGCGCGTTCGGTCTGCATGCAACACCTGGCGTGTCTTGCGCGCATCGACCTCGACCACGTTGCACTCACGTTCGAACAGATTGATGATCGGCGTTGCGAAAAGTTCGAAGTCCGCCGGCGTCAGATCGGCCAACTCGGGCACCGGACGCCTGAACAGGAAAACGATCTCAAGCCCAGTGTCGCATCGACGCACGATGGGCTGTAGCCCCGAAACGCGCACATAGTGGAAGCGCTCGGGCATCATGAAGTATTCGCGCAGCAGGCGGTATCCCTCGAATGTCGGGCGGGTGCGCGGCATCAGGGCTTCGTCGTCGCTGATGCCGACCATGTCTGGTGCCGGCAAGGGCGAGAACGGGTTGGTGTTGCCTTGCGCGCGTGCGCCAACGGTCGAGCAAGTGCCGAAAATCGCGTCGAACAGCAGCGACGCCTTGGTACGCCTGGCAAAATAGAGGTCGAGCCGGTCGAGCGCCAATTCGTGGAGCTTGCCCTTTCCGGTCCGGGCCAGCGTGATGCGGAGCGCCGCCTCGCCGTGCACACCGCCGATCGTGGCTATGCCGCCTGCCGCCAAGGCGCTGCGGTCTTGGAAATAGCTGACTGAATTAATCGCTATCGGCCATAGGGTCACTTCTTGCGCGGTCGAGAAAGTGCAGCGCGTCGACAGGCCGGGCTGCAGGCTGGAAACCAGCCGCGTGTTGCGCTTGACGACATGGCCGTCGAGCATGGTCTGCACCTGCTGGCCCGGCTTTAGCACCACCATCGCCGTTGCTGGCGCCGGCGTGATCAGATCAGGATAAAGGACGTCGAGGACACTGCGCGAGAATCGCGAACGCTCGGCGTCGACCTTCAGCCGGGTGCGCGCGGCAAGGAAAGCTACGCCGTCCAGCAGCCGCTCGACATAGGGGTCCGGACAGGGGACCGTGTCGAGGGAAAGGTTGCGCGCCACCGCCGGGTGCATGTCGGCAAATTCCGCCGCAAGGCCGCGGATATGGGTTAGTTCCTCCTCGTAATATTCGACGAAGACCCTATCCATGTCAGGCGTCCCTGATTTCGGTCCGCGCCAAGCCGTTATCAAGATTAATCGTGGTGCGCAGGCGCATGCGTTCCGGCGCCGGCGTCATGATCAGCACACCGTCAATCTCGATCTTCAGGCCCATGGTCTTGTCGCCAAGGGTGACCGTGACCTTTGTCTCCCTATCCTTGAGGCGCGGCTCGAAAGTGGCGAGTACCGCGCGGATCTCACGCGCCAGCACATCGCGGTCAAAGTCGCGCGACGACCGGCCCGAAAAGGAGGGCACGCCGTAATTGACCACGCTTCGGCGCACCTCCGGAAAGTCGGCAAGCGAAGGTGGCTTGTCCGACACTTGTTCATTTTCCAAATCGGACAGAAGCGGTGTGGCCTCGAATCGCTCGGTGTTGAAGAGCGCCTCGATGTCACGCCGCACCGCTTCCCTGAGCACACGGGCTGATACCACCACGCGACGGCCTTCGATCTCGACGCGGTGCTGGGTCTGAAAGGCAAATCGATGCAGACGGCGTTTCTGGTCCGCTGTCAGTTCCGCATCCGCATCGATGGTCCGTGCACTGCCGGCAACGAGGCTATCGAAACGGTCCGCGCCAAGCTCGTCCCGCAAGACTTGGCGCAGCCCGTCTATCTCCGAGGTCAGGCCTGGCAGGTCATTGACGAGGCGATCCCAAAGCGACGGCTGGACGGCCTCGCTTTTTGCTCGCAAGCTGCCCGTGAGCTGCTGCCTGCCCGTGCCTGGCCGCCGTCCCTCACTTGCCGACATAGACATCCATTTCGGCTTCATCATTGCCGTCATAGACGAACTTGATTTTCTTATAGGCGAAGCTGACAGCTTCCTCGATCAGGTCTTCCTCATCCTCGGCCTGCGACATGTCGTATTCCATGATCGAAGCATCGGTGAGGGTAACGACCAGGTAATCCTTGGTCTCGCCATCGATTGTCCTGCGTGCCGAGAACACCACTTCGTCGAGGGCCTTGTTCTCGAACAAAGCCTTTTTCAGATAGGGCGAGGATTTGTCGTAGTGTTTGATGAACTTGATCATGCCCATGGACACGCGGCCTCGACGTGAGAGCGAATTCGGGTCATAGGGTGCGACCATCTTGTAGTCGACGCCATGGATTTCGATCTCGTCGTCGTGCCCATCGCGGGTGCTGGGGCCTTTGATGTCGGGAACCTTCAGAAAACCGTCAATCTTCACTGGCATTGTCTCTCTCCACCACTTTCAAAACCAAGATGTTGTTGCTGCAGATCAAGTCTTAACGGAGGGCAGTTCCGACACCAGCCGCAGCGAGGCGTTGATGCCCTCTAACTGGTAATGCGGGCGCAAAGCGAAGGTGGCATTGTAGTAGCCCGGCCGCCCCTCCACGCTGTTCACTGTAACCTCCGCGGCAGCAAGCGGACGCTTGGCGCGCGCCTTGTCGTCTGCGAAGGCCGGGTTGGCCAACACGTAGCGGTTGATCCATTCCGTCAGCCATATCTGCATGTCGGAGCGCTCCTTGAACGAGCCGACCTTGTCGCGCGCAATCGCCTTGAGATAGTGCGCAAAGCGTGAAACCGGGAACAGATAGGGCAGATTGGCGCTCAGGCGCTCATTGGCCTGCGCATCGGGGTCGACCAGCCGCCCCGCCCGTGTTTCGTCGTCCTGTAGCGAGTGCGCGCCGATGAAGGCCGCTAGATCGGTATTCTTTCGATGCAGGATCGGCATTAGGCCAAGCTTGGCAAGCTCCGCCTCACGCCGGTCATCGATGGCGACTTCGGTCGGGCATTTCATCGCTACTGACCCATCATCGGTGGGGAAGCTATGCACCGGCAGGTTGAGGACGGTGCCGCCATTCTCGACCCCGCGGATCTGGGTACCCCAGCCAAACAACTTGTGGCTGCGGTTGATGTTGACGCCCATCGGGAAGGCGGCGTTCATCCAGACATATTTGTTGTGGTCGCCGTGCACCTCTTCCTCGAATGTGAAACCCTTTACCGGAACGGTCTCGGTGCCGTAGGGCAGCCGTGCCAGGACGCGGGGCATGGTCAGGCCGATGTAGCGGGCATCCTCACTTTCGCGCAGTGACTGCCACGAGGCATAGGCCGCGTTGGAGACGATCTGCTGCAGGTCTTGCGGGTTCGGCAATTCTTGCCAACTGTCCATACGGAACAGGCGCGGCGAGGCAGCCGCGATAAACGGCGTGTGCGCCGAAGCACAGATGCCGGAGATATTGCGCAGCAGACCCACGTCGCGCGGGTGGTTGGAGAATTCATAGGCACCGATCACACAGCCGATCGGCTCGCCGCCAAGCATCGAATACTCGTCTGTGTAGACTTTCTTGAAGATCGGGCTCTGATCCCACATCTGACCCTCATAGTCTTCGAGCGTGTCGGCCAGTTGCTCCTTGGAAATGTTCATCACCCGAATTTTCAGCTTCTGATCCGTCTCGGTGTTGTTGATAAGATACCAGAGGCCACGCCAAGTGCCTTCCATCTCGCGCACTTCCGGCGCGTGCAGGATCTCGTTGACCTGTGTCGTCAGCACCTTGTCGATGCCGGCGATCAGCGATTTAATCGACTTGATGGCATTGGACGAAATGGTCGTGGTTTCGGAACGCGACTGCGCCGCGAGCGCGAGATTGCGCACGAGTTGCTGCAGCTTCTCGCTGTCGTCCTTCTTGACCTTGAAATCCTTCTCGAGGAGCCCGCTGAATTCTCCAAGGTCTATGGCTTCGGCCTCGGCGGCGACGTCGGCGGTTTTTTGCTGTTCAGCCATGATCTATTCTCCCGTCTTGTCGTCGTCGGCCAGCGCCTGGCCGGCGATCTTGCCAAGAAGCGGCTCGTTGTTCAGCAGCTGCGCAATGCGCTTTTCGGCATCGACGCGGCCATCCATGAAGCCCAGCAATTCCTCGAGTTGACGACGCATCTTGAGGATCTCGGCCAGTTGCGGAACCTGCTCGGCGATCTTGTCGGGGGCGAAATCGCCCATTCTGGTAAAGGTGAGATCGAGCGCCAGTTCCTCGTCGCGCTCCTGGCCTTCGGCCTGCGGCAGCGTGTTCTTCACCCGGGCTTTGACCCGAGGCCCGAGCGCCTCCATGAACTTGGGGAAGCGGTTCGCGTCGGTCTCGACAAAGGAGCGGTCCAGCACCGACTTTGACGCTTCCTTGGTTTGCGAAGCGCCGGAAAGGTCGGCCATCACGCCCATGACAAACGGCAGTTCGATCGTTGTCGGACTGCCATAGGTTTCCACGTCATAGGAGATCTGCACGCGCGGCGCACGATTTCGTTCGATGACCTTGGATTTGCTTTCAGCTGGCATGTGTTGTTACCTTTCATCCTTCTGGGCCGTCTTCTTGACGTCTGGAACGCCGGCAAGAAGCCGGAATTCCTTCAGCCCCGAAGGGGCGAGATCTTCCATCAGTTCAACGAAATCCATATGCACCATTCGGCGCACGCGCCGCGCCAGATGCGGGATCGGGCTGGACGGTTCGGTGCGGTCATAGAAGGCGACCACGAGGTCGAGGCATTTGACGACGTCATCGCGCGACGAGATCCGGTCGGGCAGGCCGCCGCTGACGGACTCTGCGTTGCCTGCCACGCTTGCCATCGTGTCGGCTCCATAACCGTTGCGAACAGCTGTTGCCGGTTCTGCGGGCGCTTGCACCGGTTTGGCCGCGCCATTCCCCGCGGCGGCGGCTGCCGAATTCCGTTCGAGAGTCGTCAGCAAACGTTGCAGAAACCGCTTTAATTCCGGAACGCTAGCGCCACCGCCTCCAAGGCGGGCGTTGAGGGCGCTGTCGACTGCATCGAGGCCGGCGATCGCGGCGCGGGCGTCGGCGAGGAGCGACATCATTTCTGCCGCGGCCTGTTCGATCTGCGCCGCGCACGCGCTGCGCACCCGGTTGACCAACTGCCCGTGCTCGCTTGCGAGTTTCGCCTTTTCTGCCGTGTTCAGTCCCGATGCAGCCTCCTGAAGCATGACCCGCTCGTCGAGCGAACCCTTCTCCAGATCCTCGCCCAGGACAGACCCGATGGAACGCGGCGCAAAGAAGGTCATTTTCCGCAAATCTTTGAGCATGCCATTCTGGCTGTTCTGAAGATCAGTAAGCGCGTTGATGCGGCGCAATGCAGCGTCGCGCGGCGTGGCGCCCGGTCGCAAGGCCGGATGCATGGTCGCCCAATGCTGATCGAAGGTTTGCGCTATGAGGGTCAGGCCGTCAGCTAGACCGGCCAGCCGGTACTCGTTGGCCAGAGCACGCGTGACAATGACGAGAAGGCGCAAATCCCGGCCGTGTGGGCGCAGCTCTTCGGCCTTTGTGAGCACGGCGGGCCAGTCGATCGGAATGTCGACTTCCGTGTTTTTGCTGCCCCGGAACTCGACCTTTTTCTGCTGCTCCGTCAGGCGTTCCAGCTCATGGAAGGCCGGATCGTTGCGCAAATCTTCCCCTGACGGATTTTCACCGTCGAGCGGAGTAAGCCAAAGTGCGACATCAATCACACAGACCCCCAGCGACCGGCCCTCAACGGCACCTAACCCAACGTTACCACACTGACGTGCCGTACGCCAATTAAGCCGCCGCTTAAAAATTAACGAAAGCTGACCAACCGCGTGTTCGCGATGTGGAGGGCTTGGCGAGACTGCCCAACACAGTCGGTAAAATGCCCCCATGGATGCACGAATTCGTCTGCCGCCAGTGGTTCGAGCTTCCAAAGGCTTACGCACCGAACCACTGGCGCGCCCGCATCCATCGGGCGCTTTGTCAAGTGGCGGCTTATGTGGCAGGGTATCCATTGGCAGATTGCAGGAGCACGTTCGATGGAACAGCGCCGGTCGTCACAGAGCTTCAAGCGTAAGGAACTGGTCGGCAAGCTCAATCCTGTCGGGGTGCGTGCCTTCAAGGCAGCTGCGGACACCGCCAAGCTGCGCGGCAATCCTTACGTCGAACTCGTCCACTTCATCGAGCAACTGGTGCTTTCCGATCGCTCGGACGTGCAAATGATCATCGCCGATGCGGGAGTGGATGTCAGCCGGCTCACGGCCGATATGACCCGCGCCGTGGACAAGCTGCCCTACGGCGCCACATCGATCGAGGAATTCTCCGACCACATCTTTCATGCCATCCAGGAGGCCTGGAACCTGGCGACGCTTGAGTTCAACGTCGAGGAAGTCCGCAGCGCGCATATTCTGCTCGCTTGCCTGAAGACGCCGGTGCTAGAAGGCCTGCTGTCGAAGATCAGCGGCGCATTCGACAAGATCGACGCCGACGCGGTGATCGCGCGGTTCGCCGATGTCATGGAGGGCTCACTCGAAGCTGGCACCTCGACCCTGACCTCCGCACCACACGCGCCACGGCGCGTAGCCGGCGGCGATGCGGCGCTGGCGAAATATGCGACCGACCTGACCCAGCGTGCCCGCGACGGCCAAATCGATCCTGTCGTTGGCCGCGACCCGGAGATCCGGCAGATCGTTGATATCCTCATGCGACGGCGGCAAAACAACCCTATCCTGACGGGCGAAGCCGGGGTCGGCAAGACTGCGGTCGTCGAGGGCTTCGCGTTGCGTATTGCCCAGGGCGATGTGCCGCCTATGCTAAAGGGCGTCAGCGTGCGCATGCTCGACATCGGATTGATGCAGGCCGGGGCAAGCCTAAAGGGTGAGTTCGAAAAACGGCTGAAGGCTGTGATCGACGAGGTGCAGTCGTCCGAAACGCCGGTTATACTTTTTATCGATGAGGCCCACACCTTGATCGGCGCAGGCGGCGCTGCTGGAACCGGCGACGCGGCCAATCTTCTGAAGCCGGCGCTGGCACGCGGTGAATTGCGCACCATCGCAGCAACGACCTGGGCTGAATACAAGCAGCACATAGAAAAAGACCCCGCGCTGACCCGCCGTTTCCAGGTGGTAAAGATCGACGAGCCCTCGGAGGCTGTGGCCGTTCTCATGTTGCGCGGGGTGGCCGGCGTTCTCGAACAACACCACCAGGTCCAGATACTGGATGAGGCCATCGAGGCGGCAGTCGGCCTGTCACACCGCTATATCCCGGCGCGGCAATTGCCGGACAAGGCGGTAAGCCTTCTCGACACCGCTAGCGCCAGGGTCGCCATATCGCAGCATGCCACACCGGCCGAGGTCGAGGACATCATGCGGCGTCGCCAAGCGCTGGAGGTCGAGCACGGTATCATCGATCGCGAGGCGGCGATCGGCATCGACGTCACCGAGCGGCAGGCACGGGTCGAAACCGGACTTGACGAAACAGAGGTCACACTGATCGCTGCGCAACAACGTTGGGATCGAGAAAAAGTCCTGGTTGCCGAGATACTCGAATTGCGTGCCCGGATACGGGGCGATGGTATGCCGCTCGATGCGGCAGAAACGCCGGAGTCCGAAACAGCAGATGCCGACGCCTTTGAGGCTGGGCTGTCTGAGACCGAAATGATCAAAGACAAGGTATCCAGGACAAAGCTCGAAATGCCGGCTGTTGCCGAGCAACCTCCACATCCGGTCGCCGATCTTGCCCGTCTGCGCGAACTCATGGCCGAACTTGCGGAGGCACAAGGCGAGGCGCCGCTGATCCTGCCATCGGTTGACCGCAATGCCGTGGCTGCGGTGGTCCAAGACTGGACTGGCATCCCCACCGGCCGGATGCTGTCGAGCCAGACCGAAAAAGCCCTGCGGCTGGCCGTCACTCTGTGCGAGCGCGTCGTCGGCCAAGATCATGCCATGGAGATGATTGCCAAGCGTGTACAGACCAGCCGCGCCGGGCTTGGCGCGCCGGAAAAGCCGGTGGGCGTGTTCCTTCTTTGTGGCCCCTCTGGTGTCGGCAAGACCGAAACGGCACTGGCCCTGGCGGAGACGCTTTATGGTGGCGAGCAGAACCTGATTTCGATCAACATGTCGGAGTTCCAGGAGGCGCATACTGTCTCGACCCTGAAGGGTGCGCCGCCCGGCTACGTCGGATATGGTAAGGGCGGTATCCTGACAGAGGCTGTTCGACGCAAGCCCTATTCGGTGATCCTGCTGGACGAGGTCGAGAAGGCGCATCCCGACGTCCACGAGATCTTCTTCCAGGTTTTTGACAAGGGCATGATGGACGACAGCGAAGGGCGGCGCATCGACTTCAAGAACACGTTGATCCTGCTCACCTCGAACGTCGGCTCTGAAGTCATCATGGACCGGACGAGGAACGGCACGGTTCGGGCCGGACTAGACGATCTGGATAAGGCCTTGCGCGCGCCTTTGCTGAAGGTTTTTCCTGCGGCGTTTCTTGGACGGGTGGTGACCATTCCTTACTACCCGCTGTCTGATTCGATGATCGAGACGATCACTCGTCATCAGTTCGCCAAGATCGCCCGCCGGTTGCGTGCAACCAGTGACGCGGAACTGGTGATCAGCGACGGTGTCATCGATCTGGTCAGGGCACGGTGCACGGAGATCGAATCCGGCGGGCGGATGATCGATACCATCTTAACCAACACACTTCTGCCGGAATTAAGCCGCGGCGTGCTCAACCGGTCGCTGGAGGGTGAGAAGATGACGAAGGTGACGGTCGGAGCCTCCGAGGGCGGCTTTACATATTCTTTCGAATAATGACTGGATTATGGTTTGCGCATTGGACCATCTCTCGCCACAGATTGGCATGGCGCTCGCAAAGGAGTTCTTTTCTTCGACGAGGCGACTAGACCGTCTTGCTTTGTCGCTTTCCATCGTAGTCCCCGGGTGTGCTCATCCTAGCCCCGGGATTATACTGAATGTGAATATGCGGAAACATAGGCCCTTGGTCGTTCACGAGGACTAAATACTTTGCCTTGCCAAGCTCAGAATTAAGTTCCTGCTGTAAGAAGTGCCCCAAAAGGATTGACAATATACCTGTCCCACGATCCGCCAGCTTTCTTGTCCTAATATCGATTGCGTTACCGGAATGATGAAGGGACCAACGAGAGTGATTATACCACTCCTTTCCAGCGGTGAGCTCAAGTTCCAGGTGCCTCGGCGCGTATTGCTTAAAAACACGTCGAATTATCGGAATGGCCTGCTGCATTGGCGGACTTAGCCCGCTTTCGATCGTTCTCTGCCTCATCGCAATCTCCGTGAAAAAGAAAGCGTCATACCTGTACCACAACTACCACAAGCACGCTTGGTCTATGAATGCCCAGGCCCAGAGCGCTCGCATCAGTCCGGCCTGAGCGCACGAACCGGCCGCGGGATCGCCGTTACACTGCTCGGTCGGACGCTGGCTGCGGATGCCCATGTAGGCAGCACGGCGTCCGATGCCGACCCGGACGGTGATGGCTGTCACCGACCGTCCAGATCTCGCCGATATGGGTGGAGACGAACGCCGAGGTCCATGGCCTGGCCGAGACGCGCACAATGTGGTCGGGCAGGTTGCCCTCGCGCCAGCGGGCCAGTGACTGCATTGCAGCCTCGACGTCTTCGGCGCGCCGCAGCCCTTCAAATCCGCCCTTTACAACCTCGGTGAGAGCGCGAATGGTCAACGGCAATACGAAGGTTTGACCTGCCAGTGCTTCGGCGCGGAATAAGAGGTCTAGCAGCTACTCAACTACTCCCATTGCGGTTCTTGCTAGATCTCGGTCGGGCCTGGCGAACAGCTCCTGGAATGACGAAGACTGCGTCGTGCCCTTCGACGTGCGTCCGGTGAGCCCGCGTGCTCCGATCGGCCGAAAGGGAGGAGGAAGCCAAACGAAGAGCATTCGGCCGCCGCCAGGGTTATGATCATCGGATCAAGTCTCTAAGCCGTTTCTTGGCTGACTTCGTCATCCTCTTGAAGGCATTTGCGCGCGCTCTTCAGGTGTCTTCGTGCGGCCTCGAAATCGCTGCCCATCTCTTCCCTGCTCCGGTTTTAAGATACCAGATTCTTGAAGGGGTTCACTCCTTTAAGAAAGTCACCCGAAAGAGCGATCCGGTGGGCAATTGGAGGTAGATGACTGAAACGAAAACCCCGGCGAGGGCTGGGATTTTCAACGTGGTCGGTGCCCTAGCAGCCCCGACCCAAAGGCACTGACGGAAGCAGCGCACACGCCGACGGCTACGATGCCAGTACCTGCGCCGCACCGGCGCCAAACGCGCCGTCTATGGGGTCGATCTTGACGGCGATTTAGCAGCCCTCAGCGTCGACAATTCGCCGAGAGCAACACAGTAGGGGCCAAGCTCGGATTCAGTGTGCGCTGGTAAATCGTGACCTCTCACCGGTACAGACGTCGCGCGCCATGCGAAATGCGCCGTAGCGCAGTGCGTCACCCACTCTTTGGCAAGGAGTTTCAGCTCGCCGGCAAGGCTTGTCATCACCCCCGTTTTTTGGCGAACGCCCAAACCATCAGCGGGTACTCCTCATCGTTGCTGAGGTCGCGCCACAGTTCCTACGCCCGTACCGGGCCGCCGATATGGGCTTTGGCGCATGCCTTATTGCCCCAGCCGAACGCCTGAACATCATCTTCGGCGAAACCGCCTTCAATCATCAACTGTCTCAGCCCCGCCGGTGTCCAGCGGTTATAGTCGTGGGGGGTGCATGCGCCCGGAAGAGGAAGGGCGTGGCCACCATCGCCCAGCCGCCGGGCTTGGTCATGGCGCGGATGTTGGCGGCGGCCGTCATCGGGCGCTACACGTGCTCCAGCACCTGGTCGGCGATGACGATGGAATATTGTTCTTGTGTGCGGTCCTTGCAGATATCGAAGTCCGGAAAGTCGACGGAGCGATAATTGGGGCAGAGCGCCCGCCAGTAGCGGTTCCAGCCCGGCGAAATCTCGATCACGTCCCGCGACTTGCGGTTGGCCTCTTCAAGGAACATGTTGAAAGCTTCGATCTGACGGATGCGCAGCCAGTTGCGGCTGTCGTAGCGAAGCAGCCGCTTTACGGCATGTCGGCTTCGGTTCCTCAGAGCATCGGCAAGGCTTGTCATACTCGACCTCCTCCTGCCCGCTGAGAATCTCCCTATCGCGCAAATCGTACAAAAGAATGACAGCGAGAGGGAGCAGCTCAATCAATAATTACCGTTGTAGTAGCGGTCGTCGCAGGGCGCCGTATAAATGCGGCCGGAGCGATCCTGGTAGCGGCAGAGCTGCTCGCCGCGGCGCTGCGGCGTGGTGGCTGAGCCGACCACGGCACCGAGCAGTGCACCGCTGGCCGCGCCGATCACCGTGCTCTTGGTGTTTCCGCCAATCGCCTGGCCAACGAGCGCGCCGCCGGCGCCGCCGACCAATGCGCCGGTAGTGGCCCGCTGCTGGCCTTCGGTTTGCGTCTCGCATCCGGCGAGCGCCGCGGTCATCAGCACCGCGAGTATGGCCTTTTTGATAAACATCACTCGAACTCCTCTGAAGCCCCGGGTGACAGACAGGCTGGGGCGAACAAGCCCCGGAATGCGGCCGCATTGCGGCGGAACGGCAGCAGAGCCCTCACGAAATGAATCAGGGTTTCCCAGCCGTTGAACGCCTTGGTTGCCAAACGGGAAAGATCCTCTTCGCGAGTGTAACCACCAGGCGTTCAGCTGATCCTCAACGGTACCAGCACACTTCACAACTTGCCGATCCTTCGACGCCGCGGCAGCAGTTCGTTGGCATAGATCCCATGGAGATGGCGGCTATGGAAGCCGAGCTAGCCGACGTGTGCGGCGAGTATAAGACTGCCGCGGCACTCAGTGGCGTCTGGAATCTCGAACTCGTCGCGGCCAGGGGCTACCTGGACAGGATCATGAGGAACGTGCGGGTGATGAAGTACCCGGCTTAGAATTTTCCAGAGCGGTTAGCGCAGTTCCAATCGGTCCTGGAGTCCTCGATTTCATCATCTCCAACATACATGGCGCCAAGGCGGAGAACGCTGAGGATGGCCCGGCATTGCTCAACTGCATGAAGTTGCTTCCGCCTAGAAGCTAATTTGAAAGAATCCTATTTAGCTGGCATGCGTGAGCGCCGAAAAATCGCCCCGACTTCAAAATCAATGGCAGAGTGGCCGTTGTCTGCGGCTGCAACGCTTGGATCGTCAGTACGGGCGAGGGGTATTTTTCTCGAGATCCGCGCCCGCCTTCCGGTGCCCATGAAAAAGTTGCTCCATATCGAATCCCGCGTCCTCACCCTGCGCCTGCCGGAGGGCACGGATGCCGATGTTGGAGCGGCAGCGGCGATTGTGTCCAAAGCCATGCAGGCTATCGAAGACCTGCCGGTAATCCCTCGCGAGGTCGAGGACATCCTGGCGATCTCCTCCGGCGAGCGGCACCGCTGGCTGAAGGACGGTCGCTTGCAGAGCACCGGGACCAGGACGGTCAAACTTCGTGGCCGCGCAAGGAAGATCACCTTTCACGTGTTCGATCCACGCCAGATCGAAGATGTGCTCGATCGCGACCTGGTCACCGTCTGGCGCGAAGAACACGCGGCCACGGCCGCCGAGAACCGGCGACGGGCCGCCGCAAAGTCGGCCCTGAAGCGCACGCAAAAGAGGGGCCGCGGGGTCGCAAATGAAACCGACAACAGCCGCGATGAGGCGACCCGCCCCAAGTTACGCGGATGGGAAGACTTCGATAGCGATGGGCTCTTACGCTAACTGGCTACCCGCAAGGCCGTGTCAGGTGCAGCGGCGTCGAGCCACGCCACCAGGACGAAATTGTTTACAGAACATCCAGTTTGACTGGGGTTCCTGGAAGCTTCGAACTTTGTGTCGTGCTCCTCCAGTCGAATGAAGCTGCGTGTTCAAGAGATTGGGACGTCTGATCACACTTCGGGTCAAACTTGATCATTGGAAAGGTTCGCTCGCCATCGGGGGTTCGAGTCGGGAGAGCGCTACCGCCTTTCCCCCCACCTGGGGAGCATGCGATATTTGCTACAGTGTCGGGCGTGATCGGCCTGTCTCGGTGCTGCAAAGACCGGTAGGGAACGGGAGGGTTTGACCCGAAAGTTATCCAGGACGCGAAAGGCAGCTTTGCGCCCAATGCCGGCCATAGCTTTCGGCTTCGTCGCGTTCTAAGCAGACGCCGTCTGCGATTGCACTGGAGGTCGTGGTTGCGCCACGAACCGGGTTACCGCAATTTGCTGACAGACCGGACCTAGCGGCAGCAGTCGTCGAGCCTCGCGCCGCGATATCGCCATTCAGGAGTGGCGCTGAGAGCGTGGCCAGCGATCCTGTCCGCCATCATATACTTCGAGCCAAGCCGGACTGGGTTTCAATTTGGATCGCAGGTGACTTCGTCCCTGCTGTCGTACGGAATGGAAGTGCGGGCGGCACGATCGCCACCCAAAGCTGCTCGCGACGGTAGCAGTGATCTTCCGCTTCCTGATTGCCCCGCACTTTAGACCAGATATGCAGCGTTCGAGCCGCTCCAACCGCGATTTCAGCGTTTGTAATTGATGGCCGATGTCGTGCAACTTTGCGCGCTTGTTGGGAGCGCGCGCTGCAATCAGCTCTTGTTCAAGCCGGGCGATATGTTCCCTGACCTCTTGGGCATCGACAATTCGCTGTTTCCTGATCCAGCCCCGACCCTTCATCTGTCCAATCCTTTGAGCTCACTTTTTCAAAGATCGGACGCGTAGTGACACATACCAATCAAGGCTATCGGAATGGTGCATTCAGCCTTCCTGTAGCGAGGTCTTATGGCTCGCATGCCCGTTACGAACCGAGTGGCAGGCCCGTCCGAATATGTCGCCGAACGCCAGAGAGGCAACCCCTGTGCTGCACCTTTTCTGAACGTGTCGCTTCGCCAAATGGACGTACTGGAGGCAAGCGGCGGCGCCAAGTACATTAGCTATGCAAAATATTCAACGCGGGCAAATCGGTTCAGCTTGAAAAGCATCGGCCGGCATTCGGTTGTAGCAGCTCTGGCTAATGTTAGATCAGGGAAGCATGAGTCTCAGCTAAAGGTCGAGCTGTGGCGTTATGAATACGCTAACTAAACACACCGCTGTCCGATGGTTTTTTCATTGATATTTAGTTTCTTTGGGGTAACCCTAGGCTAAGCAGTGAATCGGGGAGGCTCATGCGACAGGATGAATCTGCCGTTCGAGCGGGACAACAGTCCCGCGGCAACTCCCGTTCTATCATCGCTCAATACTTGCCCCATCCGGACGGAATGTCGTCCTGTTGATGGCGAGTCAGCAAACATAATTCTCGAATGGAGCCCGTTCTGACCGCGAGGCCATCGGGGGCGGTTGACCATGCAGCAGACGACCAGGCACCAGGCAAGCGGAACCCAGCGCCAGTCGAAAAATGAACGGGAAAGCGAAGCGCCGGGCGGTCGGCCGGCGGCCGCATTTTCGCACCTTCTGCGTGGCGGCCGCATGACGAAATGGAAGGGCGAAGCGGCGAGCTTCGCGCCAAATCTGGCGCATCTCGTGTCCGCGGTCGAGAAATCCGCTTCAGGCGGCCTGTTGGCGGCGGCGCTTCTCGCCGGCCTTGTCGCAACCCCGGCAGGCGCTACCGACCGCTACTGGGATGTCAACGGCACCACCGTCGGGCTCGGAGGCGCCGAGACCTGGAACACGACGACGGCCTTGTGGAACAACCAGACGCAAGCGGGTCCCATGGTCGTCTGGGACAACGCCGCGTTCGACAATGCCGTCTTCGCCGGCACGGCGGCGATCGTTACGATCGGCGCTCCGATCACGGCAGGAGGGCTCACCTTCAATGTCGGCGGCTACACGCTTAACGGCGGCACGTTGACCCTGGGCGGCGCGACGCCGACGATCAACGCAGCCGTCGGAGCGACGACAATCAATTCGGTGATCGCTGGTACGGCCGGCCTGACGAAAAGCGGCGGCGCCAATCTGATCTTGACCGGCAATAACACCTTTAGCGGAGGCATTACGCTAAACGGCGGCGTGCTGGAAGCTGACGACAACGCTGCGCTTGGCGACCTGAGCAACAACATCACCGTTACCTCTGGAAGCCGGCTCCAAATCGACAGCGGGACGACCAGCCGCACGGTTACCATCAATAGCGGCGTGGGGCTGCTTATCCAAGGGCCCGGAACCGGGGGGGCTCGCTATACGGGCGGGGGCAATCTAACTCTTAATTCGGCTACCAACTACCTGACGAACGACAGCAGCGACTACACTGGGACGACGTTTTTCAACGGCGTCGCCGGGACAGCCGACTATCGGTTCACATCGATCGGTAACGTCGGGGGTGGGGCAAGTTCGCTGGGCGCGCCGACCAGCGTAGCGAATGGCACAATCACAATTCAAGGAAATGCACCTAGTACAGACAATCTCAGATATATCGGAGACGGCGACAGCTCTGATCGCAATTGGATCTTCAGCGGTGCTGCCCAGGCCCAGTTGATCAACTCTGGTACGGGAACGCTGACCCTGACGGGCGGCATCTCGATGACGACCACTGCCAGTTCGGCGGCCTTTACCGCCGACACGGCCAATCTCGCGCTGCTTGGAGTCATCAGCGGAACCCCAGGAGTCAGCCTGACCGGAACCGGCCCTTTCAGCGTCACTCTCGGCACCGCCAACACCTATAGCGGCACCACAACCATTCAGGGTGGCATTATCAATGCTTCCGTGCTGACTGACACCGGGACTGCGGGCTCGTTCGGCACCGGGTCGACGATCAGCCTCCTGAATCTCGGCACGGCGAATTACACCGGCGTCGGATCCAGCAGCAATCGTAGCTGGACCATCGATGGGTCCGCAGCCATCAGCAATAGCGGATCGGGCGGGCTGGCGCTTGGCGGGCCTCTGTCATTCACCGCCAATGCCACCGCGGACACGCTCACTCTCGGCGGTAACTACTCCGGTATAAACACGATCTCGGGGGTCATCTCCGGGTCGGGTGACCTTGCCAGCAACGGTAGCACCACATGGCAGTTGAGCGGCGCCAACACGCGGACAGGCAAGGTCATCGTCAACGGCGGAACCCTGCAGATGGGGAGCGCCTCGGCATTCGGCACAACGAGCGGCGTGACGGTCAACGGCGGCACGCTCGACCTCAACGACTTCAATTTGACGACGCCGACGCTGAACGGCACTGGCGGAACGGTGGATCTTGGCGCCGGCACCCTGACGGTCAACAGCGCCAGTGCGAGCAGCTACGCTGGGCAGATCATCGGTACAGGCGGCCTGACCAAGCTCGGCAACAGCACGCTGACGCTTTCGGGCGCCAACAGCTACACCGGCGCAACCAATGTCGGGGGCGGAACGCTCGCGCTCGACTTCAGCCCTGCCGGCGCGCCAAACAACAATATCATCTCCGGCTCCTCGGCTCTAACCTTGAGCGGCGGAACCCTGCGTGTGATCGGCGCAGCGGGTGAGGGCAACAGCCAGAGCTTCGCGGGTCTCACTGTCACTTCAGGCAGCAATACGATCCGTACCGATTCCGGAGCTTCGGCAGGCAGCGTGAACTTGAGCCTCGGCGCCATCAGCCGCACCGGCGGGCTGGTCAATTTCGTCCTGCCGACGAGCGGCGCGATCACCACGGCAAACGCCGACGGTGCGCTCGGCGGGTGGGCGACCATCAACGGTTCGGACTATGCCAAAGTGGTCAGCGGCGGGATCGTCGCTTTCGACGCTGCGGACTATACCAACCAGGATGACGCGGGCCTGTGGACTGCCGATCAGGTCATCAGCGATGCCGACGGCGACGGTGACAGTTTCTTTGGCACTGTCGGCACCAGTGTCATGCTGGGCGGCCTCCGCTACACGACGGCTGACGCCACCCCGAATCCCAATTTCTTCACCATCGCTGCCGGCCAGACGCTCGGTGTGGATGGAACCATCATCGTCGCTCCTTCCGTGGGCACCAGCAATCAGATGATCCAAGGCCCCGGCTTCCTGACCGGCGGCCCGGGCGGCGGGACACTCGGCGTCCAGCAGAATGGTGGCGGCACCTTCACCATTGCTGCGAATATCGTAAACAATGGGGGCGCAACCGGCTTCGCCAAGGGCGGAACGGGGACCGTGGTGCTGACGGGCAACAACACCTACACCGGCGTGACGACGCTGACCGATGGGACGCTGGTGGTCAGCAACATCGGCCCCGGGAGCACGGCAAGCAATATCGGGCAGTCGTCGGCGGCCTCATCCAATCTCGTGATCGAGGGCGGAACGCTGCGTTACACCGGCGGCAACGCGACGACAGACAGGGGCTTCACGCTCGTCAACGGTGGCCTTTCGCGAACGATCCAGGTCGACGGAAGCTCAAACCTCACGTTCAGCGGCCTGGTAACCAGCCCGGACGACGCTGGGTTTACCAAGACCGGAACCGGCACGTTGACGCTCACCAACGCTTCCAACAACTATATAGGTGTGACCACCATCAGCGGCGGCACTCTGGCTGTCAGTACGCTCTCCAATGGCGGGGCGGCCAGTAGCATCGGTGCGTCGAGCAACGACTCGGCCAATCTCGTCCTGAACGGCGGTGAACTTTCTTACATCGGCGCCACAGCTTCGAGCGACAGGGGGTACACGCTCCAAAACACCAGCACGATCAGCGTGACCAACGCTGCCTCCACGTTGACGCTCAGTGGAACTGCCACCGGCCCGGCAGGATTCTTCAAGAACGGAGCCGGCACGCTGGTCCTCGCCGGCACGAACAACTTCGCAGGCAATGTTGTCGTCAACGCCGGGGTGCTGCGGGCAGGGTCTACCCAGGCGTTCGGATCGGCTATCACGACGGTGAATTCCGGCGCAACGCTCGATCTGAACAATTTCAGCAACAGCGTGGCCGGGCTTCCCGGGACGGGTGCTGTGTCGCTCGGCTCTGGCACGTTGACGATCACGCACGGATTCAACTCGGCCTTCTCGGGCGCCATAGGCGGCACGGGCGGCCTGACCAAGTCGGGACCCGGCAACCAGACCCTGTCCGGCTGCGGCAACAATTACACCGGGGCGACCACCATCAACGGCGGCACCTTGAGCGTGGATTGCCTGGCCAATGGCACCCTTGCCAGCGGGATCGGCGCGTCCACAAACGCCTCGTCCAATCTGGTGCTCGCTAACAGCGGCGTGCTTGCCTATACGGGCGGCAACGTCAGCATAGATCGCGGCTTTACCCTCGCAAGCAGCGATAGCTACATCGACGTCATCGGCGGCACGACGCTCGAGTTCAAAGGAACGGTGACCGGAGGCGGCAGGCTCCGCAAGAGCAACAGTGGCGTGCTCGTGCTGTCCGGCTCCAATAATTTCACCGGGGGCACCGTCGTCGACGCCGGCGTGTTGCGCGCCGGATCCACGAATGCGTTTGGCTCGGGCTTCAGCACCGTGACTGCGACGTTGGATTTAGCCGGGTATGACCAGAGTATTTTCGGCCTTTCCGGTGCGGGCTTCAGCGGCGGCAATGTGTTGCTTGGTGGAGCCACACTGACATTCACCAACGGCAATAATCGCGACTATGGCGGGGTGATCAGCGGAAGCGGCAATCTGATCAAAAATGGCGCCGCAGCGCAGGTACTATCGGGTTGCAATAACACCTATCACGGCAGCACGACTGTCAATGCCGGAATCCTTATAGTCTCCTGCCTGAACAATGGCGGTTCGGCCAGTTCGATCGGCGACTCGGGTTCGGCGGCGAGCAATCTCGTGCTCAACGGCGGCACGCTGCGGTATACCGGCACCGGTAGCAGCACGGATCGTCAGTTCACGCTGGGCACCAGCGGCGGCACGCTCGACGCGTCGGGCACGGGCGCGGTGAGCTTCACCAGCACTGTGCCGGTAACGCTCTCGGGCTCCGGTGACCGCACGCTGACCCTTACTGGGAGCAACACAGGCAACAATTCGCTATCGGCGCGTATCGACAATCCGTCGGGCGGCACGGCCTCGCTCAGCAAAACTGGCAATGGCACCTGGGTGCTGAAGAACGCGGCGAGCACCTATACTGGTGCCACGACGATCGGCGGCGGCGTGCTTGCCGTCGACAAGCTGGCGAATGGCCTGCAGGCAAGTTCGATCGGCCAATCGTCGAAGGCAGCCTCCAATCTCGTAATCGGCACCGGTTCGACGTTGCGCTATACCGGCAGCGGTGACACGACGGACCGCTTGTTCACGCTCTCGACCGGGGTCAGCACCATCGAGTCTTCGGGCACAGGCGCGATCGTCTTCAGCGATACAGGATCCGCAGCCTACACAGGAAATGGCGCGCGAACGCTAGCGTTGGGCGGCACCAACACCGGCCTCAACACGATGGGCGGGACCATCATCGATGGATCCGGCGGGGCGACCACGCTCGCCAAGAACGATGCCGGCACCTGGGTGCTGACGGGCAACAACAGCTACAGCGGCAACACCGTCATCAATGACGGCAACCTGATGATCGGCAATGGCGGTACGACCGGCAATGCCGGCACCGGCAATGTCATCGTCGACAAGGCGACCTCGACATTGTCGTTCAACCGCAGCGACACGTTCAATTTCGCCGGCAACCTGAGCGGTGCCGGCAACATCGCCCAGATCGGCACCGGCACGACCAGGCTGACCACGGCGACCGACAGCAGCATCGGCGGCTCGACGCGGGTCGATGTCGGCATGCTGGAGCTTGCCAGCAACTTGACAAGCAACGGCGGCACGACGGTGAATGCCGGCACGCTGCAGGTCGACGCTGGCAAGACGCTGACGACGCCGACGCTCGCGATGAATGCCGGCTCGACGCTGAACGTCAGCGGCACTGTCCAGGCGGCCGGGGCGACACCGGTGGCAATAACCGGCGATGCCGGGGCGAGCACCATCAACATCGCCAATGGCGGTACGTTGCGCGGCAATGGCGATCTCGGCGGCGGCAGCGACATCGTCAATCTGACCGGGACGTTGAACACCGGCGCCGGAGTGCTCAACCTCGGTGCCGGTAACGACGTGCTGACGCTCAACGACGGCGGTATTCTCACCGGAACAGTCAACGCCGGCACAGGCGGGGAGACGGGAGCCGGCGACACGCTGCAGGTCAAGAACAATGCGGCCCGCACGCTCGACGGTGTCAATGTCAGCGGCTTCGAGAGCCTCAACAAGCAGGGCACGGCCACGCTGACGCTGACCGGCAATCACAGCTACAGCGGCGGCTCGACGATTTCGGGGGGGACGCTCGAGGTCGGCAACGGCGCGGTCGCCGGCGCGCTGGTGACGCCGACCGTGACGAACAACGGCACGCTCGCCTTCAACCTGAACAGCAACTATGCCTTCGGCGGCCTCATCTCCGGCACGGGTTCGGTCAACAAGCTCGGCACCGGCACGACAACGCTGACCGGCACCAACAGCCACACCGGCGCCACCAACGTCAATGCCGGTACGCTGCTCATCGACGGCAACCAGTCGGCCGCTACGGGCCAGACCAATGTCGCGACCGGCGCCACGCTCGGCGGCACCGGCATCATCGGCGGCAGCGTCACGGTCGCCGACGGCGGTACGCTCGCGCCCGGCGGCGCCGGCAATATCCCGGGCATGCTGACCATCAACGGGAATCTCGCGCTCGGCAATTCCAACCTCAACGCCAATTTCGGCCAGGCGGGCGTGCCCGGCGGTGCGTTCAACGACCTCATCGATGTCGGTGGCAACCTGACGCTCGACGGCACGCTCAACATCACGCAATCGCCGGGCGGCACTTTCGGACCCGGCGTCTACCGCGTCATGAGCTATAACGGTACGCTGACCGATAACGGACTCACCGTCACCGACCCCGACTATTTTGTGCAGACGTCGGTGGCCAAGCAGGTCAACCTGGTCAATTCGGCGGGTCTGGCGCTGAGCTTCTGGGACGGTGATGCCGGCCCGCATTCCAACGGCGCGGTTGACGGCGGCAGCGGCACCTGGCGCGCCGCTGGCGACCAGAACTGGACGGACTCGACCGGCCTGTTCGCCGCGCCCTTCGCCAATGCCAGCTTCGCCATTTTCCAGGGAACCGCCGGCACTGTCACCGTTGACAGCATCTCAAACGGCCAAGTGCAGGCCGCCGGCATGCAGTTTGCCACCGACGGCTATGTGGTGCAGGGCAACGGCATCGAGCTGGTCGACGACAGCACGCAAGCCGGTCTGCAGTCGGTCATCCGCGTCGGCGACGGCACGTCGGCGGGCGCTGCCTATGTCGCGACGATCGCGTCCAATCTGACGGGCGCCACCCAACTGGTGAAGACCGATCTCGGCACGCTGGTGCTGTCGGGCACCAACAGCTACAGCGGCGGCACCTTCGTCGACGGCGGCACTCTGCAAGTTGGCAGCAATGCCAGCCTAGGCGCCGCGGCCGGCGCACTCACCTTCGACGACGGCACGCTGCACACGACGGACACCTTCGCCGCGGCACGCGACGTCACGCTCAACGCCGGCGGCGGCACGTTCTATACGAACGCCCTGACGACGCTGACGCTGACCGGCACGGTCGCCGGCGCCGGCACGCTCACCAAGACGGCTGCCGGCACGCTGGTGCTGACCGGCGCCAACAGCTACCAGGGCGGCACCTTTATCGACGGCGGCACCATCGAGGTCTCGGCCGACGCCAATCTCGGCAATGCGGCCGGGGCGCTCACCTTCGACAACGGCACCCTGCACACGACCGGCACATTCACCGCGGCACGAAGCGCCACGCTCAATGCCGGCGGCGGCACCTTCGACACGGACGTTTCGACGGTACTGACGCTGACCGGCGCGGTCGGCGGGGCAGGCGCGCTGACCAAGGACGGCGCCGGCACGCTGGTGCTCACCGCCGACAACAGCTATGCCGGCGGCACCACGATTGCGGGCGGCACCTTGCAGCTCGGCAACGGCGGCGCGACCGGCTCCATCACCGGCGACGTGGTCGACAACGGCACGCTCGCCTTCGACCGCAACGACAGCTACGGCTTTGCCGGGCTGATCTCCGGCAGCGGCGGCCTCGACCAGATCGGCAGCGGCATCACCATCCTCACCGCCGACAACAGCTATGCCGGCGCGACCAACGTGCGCGAGGGCACGCTGATTATCGATGGCGACCAGTCGGCAGCGACCGGGGCGACCACGGTGGAGGCCGGCGGCGCACTCGGCGGCGTCGGCACGATCGGCGGCGATGTCAGCGTGCTCGACAATGGCGCGCTCAACCCCGGCGATATCGGCGCCACGCCGGGCACGCTGACGATCAACGGCAATCTCGATCTCGCGGCCAATGCGACGCTCAACTACAATTTCGGGCAGGCCGGCGTGGTCGGCGGCGCCTATAACGACCTCACAATCGTGCATGGCGACCTGACGCTCGACGGTACCATCAATGTAGCCGAGACTCCCGGCGGCAATTTCGGGCCGGGCCTCTACCGCATCATCAGCTATGACGGCGCGCTGACCGATCTCGGGCTCACCGAGAGCTCGCCCAACCACGTCGTGCAGACCTCGGTCGCCAACCAGGTCAACCTGGTCGATATCAGCGCCATGACGCTGAACTTCTGGGACGGCGATGCCGGCCCCAAGAGCAATGATGGTGTCGATGGCGGCAACGGCACCTGGCGGTCGGCCGGCGACGACAACTGGACCGGGCCGGACGGGGACATCAATGCCGCCTTCTCCAACGGCAGCTTCGCCATCTTCGCCGGCACCGCCGGTACGGTGACCGTCGACAACACGAACGGCCAGGTGCAGGCGTCAGGCATGCAGTTCGCCACCGGCGGCTATGTGGTCCAGGGCCAGAACATCGAGCTGGTCGGGCCGCAGGCGACGATCCGCGTCGGCGACGGAACCTTGCCGGGCGCTGGTTACACCGCGACCATCGCATCGGTGCTTGAGGGCAGCTCGCAGCTGGTCAAGAGCGACCTCGGCACGCTGGTGCTCACCGGCACCAACACCTACACCGGCGGTACCCGCATCAACCAGGGAACGCTGCAGTTCACGAGCGATGCCAATCTCGGCGATGCGTCCGGCAGCCTCACCCTCGACGGCGGCACGCTGCGCAACGCCATGGCGATCGCGCTCGCCCGTGGCGCCACGCTTGGTGCCGGCAACGGCACCTTCGAGACGCTTGGCGACCTGACCATCAATGGTTTGATCGACGGCGTGGGCGGCTTCACCAAGACGGGCAGCGCGGCCCTGACGCTGACCGGCGCCAACGCCTATGCCGGAGCGACCACCGTGACGGCGGGCGACCTCTATGTCGACGGCGACCAGAGCGCTGCGACCGGGCCGACCTCGGTCGAGATCGGCGCCACGCTTGGCGGCAAGGGCACCATCGGCGGCAACGTCACGGTGGCCGACGGCGCCACGCTCTCGCCCGGATCGGCCGACGGCACGCCGGGCACGCTGGCCATCGCCGGGGATCTCTCGCTCTCCGGCGGATCGATCCTGAACTACAGCTTCGGCCAGGCAAACGTTGCTGGCGGCGCCCTCAACGACCTCACCACAGTCGGCGGCAATCTCGTTCTCGACGGCACGCTCAATGTGACTGTCCCGTCGGGCGGCACCTTCGGTCCCGGCATCTACCGCGTCTTCGATTACAGCGGCACGTTGACCAACAACGGGCTTTCGGTCGGCTCCGT